>DAOTXK010000403.1:0-15489 GCA_034435395.1 Anaerolineae bacterium | reverse complement strand
GTCGTCGGCGTATCAGACGGGCGCGCAGTCGGCGTGATCGATGGCGGGCGCAGCGTGCGGGTGGCCGTTGGCTGGAGAGCCAGCGACGGGGCGGTGGCGGTGACGCGCGGCGTGCGGGTCGTCGTGGTGGTAGTCGTCGGCGTGTCAGATGGGCGCGCAGTCGGCGTGAGGGAGGGCGGACGCGGCGTGCGGGTTGGCGTGGCGGTAGCCGTCGGTGTGTCGCTGGGAGTGGCGGTCGGCGTGTGGGTCGGCGTGCGAGTGGCTGTCGGTGTATCAGTGGGGGTGGCCGTTGGCGTGCGGGTCGGCGTCGACGTGGCTGTCGCCGTCGGCGCCCGCACCACGGTGAAGCCCACCGGCGCGGTCCCGCTGCGGCTGCCGTCCGGGTCAATGGCGACCACCACCAGCCGGTGAGCGCCCGCCGACAGGCCGCGAACGGCGATCTGCCATCTGCCACCGTCATCCACCACAGCGGTGGCCTGCAGGAGGTTATTGTCATACAGGGCGATGGTCTCGCCGGGCGTCCCTGCGCCGTGGATGGTGAACGGCACCCCGGCGAAAAGCCCGCTCACGTCCAGCGGCTCGACCACCGGCGTGGCCACCGGGCGCGGCGTGCGGGAAGGCGTGATCGTCGGCGTGGGCGTGTCGGTGTCCGTTGGCGTGGGGGTCGCGGTGGCGGTGGGGGTGGGGGTCAGGGTGCGGGTCGCCGTCGGCGTGGCCGTCGACGACGGGGTCACGGTCGGGGTAGCGGTCGGCGTGGCCGTGGGGGTTTCCGTGGGCGCGACGAGCATGAGGACCCCCGTCCGGCCCGTCGCCCCCTGGGCCAGCAGGAAAACCGCCGCCAGCGCCGCCAGCATCAACAATCCGCCGAGCAGCACCACATCCAGCCTCCGGACCAGGCGGGTCGGATGTTCAGGACCGGGGGAGGCGCTCACGTGGCGTCCTCCATCTTCTGGCGCTGCGAGGCAAACAGCTTGGCCTGCTCAATCCAGCTCTCGGCGTCGATGGCCCGCCAGCGCGGCACGTCCACCAGGGCGCGCAACTCCTGCGGCGTGAGCCGTGACAGCTGCTCAAAGGTGCGGATGCCGTGCTCCAGGAGCAGACCCGAAAACACCGGGCCGATACCTTTGATGTCCTGCAGGCGGTCCTGCACAACAATTTTCTCCTCGCGGATGATGCGCTGGAGGGGGATGGTCTGATCCGCCAGGGCGTCCAGCATCCGGGTGTGGGCCTGCTGACTGGCCAGCACCCGAGCGATCTGCTCGCGCAGCTCGGTCAGCGCTTCCTCGCTGCGCGCCTGCCGTGCCTGGAGCGCCTGGAGCGTCTCGCCCTGTTCGGCCAGGGCGGCGCTGGTGGTGATCGCATCCTCGCCCAGCGCTGTCAGCAGCCGTTGCAGTTCGGCTAGGTCGGCCTGCAGGGCCGCCGTCTGCCCGGCGACCCCCTCGCGCAGGGCCGCCAGCGCTTCGTCATCGCGCTGGCGCTGCGCCTGGATGGCCTTGAGCGTCTCCCCCTGCTCGGCCAGGGTGGTGTTGAGGTGATCCACGGTGAGGGTCTGGATGAACGCCTGCAGTCCGTCCAGGCCGGTTCGCAGATCGGCCTGGTAGCTGGCGATCTCCCCCCGCAGGGCTTCCAACGCCCGGTCGTGCGCGGGGCCCCGTTCCCCGGCCAGGGCCGCCCTCAGCGTTTCCACGTTGAGCGCCTCCAGCCGCCGATGGAGTTCGTCCAGTCCCGCTCGCAGGGCGGCCTGCCCCTCGGCGGCCTGCCCTTGCAGGATGGCCAGCACGTCGCTGTCGCGCGCCTGGCGTTCTTGCAGCATCTGAAGGGCCTCCCCCTGCCGGGTCAGCGCCGCGCTGGTGCTCAGGTTGCCGGCGTTCAGGGCTTTGAGCAGGGCCTGAAGCTCGCCCAGGGCGACCTGCGAATCCGAGAGCCGCTCGCGCAGCGCCTCATAATCTCTGGCCAGCGACTCCTGTGTCCCCGTCAGCGCGCCGATCTGCCCCGCCAGGCGAGACAGCGCCGCGGTCTGTTCCGCCTGGGCGTCTTGCAGCGCCGCCAGGGCTGCCTGGTCTGGCGGGCTGCCTTCCCCGGCGCGGAGGGCATAACTGGTCGGCAGCCGGGCGATCAGCGAGCTATGCCTGACCAGCGCCTCGTTGAGCGACTGGATGGCGTCCTCCAGGTGGGCATCACGTGGCAGCGGGGAGACCGGCGGCGGCAGGATTTCCAGCAGGCGCGGGCGCACCGTCCACCAATAAAAGAGAGCGATGATCAGGAGGGCGAAAAAAGCGCCCACAAAAAATAAAGCCAGCAGCCCCCAGATATCCACGCGCCACCTCCGGGCTACAGGGTGGATGTCCATCACTGGCCTTCATTATAGGGGAAAACGGACCGGCGGAGAAATAACTGGGGTGGGATTTTCTAACTTACGGTCTGGCCGTCCCGCCGGAGCTTCTCCCGCAGCGCCGCGATCTGCCGCTCGACCGCGTCCTGGTTGCCGAAGTCCCGCCCGCCCCCCCAGCGGAGGTACTCGGTCAGGTCGGCCAGCGCGCCCTGGAAATCCCCGGTTCGGGCGCGCAGCGAGCCTCGACCCAAAAAAACGCGGACATCAGCCGTGCAGAGACTGATGGCCGCGTTGTAATCGGCAATGGCCCCGGCCAGGTCGCCATACTCCCGGCGCGTGTTGCCGCGCCATACGTAGGCCGTGTCCTGGTCCGGGGCTAGGCGGATGGCCTCGCCAAAGTCGGCGATGGCTCCCGGCAGGTCGCCCTGGGTGTAGCGGATCGTGCCCCGGTGGAGGTACGCTTCGCCTGACTCCGGCCGGCAGCGAATGATGGTGGTGAAATCGACCTTCGCGCCCTCCAGATCACCCAGGCTGAGCCGGGCCATGGCCCGGTGATAACAGGCCCGGCAGACCAGTTCGCCGGAGGGCGGCGCGAGCTTCACGACGGCGGTGAAGTCGGCGATGGCCCGCCTCAGATCGCCCAGGCACTGGTAGACCATGCCCCGGTACTGATACGCCTCGGCACAGTCGGGGGCCAGGGCGATGGCCCGGCTGAGATCGACCAGCGCGCCCTCCAGGTCGCCGATGCTCAGGCGGCTCCGCCCCCGCTTGTTGTAGATTTGGACCGCTTCAGCCACCGTCGCCATGGCACCCTGTGCCCCGAACCGCTCCCAACAAGCTCGACCTACGACAAACGGGTCGCCACGACGCCGGTAGGTGCCACGACGCTCAACGACCCGCTTAGCCCCATTATCCAGAAAATTATAGAACCTGTCAATTAATACTGGATTTTTGACAAAGTGACGGCGGGAGCCGCGCCTGATCCCGCACGCCGAACGATCAGGGAGGCCAACGCCCATCAGCGGGGCAGGTGACGCTTCTCCAGTTCGGCCCGCACGTCGTCCGGGGTGAGTCCCTTGTACGCCAGCAGGACCAGGCTGTGGTAGGTCAGGTCGGCCAGTTCTTCCACCAACCGCTGATCGGATTGGCTGTGAGCGGCGATGATGGCCTCGACCGCTTCCTCCCCCACTTTCTGCGTGATCGTGTCCAGCCCGGCGTCAAGCAGACGGTTGGTGTAGGAGCCTTCAACCGGGTGAGCCTTCCGGTCCTCGATGATGGCGAACAGGGTATCCAGAAAGTCACTCATGGGCGTGTCCTTGGCAGCGGCAGATGATCGTGTCTGCCGCCGGGAGTGGCCAGGCCATCAGGGAAGCGCTAATCAGTTGTCATCCGCCAGCACGTCGTCCAGCGCGCGGAAGAAGCAACTCGTCTCACCGGTGTGGCAGGCCGGACCCGCCGGGCGCACCCGCACCAGCAACACATCCTCGTCACAGTCCACCTGGATGCTGACCACCGCCTGGGTGTGGCCGGAGGTGGCCCCCTTGTGCCACAGCTCACCCCGGCGGCGGCTCCAGAAGTGCGTCTGGCCGGTCTGGCGGGTGAGACGCAGCGCTTCGGCGTTCATCCAGGCCACCATCAGCACCTGTCCCGTCTCGGCGTCCTGCACCACGGCGGGGATCAACCCCTGTTCGTTCCATTTGAGCGTCATGGGACCTCTGCCCCTCTGGCCGGTTGGGTCGCTGTCGCCAGCGCCCTTATTATACCCACCGAACGGGGCCGGGATGGCCTGTCCCGGCGTGGGAGCCAGCGCCGCCTCCATCCGGCTCGCGGCCAGCCATGCGCCCGGCGCGCCCCTAGCCCTCCATCCCGTCCAGAAAGGCCCGCACCAGCGTCAGCGTCCCCTGCAAGGGACGATCATCGGCGGCCAGCCCGGCATCCCACAGGCTGAAGGATATCCCGGCCACGCGCCCGTCCCTGGCCACGCGGGTGAGCGTCGCCGCCACCTGATTCAGCGACGGGCCGCCGGGAGCGGGATAACCTACGGCGGGCATCTCGGCGGGATCGACCACGTCGATGTCCACATGCACATAAAGCGGCCTGCCCGTCAGCAGGAAGGCCATCAGGGCATCGAAGTCCCGCAGGTGGGTGACGGCGCTGGCCCGCAGCGCGGCGGCCTCTTCCGGGTCGAGGTTGCGGGCGTCGGTGATGACCACGTCCTCCTCCGGGATGGGGGCCAGGTCAAGGCCCTGCATCAGGCGCATATCACCCCGCCCGACCAGCATGGCCAGCGGCATCCCCCCCAGGAAACCGCTGGGCGTGGTCGCCGGGGTGTTGAAGTCGCCGTGTGCGTCCAGCCACAGCACGACCGGATCGTGCCCCGCCAGCCCTTTCATCGCCCCCAGCGCGCTCACACAATCCTCGGCGAAGATCAGGGGGGCGCGGGCGCGGTGGGCGGCGATGATCTCGGCCAGGGCGCGGTTGACGGCGACGATGGGGTCGGGGTGGGCGGCGAAGTCCGGGGCCACGTCGATCCAGGGCGCGCCGATCGCCGCCGCCAGGCCGCTGGCCCGAATCTCGTCCGCCGCCGAGCGGCCCGCGACTCGCTCCCCCAGGAAATACGGCACGCCGATGCAGATGGTATCTGTCATGGGATATCCTTTGGCAGTCAGGGCAACGTTCGCTGCCCAGCAGTATAGGCAACGCCCCCGATTCTGGCTACCGGATAACGATCGCTGGGGGAGCATCCACCGCGCCGTGGCCCCCCTGCCCATCCCCATCCCCCTAAAGGCGGTCTTCGGGGAGGCCATCAGCCACGCCATCATCCCCGGCGGCGATCCGCCGGGCGGGTCATGGGGCGTCCCCCGTCAGCCGCACCGGGACGCCGCGCGCGGCCAGGTAACGTTTGACCGCGCCGATGGACAGCTGCCGGAAGTGGAACAGGCTGGCCGCCAGGGCCGCGTCCGCCCCGCCGACGGTCAGCGCCTCATGGAAGTGTTCGAGCCGGCCCGCCCCGCCGGAGGCGATCACCGGAATCCTGACCGCCCCGGCGATGGCCTGCGTCATCTCGATGTCGTAGCCGATCTGCGTGCCGTCGCGGTCCATGCTGGTCAGCAGAATCTCGCCCGCGCCCCGCTCCTCGACTTCCCTGGCCCAGGCGACCGCCTCTTTGTCCGTGGGGACGCGCCCGCCGTTGATGTGCACCACCCACCGGCCAGCCACGCGCTTGGGGTCGATGGCCACCACGATGCACTGGCTGCCGAACTTCTCCGCGCCCTCGCTGATGATGGCCGGGCTGCGCACGGCGGCGCTGTTGATTGAGACCTTGTCCGCCCCGGCCAGCAGCGTGGCCCGGATGTCCTCGATGGTGCGGATGCCGCCGCCCACGCAGAAGGGGATAAACACGTTCTCCGCCACCCGCCGCACCACGTCCAGCATGGTCTGGCGTCCCTCGTGGCTGGCCGTGATGTCCAGCAGGGTCAGCTCGTCAGCGCCTTCCCGGTCATAGACGCGGGCGTGCTCCACCGGGTCGCCGGCGTCGCGCAGGTCCACGAAGTTGACACCTTTCACCACACGCCCGTCGCGCACGTCCAGGCAGGGGATGATCCGTTTGGCGAGCATGGCCGTTTCCCTCAACTCAAGGCGTTTATCAGCAGCCGTTAATACGGCCCGTGGACGCTGGCTGTCAGCGTGTAGGAAAGCGCGCCCAGCGCCCCGGCGGGCAGCTCAATCAACAGGCGGCGAAAGGCGTGATCGTAGGAGAAGGTGGCCGACGTTGACTCGCCGCAGGCCAGGTCGGCGGGCGGGGCGGGCGTCTCGAACGCGGCTGGCTTGACATGCCAGCGTGCCCGGTCGGCGTCCACGCCCTGGCAGCGCAGCGTCAGCGAGACCTGGCGGGACCCGGACAACGGCGAGACCGGCCACAGCCCGGTCATCAGGATCAGGATGGTCTGCCTGGCCCCCGTTTCCAGGGCCGTCAGCGTGCCGACGTAGGCATGGGTCAGTCCCAGACTGCCCGGCAGTTCCCAGGCCACCTCGTCCGGCCCCGGCGTGACCTGGTAAATGGGCGTCGGCACGGCCAGGGTGGCGAGCGGGTACGGCGACGGGACCGCGCCGCAGGCCGCCGCGCCGAGCAGAATCACCCACCAGCCGCGTCGAACCACGGCGGCTCGTTTATTCCTCATAGACCTCCCAGAGCACTTCCCACATCAGCTCCCGCACCGCACTTTCCGATCATCGCGGGTCATGTCGCCGAGTTCCCGCGTGCCCATCGTATATACCTCCTAACCGCCCTCTCCATACACGTCGATCTGGCCGTTCTCGACCAGCCACATCACCGACTCATAAACCGCTTGCAGGGAGGTGTAACGCGGCTGGTAGTCGATCAGGCGGCGGGCCTTGGCGATGCTGCAATTGGGGCTGCGGGCGATGTGATCCCAGGTGGCAGCGGCCTCTTCCTCCGTGACGGTGGCGCGCCACTGCTCCCAGGGCAGGAAGCTCAGATCAGCCGTCTGCCCGAACCAGGACGCCACCGCCTCCGCGTAGCCGCGCAGCGTCACCGCCGCCGGGGAGACCACGTGGAAGCTCTCACCCACTGCCGCGCTCCAGTGGGTCAGCGCTTTCAGGAAGGCCTGCGCCACATCGTCGGCGTGGACGTGGTGCACGGTCTCCAGGCCCAGGTTGGGCAGGGCCACCGGCTCGCCGCGCGCCAGCTGGCCGTAAACCGTCGGGTTGAAGTTGGCCACCGGGTTAAGCGGCACCCAACCCGGCCCGACGATGTGCCCCGGATGCAGGCAGGTGGCCGGGAAGCCGTGCCGTCGCGCTTCGTCCAGCAGGTAGGCTTCGATCTGGGCTTTTTGGTGGCCGTAGTCGCTGATGGGGCGGCGGGGCTGCTCCTCGGTAGTGGGGACTTCCACGCCGGGGCCGTGAATCCAGATCGTGCCGCAGTGCAGGAAATGCCGCACTCTGCCGCGCAGCGCCTCCACGATCTGCCGGGCGCTCTCCGGCGTGAAGCAGATCATGTCGATGACGGCGTCGGGTCCCAAACCGGCGATCTTCTCCCCGAAGGTCCCCTTTGCCTCTTCCGCCGTCCGGTCCATCTCCACCCGCCGCACGGACTTCCAGGCGGCGTGCGGGCGGTAGGGAGCGCGTTTGCCCCGGGTGATATTGATCACCTCGTGCCCGGCCTCCACCAGGCGCGGCACCAGGTACGTACCCACGTGTCCGCTGCCGCCGATAACCACCACGCGCATGATAACCTCCTCGGTCAACTGTGATGACGAATGGCGCCGGGCATTCAGCGGGACGCCCCCGCTCAGCACACACCAGCCAGACGGATGGCCTCCGCCAGGTCGATCAGGCCCTCGTACAGCGCCTTGCCCAGCACCGCCCCGGCGACTTTACCGCTCTCGCGCAGCGCGCTCACCTCCCGCAGCGAGGCCACCCCGCCGGAGGCGATCACCTGCAGGCCGGTGTCCTCCGCCAGCCGGACGGTGGCAGCCACGTTGACGCCCTCCAGCGCACCGTCGCGGCTCACGTCGGTGTACAGGGCGTGGATCGCGCCGCGCCGGGCGAAGGCGCGTCCCAGGTCGGCGGGCGTCCAGGCGGAGGATTCCTGCCAGCCGTGCGTGGCGACCCGGTCCCCCCGCGCATCGAGGGCCACCGTCAGCCGCGCCGCGCCCCAACGGGCGATAAAATCGCTCACCAGGTCGGGGTCCTGGGCCGCCGCCGTTCCCAGGATAACCCGTGCCGCGCCTGCGTCGATGGCCCGCGCCGCGTCGTCCAGCGACCGAATCCCGCCGCCAAACTGAATGCTGACCGACTGCTTCGCCAGCGCCGCCAGGATGGCCAGGTTGTCGTTGGCCTGCTGGAACGCGCCGTCCAGGTTGATCACGTGCAGCCAGTCCGCGCCGGCCTCCCGCCAGCGGGCGGCGACCGCCAGCGGATCGTCGCTGTAAACCGTCTGGCGAGAGGGGTCGCCCCCCTGCAAGCGGACGACCCTGCCGCCGCGCAAATCAATGGCCGGGTAGATGATCATGGTTCCTCAGTAAACTCTGGTTCAAAATTGGAAAAAGCCCGACGCCCCCCATCCCCCAACCCCTTCCCCCACCCGTGGGGAGGGGAGCCAGTTCCCCCCTGGGCGGGCCATCCCCTCCCTCTCATTATGGGGGAGGGGCCAGGGGTGGGGGCCGGGCAGGGTATCTGAACCGATCAGGCTATTTCAAATCACGAACCTGTTCTACTTCGGCAACCGGTCGCCCAGTCCCCAAGTTATAAAAGGCGACCGGACAAAAGGCAAGGGATTGACTCCCTTGCCTCGGACGGCCTCGGACGTTCACCGGATCGGGAGCCGGGTCACGGCAGGCGCTCCGGCCAGTCGTCGGGCAGGGCGATCAGGTACATCTCCACCTCGCCCGTGCCGTAGGCGCTCCAGTTGGAAGTGAACAGCAGCCGCGTGAAGTCGCGGTTGACCGTGACCTGCGGCTCGGCGAAATAATCCATCTCAGCTTCGCTCCGGATCGAATGATGGTGCGCCAGCTGGACCACGCGGGGGTCAGGAGCCAGCTCCAGAGCAAAAACTATGCCCACCATCCAGAACGGGTTGCTGAAGTCGAGCGGGGATTCTTCCGGATGAACGGACACCGCCACCCAGCCGGGACGGTCGAACGCCCGCCCGGAGATGTGCAGGCCGTAGATACCCGTCGAGAAGTCCAGGTCGAGCAGGGCCGTGGTCTCGCCTGTCGCCAGGTCGGTCATCACGATCTGGTCGGTTGTGGTCTCCTGGTGGACGATCACCTCGCGCCCCTGCGCGTCAAACGTCATGTCGTTGTGGCCGATGCAGCGCGAGATACCCCAGCCCTGGGTCAGGTCGCGGGTGTAGACCATCGCCCCGCACGGTTCCTCATAGGTGCCCAGCTGCCCTTCGGGACAGCACTCAAACTGGGCCATCACCGTGGCCCCCGACGGCGACATGCCGACGTTGTCCGGCTCGTTCACCTCGCCGTGCGGGACGCTGTACAGGCCGAGAATCTGGCCGGTCTGCCAGTCGTAGCTCACCAGGCCGCGCGTGATGAAGTCCCCGTCCTCGGCCATGAAGGCGTCGTAGCGGCTGTCGTTAGAGGGACTCCCTTCCCAGCGCCGCCAGACGACGGTCGCATTCCACTCCGGCGGCAGTTCGCCGCTGAAGTCGTGGACCAGCCCGGCCTCCGCCGCCATATCCGGGCCGCGCCCGGTGAGCGTGACGGCCCACAGTTGCGGCAGGCCATCGGCCCAGGGGGAGACGGTGAACCGCAGCGGATTCTGGGCGTCCCAGCGCGGCTCGTCGATGGAGACCCCGGCCTCCAGGCGCTGGATCGGTGCCAGCGACGGCGCGCCATAAAGGAACCAGTCCCCCTCCACGCCGCGAACCATGATCAGCGACTCGTCGGCGTTAAAAGCCTGCACGCGCGAATACTCGTTCTTCAGGCCGACCTGGGGGCTGTCGAAGTCGTTCCAGCGGTCGGTGACGCGCACCACACACGTCCCGAAGGCCGGATCGATATACGCTTCACGGACAGGGGGCAGCGGCAGATCGTCAGGCGTCGGGTAGCGGTTGGTGCCGACGACGGGCGTGTAGTTGGCCAGCGCCTCGGCGCAGGCCGCCAGCGGATCGGTCTGGGCGACCGCCTGCTCAACCTGACCGGCGACCAGGCCGGACAGAGCCAGCATCGCGGCCAGCATAAGGGCCACATACCAGCGGTACATGCGCATTCTCCTTCAACACTAACTTTATTTCTCGGGACTGGGGAGCCGCTTGCGGGGCAGCGATGAAGGAAAGCACAAACGCTCAACGGTATTATCCCACCAGCCGAACGAAGTTGTCCAGGAGGCGCAAACCAACCGCCTGGCTTTTCTCCGGGTGGAATTGCACGCCGTAGACGCTGCCGCGCCCCACCACCGAGGCGAACCACCGGCCATAGTCGGTCTCGGCCAGCACATCCGCTTCGTCGGCGGGACGGACGTAAAAGCTGTGCACAAAGTAGACATACCCCCCCGCCGGGATGCCCGCCAGCAGCGGCGATTCCCGCCGGGGATGAAGCTGGTTCCAGCCCATGTGCGGCACTTTGAGGCCGCCATCCTCCGGAAAGCGCACCACCCGCCCCAGCAGCAGGCCCAGCCCGGCATGTTCGCCCCTCTCCTCGCTGACCTCAAACAGGAACTGCATCCCCAGGCAGATGCCCAGCAGCGGCGTGCCCCCGGCCACGCTTCGCCGGAGCGGCCCCTCGAAGCCCCCCGCCCGGAGCTGGTCCATGCCCGCCCCAAACGCCCCCACCCCCGGCAGGATGATGCCATCAGCGCTGCCCAGTTCATCCGGATGGCGGGCGATGCGGGCGTCGGCTCCAAGGTGCTTGAGCGCGTGCATGACGCTGCGCAGGTTGCTGGCCCCGTAGTCGATGACGGCGATCATGGCGTGTCTCCTTTGCCGGCGGCAGGGCCTTCCTCAACGGACATTTTTGGCTTCTCTCTCATGGTGCGTGAGGGTGTTCCCTGGTGCGCTCCGGCACGCTGACCGCACTCATGATAGGGAGGCGTCCGCCACCCTCAACAATGGATGGATTCGACGTGGTAGTCGATGATCAGCACGTCGGGGCGGTTGTCCTCGATCCAGCGGACGACGCTCTCCAGCACGCGCTCCGCATGGACCGAGCCGTTGCTGACGACGGCCACGCCGAGCGTGCTCGACTGCCACACGTCATGCAGGTCGATCTCCGCCGCTGAGACATGGAACTTTTTGTGCACCTGCGCGATCAGGGATTTGAGGCAGCTCCGCTTCTGCTTGAGCGAGCCGATGCCCGGCAGGTCCAGTTCGATGAGACAGGTTCCGACGATCATGGCGCAAGGCAGGGGTGAACTCCCCCCGGGTGATTGACGGCGAACAGGACCATATTGTAACACACCGTCCCCCGCCACTCGACCTGCGGGCTGAAGCTGGTGGCGATCTCGGCACTGTTCTCAGTCCAGGCGTAGCTGACGATCGCGCCGTCGGAGTCGCTGCTGGCGGAGCCGTTCAGGGTGACAGTCTCAGCGCCGGAGCAGTCGGCGTCGGAGACGGGCCGGTCGGGTCCGGTCCACGCGGCCAACGCCATCGGCTTCCAGGCGGGAACGGCGGGGGTCGGGTTCGCCATCCTGCCCAGCCTGGCGGGCGTGCTGGCCCAGCCGATCGGCCTGGAATCGATCCCCCGGCCATGGTCATCAGCGGGCTGCTGTGGCTGGTTCTGTACGAGGTCAGCGTGCGCTGGGCGGCCCGGCGCGCCCCTGGCGGTCAGTCCAGCCCGCGCTCGGCGTTCTGGATGGCGACGGCCAGGGCGCGGGCCTTGTTGATGGTCTCCTCGTACTCGCGGGTCGGGTCGCTGTCGGCCACGATGCCCGCCCCGGCCTGGATGGTGACCGTGTCGCCCTGCATCAGCAGCGTGCGGATGGTGATGCAGGTGTCCATCGAGCCGTCGTGGCTGAAGTAACCCACCGCGCCGCCGTAGGGGCCGCGCCGGGTGCCTTCCAGCTCCTCGATGATCTCCATGGCCCGCACTTTGGGCGCGCCGCTGAGCGTCCCCGCCGGGATGGTGGCCCGCAGCAGGTCGAAGGCGTTCATCCCCGGGCGGAGCCGGCCCTGCACCTGGCTGACGATGTGCATCACGTGCGAGTAGCGCTCGATGGTCATCATCTCCGGCACGCGCACCGTGCCGTACTGGCAGACGCGGCCCAGGTCGTTGCGCCCCAGGTCCACCAGCATGACGTGCTCGGCCCGCTCCTTGGGATCGCTGATCAGCTCCTCGGCCAGGCGGGCATCCTCGGCCTCGGTCGCGCCGCGCGGACGGGTCCCGGCGATGGGGCGCATGGTGGCGATCCCGTCCTCCAGCCGGACCATCATCTCCGGCGAGGCCCCCACCAGGCAAAGATCGTCGCCGAAGTGCAGGAAAAACATGTAGGGCGAGGGGTTCAGCGCCCGCAGCGCCCGGTAGATGGCGAAGGGTGGGGCGCTGGTCCGGCAGCGAAAGCGCTGCGAGAGCACGATCTGGAAAGCGTCCCCGGCGGCGATGTACTCCTTGGCGGCCCGCACGTTGGCCTCGAAGCGCGCCTGGGTCATGTTGGAATGCAGCTCGTCGCCGAGGGCCTGTTCCGCCCGGGGGATGGGCGGGAGCGGCTGCTTCAGCGCGGCCACGACCTGGTCGATGCGGGCCACGGCGGCGTCGTAGGCGGCGTCGGGGTCGCCGGCCTGGACGGCCCCGGCGGACACATGGGCGTTGGCCAGGACGAGGAGCTGATGTTTGGCATGGTCGAAGATCACCAGCGTGTCCGGCAGCATGAAGGCCAGGTCCGGCACGTCCAGATCGATGGTCGCTGTGGCTGGCAGGCGCTCCACGTAGCGGACCACGTCATAGCTCAGGTAGCCCACCGCACCGCCGACGAAGCGCGGCAGCCCCTCCAGCCGGACCGGCCTGTAGCGCCCCAGTTCCGCTTCCACGGCGTGGAGCGGGTCCTCACCCGGCGACAGAGGGCGGCAGGCCGTCTCGCCAGCGACCGACCGCGTGACCGTATCTCCCTGCACGGTGATCAGGCCCCTGGGGTTGACGCCCAGGAAGGAGTAGCGTCCAACCTGCTCGCCGCCCTCCACGCTCTCCAACAGGAAGGAGACGGGACCGGTTCGCGCCAGCTTGAGGTAGACCGAGACCGGCGTCTCCAGATCGGCCAGCAGGGTCCGGTACACCGGCAGCAGGTCGCCCTGGGCGAAGAGGCGGCGAGCGGTCTCGCGGTCCGGCGTGATAGTCGAGGCAGACAAAGCAGGCATCGGGACAGCTCTCCTCGTGGCCGTGGGCAGACCATTGTGGTGATACGAAAAGAGTATCGCCACCTATGATACCGCGCCCCGGCGAATGATGAGAGGCCCGGAATGGCCTGATCAAAAAACCAACAGGCTCCCCCGCGTCAGAAAAAGTAAACGTCCGCCGCTTCGCCCGCCCGCAGGCCGGTGGCATTGAGCGGCACTTTGAGCAGGCCATCCGACCGGACCAGGGTGAAGATCAGGTTGCTCTTGCCGAAGACTGGCTCGGCCAACACCTGCTCACCCGCCTCGCGCAGCACGACCGGCACGTAGTCCTCCCGCCCGGCGGCGCTGGGCACGTTGGCCGTCAGCACGGCGCGCAGGCGGGGCCGGAAGGGCATCCGCGCCGCCATCAGGTGGTAGATGGCCGGTACCCCGAACCGCCAGAAGGCCACCATGGCGCTGACGGGGTTGCCGGGCAGCCCCAGCACTGGCCTGCCGCCCACCACGGCCAGGATAGTCGGCTTGCCGGGTTTCATGGCCACGCCGTGCACCAGCACGCCCGGTCCGCCGAATTCCGCCGCCAGACGATTGATCACGTCGGCGGTTTGGTCGCGGGCGCTGACGCTGCTCCCGGCGGTGACGACGATCATGTCAGCGGCTGCGGGCGGGGCCGCGGCCAGACGCAGCGCGGTTTGTAGCGCCTCCGGCTGGTCGGGGATGACGCCGCACCGGTCGGGAATCGCCCCTGCCTCAGCGGCCAGCGCGCTGATGGTGTGGCTGTTGATATCGCGAATCTGGCCCGGCCCTGGCGTCTCCGCCGGAGGGACGACCTCGTCGCCGGTGGAGAAGATGGCCAGACGGGGCCGCGCCCGGACCGCCAGCGGGTGAGCCGCGCTCCCCAGGCCGAGCGCCAGCAATGCGCCGATATCCTGCGGACGCAGGCGCGATCCGGCGGGCAGGATGGCCTCGCCCCGCCGCACATCCTCGCCCACCTGCAGGACGTTCTCGCCCGGCGCGACCCGCCGGAGCACCTCGATCTCGTCGTCGGCGGCGGGCTGCGTGTGCTCGACCATGACCACCGCGTCCGCGCCATCGGGGATCATGGCCCCGGTGTGGATCAGGACGGCCTGCCCCGGCTCCACTGTGACAGTCGGCCGTTCACCCATGCGCGCCTCGCCGACCACAGTCAGATAGGCGGGCAGCGACTCGCCAGCCCCGAACGTATCGGCGGCCCGGACGGCGTAACCATCCACCGTCGAGCGCCGGAAGGCGGGCAGGTCCTCCGGGCTGGGAGCCTGGCCCACAACCACCGGCTCCCGCAGCGCCGCCGCCCGGTCGAGCGCCCCGGCGTCCGGTTGAAGGGCGGTGCGGTGAGTCACCTGGTCCAGCCAGTGGGCACGGGCCTCATCGGGAGGGAGGACGTTGAAGAATTGGGCCATGGGGCTTCTCTGCTAACTCTGTCGATTCGGGCCGGGCGGGCCAAACTTCGCCCGGATGGGCCGTATGTCCGGTGTGTGGAAACGGCTGGTGATCAACGGGCGATGATGGTGTATCATGGCTGGTTTAAGGAGCAGATGCCATGTCTGACGGGATAACCATCGCCATCCTGGCCGGGGGTCGCTCCAGCCGGATGGGCACCGATAAAAGTTTCGCGCCGCTGCTGGGCAAGACCCTGATCCAGCACGTGCTGGCGCGTCTCACGCCGCTGGGCGCGCCGATCATCCTGATCACCAACCGCCCGGACGACTATGCGCCGCTGGGCCTGCCCATGTTCGGCGACGTGATCCCGGACAAAGGCTCGCTGGGCGGCCTGTACTCGGCAGTCACCCACAGCCCGACCGGGCACACGCTCTGCGTGGCCTGCGACATGCCGTTCCTCAACCCCACGCTGCTGGAACACCTGATCGGCCTGCGCCAGGGATACGACGTGATTGTACCGCGCATCAACGGTTTCCCGGAAACGCTGCACGCCGTCTACCACAAGACCTGCCTGGGACCGATGCGCGAGCAGATCGAACAGGATCGGCTCAAGATAGTCGGTTTTTTCGGCCAGGTGCGGGTGCGGTTTGTGGAGGAGGCGGAGGTTAAACGCTTCGACCCCGACCTGCGCTCGTTCGTCAACGTCAATACGCCGGAGGAGCTGGCCGAGATTCAGCGGCAGATGGCGGAATCGTAGGGACGAGGGCGGGTCCTATCTCCTCTCGACAACGATGGCCTGGGGCGTCTGGCAAGTGCTCACCGCGCCCCCCGGCTCGCTCGATGACCTGCTGCCGCAGTGCTTCGGATAGGCGCGCCATCAGGCACTTCGCTGGAGGGTCGGGGACGCTAAACCACCCGGACCGTGTTGGTCAGCGTCCCG
>DAOTXK010000402.1:0-4160 GCA_034435395.1 Anaerolineae bacterium | reverse complement strand
GTCTTGAAGGTGCCGGGCAACATCTACGAGCGAATCGCCCATGGTAATCCCTTTGACTGGTCGGTCACGCAGGTGCTTAAGGTGATGGCCCGGCTCTCCGCCCGCTTTTGTGCGGCCGTCATTGTGACCAGCGAAGAGATGCGGTGGTGGTGGGGCAGGACCGGCACCCCGCCAGAGAATATGGTGCTGATCCCGGATGGCGTGGACGCGGACCGGTTCCATCCCATCCCGGACGCCCGTGAGCGCCTGGGGTGGGCTGACGGCCAGCGGCCTGTGCTTTATGTGGGGCGTTTGTCCCATGAAAAGGGGGTGCAACACCTGGTGGAGGCGTTGCCGGCGGTCTGCGATCACGTGCCCGGTGTCCGGCTGCATCTGCTTGGCGAAGGCCCCCAAAAGAGACAGCTCCAGGAGCAGATCGGGCGGCTGGGGCTGGAGGAACAGGTCGTTTTTCATGGCTGGGTGGATCAACCGCAACTGCCGCTCTATTATTCCGGCGCGGAAGTGACCGTTCTGCCGTCGTTTAGCGAGGGCCTGCCGCGGGTGATGATGGAGGCCCTGGCCTGCGGCTCGGTGTTCCTGGGGACCCGGATCACGGGCATTATTGACCACATAGAGGACCAAAAAACGGGGTACCTGGTGGAGCCTGGCGACTCTGAGCAGTTGGCAGCCCGCCTGGTGGACATACTCACCAATCCATCAGCGGCGGAATGGGTGGCCCGGCAGGGTTACGCGTATGCCAGCGAGCATCTATCCGCCCAACACGCCGCCCGACTCATGTATGAACAGGTGTTTCTGCCCCTGGCGCAGGGGAAGCCGATCTGTCAGGCCGATCCAGCAGTGTGAGCGCCAGGTTATACGTCGGTCTTGGGTTCATGGTTATTCGTTGATAAAGGCAGGTAAGGGTGTGGTGTTAGAACAGGCGAAGCGGGTCGAAGTCAACTACCGGAAGCTGGTCACCAGTTCAAGCGGCTTACTGGTTGCCAGTGTGTTATCCACAGCATTTAACATGATCTCCGGTCTGATCCTGGTCCGCATTCTCATCCCGCAAGAATACGGCGTTGTCTCCTATTTCTTGCGGGTGTTTGCGCTCGGTCGGTTTATCGGCAATATCGGCCTGGGGGCCAAGGTCATCGAGGACATCTCCCATTACCAGGCGCTTGATGACCAGGACGGGGTGCGGCAGACGGTCTATACGTTAGGGGCCGTGCGCATCATCACCGGGGTGGGCCTGTTGGCGGTTCTGGTGGGCCTGTCGATCATTCGCCAGGATTCGATCTTTGCCTGGGCGGCGGTGGCCAGCTTCGTCGCCTCCCTGACCGACTACGCCAGCGCCGTGGCCAAAGGGCTGAAGCAGCGGGCATCCGTGGCGGCGATGACGTTTTTGCAGCCATTGCTGTATGTGGTGATCATCGTGTACTTTGGGATCGCGCGACAGGCGACGCCGGAAACGGTTTACATGGCCTTGCTCCTGTCGTTTGTGGTCATTATGGTGGGCTACTTCATCCCGATGCGGCAGGCGGTGCCGGGGCCTGATCCACGGGCGGTATCGTGGGGGTATCTGCGGCAGGTGATGTCGCCGCTGGTCAGCCTGTTCACCCTGGGGATACTCAATCAGATTTTTATCACGCTGGCCACACTGATCTTGGGTGAAGCCCATATGTTTGAGACGGCGGCCTTTTTTAACGCGCCGTTCTCGCTGGTGACCATGACGGCCACCCTGGGCACGGTGGTGGTGTCCACCGTGTTTTATCCGGATGTGGTGGAGGCCATCGCCCACGACCAGCGAGAACTGGCCGCGTCCCTGCTGGATACGTTTTTGCGCAGCTCGCTGGTGGTGCTGGCGCTGGCCACGGCGGCCACACTGGTGTACGCCGACTTCGTGGTGGACATTCTGTACACCCCGGAATATCAGGCCTCCATCCCGTCACTGGCGATCACCGCGCCGCTGATCGCCGTGCTGTTGCTGCGCGAATTCCTGATGTTTGGCCTGTTCGCCAGCCGAAAAATCAGCTGGGCGATGAAAGCCACGGCGGTGCAGGTGGTGTTGGTGGCGGTGGGGACCGTCGCCTCCCTGCTGGCGGGGGATGCGTATGTGCTGGTCGGGCTGTCGGTGGCGCACGTCCTCGCCTCAGTGGTGGGGATGCTCCTGATGTGGCGAGACATGAAAAGGCTGGTGCCCTTCCAGGTGTCGCCGTCTTCGGTCGCCGCCACCATCCTGGCGGCCACGCTGCTGATGTTCTTCGGGAGGGCGATTGCTGGTCAGTTCTTCAGCGACGCCAATGTGCTGATCGTGATTACCGGGGTCATCATCTCGTTGCCGTTTTGCCTGGTCGCCCTCGCCTGGCTGGTTTTTGACCGGCAGGAACGGGCCCGGTTCTGGAGGGCTTTCCGGGAGTCGGTTGCCGGGTGGGCCATGAGACTCCGAAGCGCCCGGAGGTAACGTTGGAGAAACGTGGCATGTATGCCGGCATAAGAGTGTGGCTCGGCCTGGTCGCCCTGACGACGGTTGTTCTGACGCTGGTGCCCGGCGGTGAGGCGCAGGCGCAAGCGACCCTTGACGACTGTCGCATTGACTACCTGGACCCGAACGGCGATGGCCAACCGGAGTCCGCCACGATTCAGTGTCCGTATGCCGGGAACGACCGCGATCGGGTGACGGTTTATGGCCCGCCGGGGAGCATCCAGCAGACGGGCGATTGGCGGACCTCAGTCGATTTCCAGGATGAGGTATGGGTCTTTGATACCGGGGGGGACAACGCGGCCAATCTGATCGTTGACTTCTACCAGGTGGACGGCCAGCTGCTGGCCGATCTGTACGACGATCAGGATGGCGATGGCCAGGTGGCCTATCAGGTGGTCAATGACGTGACCGTGCAGATTACCGAAGGGATCAACTGGACGGTCCGGGTTGAGCCGGTCGATAACTGGTGGATGCGGGGTGATACAGTCAACTATAACCTCAATATCTCCGTCGATGGACTGGTGCGCACGCTGTTTGGGGAAATTCCTGAAGACATCCTGGCTGGGGTGAGCACCGATGGGACGGTTGATTTTCTGGCCCGGGTCCGCGATCCGAACCTGAACGGATTGCCGGACTATCACTATGCCATCAGCCTGCTGCCCGCGCCCAGCACGTCGGGCATTCATCGCTTCGCGCTCATGATCAATGCCCGCGATGTGGAAGACCCGCCGGTCGAAGGGGCGGTGTTCTGGCCGCATCTGGGGCCTGAGACCGGGTACGATCAGGGTTATGGCGAAAGTCCGGCGCCCATTCAGGTGGATTGGGCAGCCAGCCGGATCCGGAATATCAGCGAGTTCGTCGCCTCCCGAAGCGGGGACTTCAACGGGTTTATTTATTCCGTGCGGCCGGTCGCGGAGAACCTGGTCAACCAGGCTAACTTTGAGAATCCTTTTTACTTCTATGATCTCGCCGATGATCGGGATGGTTATCCTGAGCTGGAGGTTCGTAATGAGTACTACGATCCGCTCGATCCCTTCTATATGGAGGGCACCCGACCGGTGCCCCACAGCCATATCCGGTATTCGTGGGATCAGGACAACAATACCACCTGGGACTACAAGGTTGACCTGGCGGGCACCCATGCGATAGAGACTTTCGTGGAATATCCGGATTTTTCCATCCAGACGATCCCTTATGATGATCTGCCCACCTGGGTGATGGCCCGCCCCTGGGATGTGGCCATCTTTGTGGCGACCGAAGGAGAATCCTACTGGACATCCGAGGGGATTTATGAATGGGCCGTCTGGAAAGAGGTCCGGGACGACTACATTCTGGGAACGGCAAATGCCGCTCCCGTTGAGCTGTACAGCGACATCCCCCGGGGACACCGCGGCGAGTACGACTTCGATCATCAGGCGCTGGTGTATCTGTACTTCAGCCCGATCGATCGACGATTGCATCTCAAAGGCGCGGAGCGGGGGCTGGCGAATATTCAGGACACTTACGGGATCGTGTACGAGGACCTCGACGATGATGACTATATCGATGCCTGGCGGTACGTGGAAGGGGGTATCACGCGCCGGCAGTTGTATTACATTGGCGGCTACCTGATCTGGGCCGACGCATCCGGGGTCATCATACGGCGCGCCACCATACCACCCAGCCTCTTTGAAACCAGGCCGCCCACCAACCACGAGGA
>DAOTXK010000401.1:0-4808 GCA_034435395.1 Anaerolineae bacterium | reverse complement strand
GCAATACCATCATCGCCCCCAGCGCATATTCTGACTCGGTGCCGGCTACAGCATCGAAGTCCAGTTTTGGTCGTAGCTTCCGCTGGTCCAGCAACAGGGTCATCGCCGCCATCCCCTGACCTTCCCCAAATCCACCCGGTGGGCTTATGAGGTTCGGATCGAGGGGCAGGCCATATTCAGCCAGGGTCTCGGTGTAAACCCGAAGTCGTTCCTGGGTCTCAAAATGATCTTCAGGACCCCGAATGAGAGCGATGCGATGACAGCCATGGACCTCGAGCAAATGCACGAGGACTTCACGCATGCCCGGACCAGTGTCCGTGAGAATACTGGGGATACCCTTGATAACCCCTTCGTAGTTGATGATTGGCAGGGAAGCGTAAGGTCTGAGGAAATCTTCCACCTCTCTTCGGTCAAGATGCTGCGTCACCGCCACCCCTTCGCCCGCCCAGGTCACTAGGCCGTCCAGATTCTCGGCAGACATCAATCCGTAGACCATGCTGGCACCGACCCTGGAATCGCCTGGAGGGGGTAACTCCTCGCCGGCAAAACAGATCAGATTGGCGTCTCGCTTCTGAGCTGCGTCGGCTGCGCCCAACCACAGCGGCTGCTTCCTATCCAAATTGTAGGCCAGCAGGCCGATGGTGGGGCGAGTGTTGCGCCCTTCGGATGTTTTGGGCACGTTTCCGCTCACGGAAAGACCTCCCTCAATCGGGCTGTTAGCGCAGGATCAAAGTGCATGACAGCAGCTAGGCGATCACCCGCCTCAGGTCCTCGCCCAGCAGCGTTTCCAGGTACGGCGTCACGCCCCAGAAGGCTTTGAGCGCCTGATACTGGGCGATCAGTTCCGGTTCGGCGGGCGCGCCGGTCCGCACGGCGCGGATCATCAGGTTTTTGTTGGTGTGCTCCGACGAGACGAACTCGATCACCCCCGCCCGGTAGCCCATCAGGCGCAGGATCAGAGCGCGGAAGCTGTCCGTCAGGATGTCGCCCAACCGCTCCCGCAGGATGCCGTGGAACATCACCGGGCCGAACGGCTCCGGCGGCTCCCCCTGGCTCAACTGGGCCTGCAAATGGTGATGGCAGCACGGGGCGCTGACGATCAGGCGGCTCTCCCAGCGGACGGCCTGGGCCAGCGCCTCGTCGGTGGCGGTGTCGCAGGCGTGCAGGGCGATCACGATATGCGGCGGCGCTGGTGGCTGGAAGTCGATGATACGGCTGACGGCGAAGTCGATTTCCTCCCAGCCCAGGTCGGCAGCTTTCGCCGCATGGTTTTGCAGCACGCGGGCGTTCGAGTCCACCCCGGTCAGGACGGCCCGGCGGCCCCGGATGTGGTTCAGGTAGTGATAGAACGCGAAGGTCAGGTAGGCGTTGCCGCAGCCCAGGTCAGCGACGCACAGCGGGTCGGCGTCGATCCTTTCAAGCGCGCCGGTCTGCTCCACCAGCCGGAGGAACTCGTTGATCTGGTGAAATTTGCCGCGTTTGTCGGCCCTGACCTGGCCGTCCTGCGTCATGATGCCGACGGCTTGCAGAAAGGCGTCCGGCTGGTCGGCGGGCAGGATGGCCGGTTTGCGGCGGTCGTGGGCCAGGGCCAATTCCTCCGGTTGGTCCGCTGGGGGGTGATGATGGACCAGCGCCCGGCCTTTTTTGGTGAACTGGACGTGCAGGCCCCCCGCTGTCCCGGTGACGTGGATGTTTTTGAAGGCGAAGGACAGGAGTTGATCCAGCGCCTCGGCGGCCTGGGCGGGGTCGTAATTTTTGGTCACGTCCTGGCGGCCATCGAAGTAGGAGAAGCGGAGCAGCTTCCGGCCCTTGATCACCACCGGCTGGGCGGTGACCTGCACCCAGGGCACGATCTGCTGACGCTGCCGCCCGTGGAAGACCGCCTTCACAAAGTGGTCCGGGTCCAGGATGGCCGCTTTGATCTGCTGCCGGTAGTCGGCGGACATGGTCGCCTGCTTTCGTCGCCAGGGCGTTGGGACGATTATAGCGCGTCCTGGTGAGGGCGGGGCGGCGTCGGGGCGTCGGCATTCATGCCGCCGCTACAATCGTGCGGGGCGGCGCTGGCATTAACCGCTTGGGGGCGGGATGCGCTATACTCAGGGCCGTTCCTGGCCACCACCGAGGAGAGGCGCGCATGGACTATGGGGCCATCATCGGGCGGGCGTGGGAAATCACCCGCCGGTTTACCTGGCTGTGGATTCTGGGCCTGCTGGTGGTGGGGTTGGGGAGCGGCAACGTCGATCTGACGTTGCCGAACGGCTTTGATCTGGCTGGCCGGGAGGAGGTAACGCCGCTGGGCGCGCAGCCGGTGATGGGCGTGGTCGTCCTGACCGGGCTGCTGGCCTCGATCGGGGTCGGGTTGTGGGTGGTCGGGGCGGTGGCGCGGGGCGCGCTGATCGTGGCCGTCGATCAGATCGAGCGGGAGGGCGGGGCGTCGCTGGTGGATGCCTGGAACGGCGGCGTGCAGGCCTTCGGCAGGTTGTTCCTGATCGGCCTGCCGGTGGCCGTCCCGGCGCTGCTGCTGACCTTCCTCACCTATGTCTCCGTCCTGCCCGGCGTCGGTGAAGGGACCATCGACGGGCTGGGCAACATCGTGACGCTGTGCCTGGCACCGCTGTGCTGCCTGCTGACCGGGGCCAGCCTGGTCCTGACACTGGTCCAGACCTTCGCTGACCGCGCTGCTATCCTCGAAGACCGGGGGCCGGGGCAGGCCTACCGGCGGGGCTGGGAGGTGCTGACGGCCAACCGGGGCCGCCTGACCGGCTTGGCGGCGACCTGGGCGTTGCTGACGCTGATCATCCGCCTGCTGATCACCCTGCCGTCGACCGGCCTGATCCTGCCGGTGCTGTTCCTGGGCGTGGTGGGGACCCCGGTCGGCACGGGGCCGCTGGCGATGGTCTGCCTGGCCGGGTTTTTGACCATGCTGGCGCTGCTGCTGTTCGCGCTGGTCAGCGTGTTCACCTCGGCGTTGTGGACGCTGGCCTACCGCGACTGCGCGGGCCTGTCGGTGGGCGCGGGGGCGCGTCAGGAAGGCGAGCCAGCGGCGGCGACCCCGGTCCCTGGGATGGCCGCGGCAGCCGACGACTCGGCTGGCCCGGATGCCCCATCGCCCGCCGAGGCCGGGGCCGGCGATGAGGAGGATGGCGGCGCGTGACGGCGGTTGCCGCCTGGACTTATTCGATGGGGAGTGAGGCGACGTGCGTCCTTGGATAAGATTTTTGATGGTGGTAATTGTACTGTCTCAAACCCTGCCCGCCCAGGCCGGGCCGCCCGGCCAGACGAGGTTTGCGGTCACGCTGGAGTTCACCACCCTGGCCCAGGGTAACGTAGGGCTGGTCAGGATCAGCGGCGACCGGGTGGCCGGGGCGCGGGCGCGTTTCATGAGCCGACTGATCGAGTTTTTCTCGTGGGAGGGCGAGTGGTACGGCCTGCTCTCCGCCAGCATGGAGCAAACGCCCAACGCCTATCCGCTCCAGGTCTTCGCCTGGTTTGAGGATGGCCGCCGCGACACCTGGGAGGGGCAGGTTGAGGTCGTGCAGGCCGTATTTCGCCGCCAGGATGTGACGGTTGCCAGCGAGCTGGGCTACCTGCTGGAGCCGGAGATCGACCGCTCTGAGCGGGCGCGCCTGATGAGCCTGTTCAGCCAGACCACGCCGGTTCGCTACTGGAACGGGCCATTCATCCGCCCGACGTCCGGTGAATTCACGTCGCCGTTTGGCGCGTGGCGGCTGTACAACGAGTCGCAGTGGGCGCGGCACACCGGGGTGGATATGCGGGGCCCGATGGGGACGCCGCTGGTGGCCCCGGCGGCCGGGCGGGTGGTGCTGGCCGAGCGCCTGGACATTCGCGGCAACTATGTGCTGATCGATCACGGCTATGGCATCTATTCGGGCCTGGCGCACCTGTCGGAGATTCACGTCACGCGGGGGCAGATGGTGCGCCAGGGGCAGGTGGTCGGCGTGAGCGGCGATACCGGGCGGAGCAGCGGGCCGCATATCCATTGGGAGATGGCCGTCAATGGGGAGTGGGTGGACCCGGCTCAGTTTCTGGAGGTGGGGCTGCCCTGAGCGGAGCGGGCGCACGGGCGGGAGGCCGGATGGCATGATGGGGACCGACGGGGAGATAAGGGGGTGAGGGTATGCCCTGCCAGGTGGAGTGGCTGGACAAGCCGCATATCGTCTTCTTTAAGCTGAGCGGCGATGTCACCGAAGACGAGTTTGTGGGGGCCATCGATCAGGCCATCGCCCTGGCCAACGAGGTGCCGGACACCGCCGTGCACACACTGATCGAGATCGATGCCCAGGGACCTCGGACGTTCCCCCCCTTGCCGGTGCTGTCCAGGGAAATCAAACGTCTGTTGCAGGAGTCGCCCAACCGCGACATGAGCACGGTCTACGGCGTCAGCGCGCTGGTGCGCTACATACTGGAGCTGCTCATGCGGGTGACGCCGCTGCGCGTCAAGGTCTTCGATACGCGGGAGGAAGCGCTGAGTTTTATTCGGCAGATGATCGCGCGTGACCAGCAGGTGGCGGCGAGTCAGGACCGGGCGGATGAATAGGCGCGGCACGCTCCGGTCGGGGGGCGGACGCCGGCAGCGGACTGGCGGGGGGGCGGATGTTTCCCGCGCCCCGGTGGTTGAGGGCTGCCAGGCAGGATGGGGCGTGTGAGGGAACAGTGGAAGGTGCTGGCCCGCCGGATGCTGCTGGACTGCGCCCCGTGGGTCTCGGTGTGGGTGGAGCGCGTGCGGCTGCCCAACGGCGTGGTGATCGACGAGTATTTCCGGCTGGGGCTGCGTTCCTGGGTGGCCG
>DAOTXK010000400.1:0-3194 GCA_034435395.1 Anaerolineae bacterium | reverse complement strand
GCTGAAGCTCTCCCAGCGCGTCCAGCTGGGCCACGGCTTCCTCCCGGCGACCGACATGCACATAAAACGCCGCCAGGCGGGAGCGAAGCGCCATCTCATCGGGGTACAGGGCGACCTGTTCTTCAAGCACCTGGGCGATCAGGTCAGGCCGGCGTTGCTTGGCATAGAGCCGCATCAACTCATCCAGCTCTTTGATCGCCTCGATCCGGTTGCCCAGGCGGTAGTTGAGGTCCATCAACCCTTTGCGGGCGCGTTCGTCGTGCGGAGCCAGCGCTTTGATCTGTTCGTAAGTGCGCAGCGCCTTGCGCAAATCCAACCGGGTCACATCAATGTCCGCGATACGGTGCAGGATGTGGATGGTCTTTTCTGAATTGGCATTGAGCCGTTCGGCCAGGCGGTACGATTCCTCATACGTGTCCCGCGCCATGTCGAAGTCGGTCAGCTGGTAGTAGGCGTCCGCCATGTCGATGTACTGCTCCAGCACCTCGTCCCAGCGCTCTTCTTTTTTGAGCATTTCGATCAGGCTGGCTCGCACGCCCAGGTCCATGGGGGCGATTTCCAGCACCTGATTGAGGATGTGGGCCGCCCGGTCGGTCTGGTCGCGGATGAGGTAGGTATCGGCGACGATCCGGTACTTGGTGATGGCGTCCTGGAGCCGGTTTTCCTTCTGCATGATCTGGGCAATGCGGATGTGGACGGGCAGGTAGGTGGGGGCGATCTCCACCGCGTAATGGGCCTCGTCCATGGCCAGGGTCAGATAACCTTCGCGCAGGTACCGGTCGATTTTGGCGACGGACTCGGTGAGTTCTTCACCGCCTTCGGCCAGTTGCTCGACGATGCCAGCGGTCCCCTCGATCCGGGCGACCTCTTCCATCTGCCGCCGCGTTTCCGCCACCCGCTGCTTCCAATCAGGGCCGGTGAGCAGGCTGAAGAAGTTCTCATTCATCGCCGCCAGCTGGGAATCGTCGCTGCGGGGCACGCTGGCCTGCAGATCGCTGTAGACGGCGTTAAGTTGTTCGCGTTCGTGTTCGGAGATGGCCAGGCTGAGATCGACCAGGCGCAGGGTTTCCACCAGATGCTTGGACGCTTCGCGGGGATTGTTCAGGGCCACGTAAATCTGTCCCAGCCCGTGATGAGCGCCCGCGGCCAGCTTAGGCTCCGCCGTGGCCTGGGAGAGGTGCTTCATGGCCCCGTTGTAGTCTTTCCGCCGCAGCTGGAGCGCGCCCAGGTTCAGGTAGATACCGGGGTGGAGGAAGCGGGCGTCCAGCGCCTGTTGATAAAGTTTGATCGCTGCCTCAACTTCGCCCTGGCGGTGAAGTTCAATGGCCTGGATGGTCAGGGCGTTGCTGGCGCTCAGCGCGCCGGTCTCGAAGACGTAAGTCGCCAGAGCCGTGAGGGCGATCTCCTCCGCCTCGCCCAACGGGCCGCGCGGATCGGCCTCCCCGACCTCGCGCTCGGTCGTGATCGGGGCGACATCGAAGGCATCCTGGCGCTGTTGAGCGGCGGGCTGGGCCTGCGGCGCGGGCGGGGCCGGGATAATTGTGCCGGATTGCAGGGCCTGCAGGGTGTTCAGGGCCTGGGCGTTGTCGCGGTCCAGGCGGAGGGCACGCTGGACCGCCTGGATGGCTTTGTCGGTATCATTGATCCGCTGGAAGTTGAAAGCCAGGGTCAGGTATTCCCGGATGGCCTTTTTGTGCTCGCCGGTGCGCTCGTAGGCCATGGCGAGCTTGGCGTGGATCTGGATCAGGCCCGTGGTGAGCTGGGTGGCCCGTTCCCAGTTGCCGATCGCTTTCACCAGGTCGCGCTGGGCGATGTAGATATCGGCCACTTTGACGTACTGCTGGGCCGCTTCCCGCAGCCGTCCCATGCGCTCCAATACGTCGGCGCTTTTCTCCAGCGGGATCGGATCGTCGGGCGCGAGCTGGTGCGCGCGGGTGTACACTTTGAGCGCTTCTTCCAGGCGGCGCGCTTGCAGCAGCGCCAGGCCCAGGCTGCGGTGAGCATCGGGGTCTTCGGGGAATTCCTGAACGGCGCGGCCATAGGCGGCAATGGCCCTGTCCCACTGCTGATCCCAGGCTGCGCTGTCCCCGGCAGCCATTGCTTTTTGGAAGATTTCACGGTTTCCGGCCATTTGTTATCTGCTGCCTGACCAGCCCATCAAATATTTTTCACGAACGGGGAGCCATCAATCGAACGAGCAGGGCTTTCTGAGCATGTAAACGGTTCTCAGCCTGCGGAAAGAGCAGGGAACGCGGGCCATCGCACACGGCATCGGTGATTTCCTCGCCCCGGTGAGCGGGCAGGCAGTGCATGGCCACCGCGTTGGCGGCTGCTTTATCCAGCAGGGCATCGTTGATCTGGTACTTCTGGAACAGGGGGCGGCGCTCCTCCGCCTCGGCTTCCTGGCCCATGCTGAACCATGCGTCCGTGTAGATCACCTGGGCATCGGCCACCGCCGCGACCGGGTCCTCGTGGGTCTCAATGGTGATGTGGCTGGCCGCCGCGAAGGGAGCGGCCTTCGCCAGGACTGAAGGCTTCAGGCCGTAGCCGGGCGGCGAGGCAATGCTGAAGTGCACGCCCAGCAGCGCCGAAGCCATCAGCAGCGAGTTGGCGACGTTGTTGCCATCGCCAATGAAGGCCAGCTTGAGGCCCTCCAGGCGGCCAAAGTGCTCATAGATGGTGAGCATGTCGGCCAGCGCCTGGCAGGGGTGGTTGTAATCACTCAGGCCGTTGATCACGGGCACGCTGGCGTGCTCCGCCAGCTGGACGACGTGGTCGTGATCGAAGACCCGCGCCATGATGCCCTGGACATAACCGGACAGCACGCGGGCCACATCGGCGGTGCTCTCCCGCTGGCCCAGCCCGACTTCGGCAGGGCTGAGGTAAAGCGCCTCCCCGCCGAGGTGGCTCATGCCCACTTCGAAGGAGACGCGGGTGCGGAGGGATGGCTTCTGAAAGACCATACCCAGCACTTTTCCGGCCAGGACGGGGCGGTTGCCGCCGTTTTGCCATTCGCGCTTCAGAAAGATGGCGCGGTCCAACAGGTCCCAGATTTCCTGGGCGGGCCAGTCGGCCAGGTCGAGAAAATGGACGGGTTTCATGGGTGGTATCTTGAGTTGTTCTTTCTTAAAAATGATGGACCAGTGACGTGACCGTCAGTATAACATAGGACCTCGTGCCACGAAAGCCTGCCC
>DAOTXK010000399.1:0-2965 GCA_034435395.1 Anaerolineae bacterium | reverse complement strand
GTCTTCGGCGACGGGGGGATGAGAGCCGTCCAGACCGGCGACGCCGTCGCCCTTGTTGAGAGCGCCATCTGGGCCGCCTATCTGGTGGTGGCCGGGGAAGGCCGCGCCCGCCTCAGCACGCTGACCTGGACCTGGCTGACCCTGACGGTGAGCGCCGTCGTGCTGGTGCCCCTGGCCCTGCTGCTCGACTTGCGGCTGGTCGGCTACGGGCCGCCGACCACCCTGGCCATCCTGGGGTCGGGGGTGATCGCGCAGGCAGGGGCGTTCGTCGGCTTTAATTACACGCTGGGTTACATCCCCGCCGCGCACGTGGCGATCGCCTTTTTGCTCCAGCCAGCCTTCACGGCGGTGGCGGCTTTCCTGCTGCTGGGGGAGCCATTCGGCGGCTGGCGGCCCCTCGGCGGGGCGCTGATCCTGCTGGGCGTCTATCTGGTGACGCGGCCTGAAGGGCAGTTCCGCCGCCGCAGCCAGCCGCCCGCCTGACTCCCCGGCCAACAGCAGCGGGCCGCCAGGATCGGCAGCCCGCCAGGAAAATCCCATTATCGGTCGATGACCGGGGTTCTCACATGCCCAGCCCCAGTTCGTCCGGTGACAACTGCCGGGCGCCCGCCGGCACGGTGTAGGTGAAGGCCGCGTTGTGCTCGGTGATCGACACGTCGAGGTTAAAGGTCACGTCCACCGGCTTGGCGTTCGGGTCGGGCTGGGTGCCGCTAAAGGAGGCCATCATGGCCGGATCGATGGTCATCTGGAAATCGATGGCGAAGCCGTACAGGTAATAGTCCGCCCCGGCTTTCACCGTGAAGGACAGGCTGGAGTTGGCGAACAACATGCCGAGCATGCTGGCCATCATGGGCATCATCTCGGTCATCTGTTGCATCTCTTCCTGGCTCAGCTCTTCCCCGCCCATGGCGCTGCCCATGGCGGCCAGGCTGCCCAGCGACTCGGTGAAGGACGGGTCGGCGAAGATGCCGGCCAGGTTGATGGTGGTGGTGAAGGCGTGCACGGTGTTGCCGGCCACCGTGAGGTCCGCGCCGCGCGCCATGCTGACGTACTGCCCCAGGCTCTCGGCCAGCGGCCCCATCATCTCGGCCAGGGCGGCCATGTCAGCCTCGCTCACATCACCCGGACCCATCGCGCCGCCGGGCATCTCCGCGCTGAAGGGCAGGAAGGGCAGGCCGGCCGATTCCAGGAGGGTTGCCAGCGAGGTGAACACCCACTCCGTGCCATCGTTGAGGTACAGGTTGCCGTCGATGACCCGGAACTCAAACGGGCCGGACTCGGTCTGTCCCTCGACGGTGGCGGTGTTGGTCGTCACCATATCCATGCGGAACGCGCTCAGCGGGTCGGCGGCGGTCGGGACCACACTGATGTGCCCCTGCCCCTCGGACGTGATATCCGCCTGCTCCGGGACGAGCAGGTGGAAGGTGTAGGCCATGGCGAAACTCTCGCCCGTCTGGGTGTTCGTCATGAGGTCGTAATACAGATCGCAATCAGCCTGGGCAAGCCCGAAGCACGGCTGCTCACCCTGCGCAGAAACGGTTGCCGGGATCAGCAATACCAGCAAGAGCAGAGCCAGGGCAATACGCATTTGCTTCATAATGTTCTCCCTTTACAGACAAGTGAAACCGACAGCCGCAACTGTAATACGAAATGGCCGAAAATGTCAATTCCATCGCCGGGGGAATCGGGCACTCCGGGAGGGCGGTCAGCTGGCGGTTTTAACCGGAAGCCATCGCAGTTGCCATCTCCCCGCCGCGCACAGTATCATGGGCCATCGTCTCAGCGTCGTCACGCGCCCGTCAGCCGCCTGACCGTCAGCCGTCTGACCGTCAGCCGCCCGACAGGTTCCCTGCTCATGACCAGGCCCAGCCATCTGCTCATCCGCGCCGGAAGCGCCCTGATCGCCCTGGGGGTGCTGGTCGTCCTGCTGGCGGTGGCCGCGCCGGAGGCCGCCCCGCGCCTGGCCATCACCGTGAACCTGCCGGACACGCCCACCCCCGCCTACCTGGGGACGCCGCTCCCGCCGCCTGGCCGCCGTTTCGCCGCGGAGGATGTGGCGCTGGTGCTGCCGGTGATGCCGGTGCAGGAGACCGCCGTCGCCTCGCCCTCGCCCACCGCCGCGCCTTCCCGGACGCCCACGCCTCCCGCGCCAGCCACCACCCCGGCCCCCACCATCCCGGCGCGGGCCACCCGCTCCCCGACAGCGACTTTTCCGCCGACGGCCACGCCCACCGCCACCGCCTCGGCCACGCCGTCGCCCACCGCCGCCCCCCGCCCGCGTGCCCCGGACCGCATCGTGATCCCTCGCCTGGGCGTGGACGGCCCGGTGGTGCCGGTCGGCTGGCACGCCCTCACCATCGACGGTCAGCTCTACGGCCAGTGGGACGTGCCGGACGGGTATGCGGCGGGCTGGCACAACACCTCCGCGCCGCTGGGCCAGCCGGGCAACACCGTGCTCAACGGGCACCACAACACGCAGGGGAAAATTTTTGCCGGCCTGATCGACCTGACCCCCGGCGACCCGGTGATCCTCTACAGCCGCGGTCGGGCCTATCGGTACTTGGTGGCCCAGACGATGGTCCTGCAGGAGCGCTGGCGCACACCGGAGGAGCGGCTGGAGAATGCCCGCTGGATACAGCCCAGCGACGATGAACGGGTGACGCTGGTCACCTGCTGGCCGGACAACGGCAACAGCCATCGCCTGATCCTGGTGGCCGTCCCGGCGGCGGGGGAGCCGTCTGGCTCATCATGACCGGCCCATGGGTCGCGCGGCGGGCGTCCCCCTGGCCAACGGGCCAGACGGACCGCCCTGATTCACGCCGCGCCGCCGGGCTTTGTCACGGGGAAGGCAGGCGCGTCCATTGACCGGCGTGGGGGGCTGTGTTACCCTCAACCGGCGTTTTTCCACTCCAAGGAAGTCGGCATGAACCGCCTGACACGCGCCGCGCCCGCGCTGGCCGTGCTG
>DAOTXK010000398.1:0-8836 GCA_034435395.1 Anaerolineae bacterium | reverse complement strand
AGCTGGCCCCGCACCAGCTGGCTTTCTACGCGCTGGAGACGGCCCGGCTGTTTCATCCGATGTACGACGAGGTGCGCGTCTTCCACAGCGAGGTGCCGGAGGATGTGGCCCGCGCCCGACTGCGGTTCTACCGGGCGGCGAAGGTCGTCTTCCACCGCTTGCTGACCTTGATGGGCATGAGCGCGCCGGAGTTCATGTAAGCGGTTCTGTTTAGCAGGCCAGTGGTGGCGGCAGGCGACGGAAGCAGCCAGAAAGGGAGCAACGTGGGACTCAAGCCCGATCACTGGATTCGCCGGATGGCCATGGAACACGGCATGATCGAGCCGTTTGTGGAGGGGCAGATCAGTAATGGGGTGATCAGCTACGGTTTATCGTCGTATGGGTATGATGTCCGTGTCTCCAATGAATTCAAAGTGTTCACCAACGTCCATTCGTCCATTGTGGACCCCAAACACTTTGACGCCAAATCGATGGTAGATATTGTGTCGGATGATCCGATCTTGATCCCGCCCAACTCGTTTGCGCTGGCCCGCACGGTGGAATACTTCCGCATCCCGCGTAACGTGCTGACGATCTGCGTCGGCAAATCGACCATGGCCCGCTGCGGCATCATCGTGAATGTGACGCCCTTCGAACCGGAGTGGCAGGGCTTCGTGACGCTGGAGATCAGCAACACGACTCCGTTACCCGCCCGCATTTATCCCAATGAGGGCATCGCCCAGGTATTGTTCTTCGAAGCCGACGACGTGTGTGAAATTTCCTATGCCGACAAGAAGGGCAAGTACCAGAAACAAGAGCGTATTGTGCTGCCGAGAGTCTGATGACACTCCACGAAATTTCTTCTCTGGCGGAAGGATCAGAACCGGCGCGGCAGGATGGTTCCTCCCTCCTTAGGGAGGTGCGCGAGGCCGTTCAGACCGTGCTGGTGGTCGACGAAGAACGGGAACTGCAACAGGGGGAGCATTACGGCCTGGCCTTTCGGGGATCGTTGCAGCTTGAAGCAGAGGAAGCCTATGAGCGGCTGACCCTGTTGCTGGAGCCGCTGGGCTTCACGCCTTTTCTCCAGCGGGACCGGCGCTCGGTCGTGGTGCTGGCTATCCAGGGGCTTCCCACCAGCATTGACGAGGATACCGGCGGGGGGGTGCTGCGTCGGTTGGTGCGGGCCTCGGGGCGCTCGCCGGCCTGGCTGCACGTGGCGCTGCTGCTGGCGACGATGGCCACCACGCTCTATGCCGGGGCGTTTTTATTGGACCGGGGGGTAACGTCGCTGGGGGAGGCGCTGGCGGCGGGTGGGCCGTTTGCCTTCACGCTGCTGCTGATCCTGGGCGTGCACGAGATGGGTCATTACGTAGCCGCCCGCCACCACGGGGTCAGCGTGACGCTGCCGTTTTTTATCCCCTTACCGATTCCGGGCAGTCTGGGCACGCTGGGCGCGGTGATCTTCATCCGCAGCGCGCTGGCGAACCGCAAGTCGCTGTTCGACGTGGGCATCAGCGGGCCGCTGGCGGGCCTGATCGTGGCGCTGCCGCTGTTTGTGATCGGCCTGTTGTTGCCTCCTGTTCAGTTGGGTGCGCCGATCACCGTCTCTTTCCGTGGCGTGGGAGTGCCCCTGCTCCTGCAACTCCTGGGCGATCCCCTGGCCGAGGGCAGCCTGAGTCGGGCGATCCTGCTGCATCCGGTGGCGCTGGCGGCCTGGTTTGGCGTGCTGCTGACCGCCCTCAACCTGTTGCCGTTGGGCCAGTTTGACGGCGGGCACGTGGCCTACGCGCTGTTTGGGCGATATGCCTGGGCGATTGCCAGCGCCTCCTTTATGGCCCTGGTCGTCATGGGATTCTGGTTCTGGCAGACCTGGCTGCTGTGGGCGTTCCTGGCGGCGCTGAGCGGCCTGCGTCACCCGCCGCCGCACAACGACGTCACCCCCCTGGATCGCAAACGGCAGATTCTCGGCTGGCTGACCATCCTGCTCTTTCTGCTGATCGTGGTTCCTCAACCGATCGTCCCGCGATCATTGGGTTTTTTGCCACCCCGCGATCCCAACGCGACGCCCTTCCCAACCATAGCGCCGCCGAACATCCCGACGCCGACGCCGTTCGTCTTTGGGCAGTAGCCCAGCCCGATGGTTGACCCTTCATTCCCTTGCCGCCTTGTGGTAGGATCGCTGATCTGCCAACGGCCAGGAACCTGGGGCGCGCTGCGGGCTTCCTGGCCCCTGTCCAAGGAGGCCACGGATGGAAGTCGGGTTCGATTTTGGGACGACGAATTCGAGCCTCGCGCAGTTTGATGGACGGCGGGTGCGGTACTTCACCCTGGACCCCGCCAACCAGGACCCCCGTTTGCTGCCTTCTTTAATTTATATCACCAGAGATCACCAGGCCGTGGTGGGCTTCGGCGCGGCCAAACGTTTCCTGGCGGAGAATGTCGGGCGACCGATCCGCTACGAGAAGCGCCTGGTGGGGCTGGTGGAACTGGCCTACTCCGATGTCGATTTCCAGCAGGAGGTTTATGCCTACGAAGATGTGGAAGCGCCGGGCCGCTTGCTGCAATCGATCAAGACGGTGCTCCGCGACGAGGACTACCAGGGCACATTCATCTTCAAGCGCCATTACGCGGCGCAGGACCTGATCGCTCTGATCCTGCGGCAGGCCAGACTGCGCGCCGAAGCGGAACTGGGCGGCGACATCACGCAGGTTGTGCTGGGCCGCCCGGTGATCTTCTCCCCTGACGAGGTGATAGACGCCCAGGCCAGCCGCACCTTGATCGAAGCAGCGCACCGGGCGGGCTTTCAGGAGGTTTCGCTGGAACTGGAGCCGGTGGCGGCGGCCTATGCCTACCACATCCAGGCGGAGAAACGGCAGACGGCGCTGGTGTTCGACTTCGGCGGCGGGACGCTGGACTTCACCGTCGTGCGGCTGGGCGGCCCAGGGCCGCAGGAAGTGATCGCCACGCAGGGCGTGCTCCTGGGGGGCGATGACATCGACCGGCGCATCATCGGGGCGATGGAGAAATATTTCGGCGCAGGGACCACTTTCCGGCCTGGCCTGGGGCGGCAGGAACTGCCGTTCCCCAGGTACATCACCCACCACATTCAGGACTGGCAAACGCTGCTGGAGCTGGCCGAGCCAGAGCACACCCAGGTCATCGAGGACGCGCTGCGCACCGGCAGCAACCCGCTCCGCATCCGGGCGCTGAAGTCGCTGATCAATAACAACCTGGGCTTCTCGCTGCGCACTGAGGCCGAGCGGCTCAAGATCGCGCTTTCCGTTCAACTGACCGATTTGCTGGTCTTCAAAGGCCCCCACATCCGAATCAGCGAGGCGTACACCCGGCAGCGCCTGGAGAACCAGCTCCGGCACACGCTCAGGCCCATCCAGCAGGGCCTGGACGCCGTGCTGGCCCAGGCGGAGATGGCCGACGATGACATCGACGTGGTGCTGCGGACGGGCGGCTCGGCGTCCATCCCGCTCTACATCCGGCTGTTGGAGGAGCGGTTTGGCCCGGACCGGGTGATCGCCCAGGATGCCTTCACCAGCATCACGGCGGGCCTGGCGATCTTGGCCCGCGAGCGGTATGGTTGAAGTGAGGCGGCGCTGGGCGGGGCGGGGCAGGTGGATGGCGGGCGTAGACAAACCGGAGCGGTTCGTTTACAATGAGTTTGGTACGAGGGGCGGTTAGCTCAACTGGCAGAGCACTTGACTTACATTCAAGGGGTTTACAGGTTCGAGTCCTGTACCGCCCACACTCCAGCATTCAGGCGTCCGTGATCGCGGGCGCTTTGGTGTGTGGGGCTAGCAATGGTGGGGACGGCCGGCCCCGGGCTACAGGTGTGGCACCGGGTAAGGGACGTTCTCGTAGGACGTGGCGCGGGGGACGGTGAAGTGGAAGGTTGAGCCTTCGCCCAGGCGGCTCTCCAGGCCGATCTCGCCGCCATGCGCCTCCACCAGACTCTTGACGATAGCCAGCCCCAACCCGGTCCCCTCGATGCCGTCGGTTTCGGGACGGCGCACGCGGTAGAACCGCTCGAAAATCTGGGTTTGATCCTCCGGGCTGATGCCCAGACCATCATCCTCCACCGCGATCATGACGGCGTCGTCACGCACCTCAGTCCAGACGGTGACGCTCCCTTCCGGCGGGGTGTATTTGATGGCATTGCTGACCAGGTTGCTCATGATCTGGTGCAGCCGCTTTTCGTCGCCCAGAACCTGGGGCAGATCAGACTGTAATTTGATCTCAATTTTGAGCTTTTTCTCTTTGGCCAGGTTCATGAGGCCCATCACCGCGTCCTCAATGACCGGCGGCAGGCTGACCGGCTCCGTTTTTAGCTCCAGGCCGGAATCGATGTGCGCCAGATCGAGCAGATCGTCGATCAGGTCGCGCATGGAGCGTATGGAGCGGCGAATCATGCGCATGAACTCCTCGCCGCGCTCATTCAGTTCATTATAGATGCCGAGCAGTTCGACATAGCCGTTGATGACGCTGAGCGGATTCTTCAGGTCGTGCGACACAGTGGCGATCAGTTCGTTCTTGAGTTGCTCGGTCTCCTTGAAGGGCGTCACGTCATGCATGACGATGATCCAGCCGACCTGTTCGTTGGGCACGGCATGGGTGTGGAAGTAACGCTCCTCGTCCAGGGTGATCTCGTCCATCACCGGGAGGAGCTTTTCCCGGTCGAAGAGGCGCTCGGTGAGCTTTTCCAGCGGCGTGTAGGCAAACACCTCGGAAAAGAGACGGCCCGTGTACACCTCGTGCGGATTCAGCCGGAAGGCCGCCAGCGCCGCCTCATTCAACAGGATCAGGCGCTGATCAAAGCCCACCACGATCACGATGTCGGTGATTTTCGCCAGGACGCTGGAGACCTTCTCGCGTTCCCGTTGGGTCTCTTCAAACAGGCGGGCGTTCTCCCGGGCGACGGCCGCGGGGTTGGCCAACCGCTCGACGAAATCCAGGTGTTCGGGCGTGAAACTGTCGACGTTCGGACTCTCCAGGCTGAGCACGCCGATGACCCGATCGCGGCGGCGGATGGGGGCGCACAGGTAGGACCGTGTGTTCGGCGAGGAAGCCGAATAGTCGGGATCGCGGGTGATGTCGCCGATGATGATCGGATATCCGGTGGTGGCCACCCGGCCCATGATTCCTTCGTCCAGGGGAACCAGACCCTTTTTCGGCGCGTCCTGGCCATAGGTGGAGACAATGCGCAGTTCCCTGGCCTCGTGATCGATCATGGCCAGGGCGGCGGAGTGAGCGCCGGTCAGCCGCAAGGCCCAGTCCAGGGTCATGTTCCGCACACGGTCCCAGTTCAGGGCCTCGTTGAGTTCGCGGTCAACCTGGCGCATCATGTCCAGTTCCTGGACGTGCTGGTTGAGCTGTTCATCGGTGAGGTGGTACAGACGGGCGTTTTCCAGCGCAATGACGATGTTGGCGGCCAGCGCTTCCAGCAACCCCCGCGCCTCCTCGTTGAAGGGCATTTTGGTGAAACGGTTGTCAACCAGGATCACGCCTTTCAGCGAGTCGCCAAGGCATAACGGCACGCTGAAAAACCGCTCCATCTCGATCACATCGAAGATCCAGCTGTAGCGAGGGCTGCATGTGAACTCGCCCGTCTCCGCCAGGACGGAGCGCCCGTTGAGCCAGTCGGTCAGCAGGGGGAATTCCTCGGTCGCCGAGAGGGGGATTTCCAGTTGTTGCAGGCGGAACTGGTCCTCCGGCGTAGCGGCCGGGTGGCTGATCGCGCCGAAGGTCAGGGCTTCCCGCTCTTCATCCACCACCAGCACCATGGCCCGGTCAAAGCGTAGCAGGATGGTGGTCACCTCGATCACGTTGTTCAGCAACGACTGCCGGTCCAGCGTGGAGCCCATGGCCAGCGTGACATCGCGGAGGGCCGTCAGGTTCTGGACCTGTTGTTTGAGGGCCTCATTGGCCCTGGTGAGGGCGCTGGAAACGCTCTCGATCTCGCTGGACTGCGTTTCCGTATGGCCGATCTGTTCGGCCAGTTCGGCTTCGCGCTGGGCCAGCACGTGCTGTAGTCGCCGCTGCCGACTCCAGAACCAGCCGACCGCTGCCGGGAGCAGGGCAATCCAGGCCAGCCATTGCAGGGCCGGCCCGCCCAGCACAGCGATCAGGGCCAGCCCGACCGAAGCGACAAGACCGATCCAAACGCGTGAGTCTGACAGTTGTGAGGCCATTTCCCCGATGAAACCCCGCCTATTATCGAGTAAGAAACACCCTATCGCAGCGAAGGGCTAACGCCGGTTGGGGCCAGGCTGCTATTCTTTGATGGGCTGCGACAATGTTCTGGGAAGGATTGACCAACCGGCCTATTATACACACGCCGATATTGTCCCCCTCACATCTTGGTCCTTATATTATACTATAGTTGCATCCGGCGCGCGCCATGCCATTAACCGACGATATCTTAACCAACAGGCGGGCGGTCATGCCTGTTCGGCCTGGCAGCGACGGTGTCTGGCGGCTGCGGAAGAGTCGGGCGGGGTTATAACAAGGGAAAGGGTATGCGTACACGGTGGTTTGTGCTGGTGTTGGGGGCGCTGGTGGTGGCGGCCCTGTTTGCGTGTCCCTGGTGGTGGCCGCTGGTCAACCGACCGCTGGTTGGGGAGACGTTGCCGGGGTTGGCCGACCTGCCCCCGGCGGAGCGGCCCGTCATCGAGCGCCTGGCCGCCGAGGACCGCGCCTTTGCCGAGGCTCTGATCACCGCCGGGCTGGCCACGCCGCCTGTTGTGCCTGAGGCGGAGCAGGCCATGCCGGTGATGCAGGGTCCGGTCCTCTATGCCACTGGAGAATTCACGGCCATCGACGCCGTGCGCTGGGCGCGGGGCACGGTGGCGGTCTATCAGCAGGCGGATGGCAGTTGGGTGGTGCGGCTGGAAGACTTCCAGGTGCGCAACGGTCCCCAGCTGCACCTGTTTCTCTCCATGCACCCGGAACCGCGCACGCCGGAGGACGTGCGGGAGGGTGGCCTGGGACTGGACTGGGGGCCGCTCAAAGGGGCGGTGGGCAGCCAGAACTACCACCTGCCGCGCGAGTTTGACATGAGTGAAGTCGGTAGCGTGGTGATTTTTTCGGTCACGTACCAGGAGGTCTTCAGCTCGGCGCAATTAAACCGTCAGTGATACACTAACCAGTCAGCGCTGGATGGCTTCTGGATATTCGAGGGATGGAGCGAATATGGCCGATTCGTATGCGATCCTGGCCCCCATTTACAGCCGGGTTGGCCTGAACGCCGAGAGCGAATGGCTGCGCGGGCGCGTTTTTGATCGGCTTCAGTCGGAAGGCTGGCTGGGGCGGCGCATCCTGGAATTGGGATGCGGCATCGGTGAAACCGCCTGCTGGTTTGCCGCCAACGGGTTCCGGGTCACGGCGGTTGATCAGTCCGAGGCGATGCTGGCTCAGGCCCGGCACAGCGCCGATAGCCAGGGTGTCTCGGTGGACTGGCGACAGGAGGATATCCTCCGTTTTCAGCCCGATAGCGACTTCGATCTCGTGCTATCCATGAGCACCCTGAACGAACTGCACAGCATCCGCGACCTTGAGCAGGTGTTTCAGGTGGCCAATCGTGCGCTCAGCCAGGATAAGCTGCTGTTTTTTGACCTGGTGACGATCGGCGGACTGGCGGAGCAGTGGGGGGATAACGATAAAGTGCTGTATGATGATCCGGAGGCGCTGACGCTGGTCGTCCGCAGCCGGTTCAGCTTTGAGACGCTGGCCAATACCCGTGCCTATCTCATTTACCGCCACGATGGCGAAGGCTGGCATCGGGGAGATGAGGTTCACGTTTTGCGGGGGTATGCATTGCAGGCGGTGGGTGCTTTGCTCAAGCGGACCGGCTTCAACGTCCAGAACGTCCTTAACCTTAACCTGGAGACGTTTGATCCCAATGCCGATCGGACGGGGCGGGCCATTTTCATCGCTGCCAAGGAGCGCAACCTCGAGTAGACGGCGGCGGCTGACCGGTCGGGCAGCAGGGCGCTGCTGGCCAGCCTGGCCAGGGCGTAACGGATTCGACCGGTTCTGTGTTAGAATCAGGCGTCAGGGAAATACTGACCGGCATAAGTTGGGAACGTAGAGCCGATGCCTGAGCGTTCTGTGCTTTCCACCAACATGAACTATGATATCACCCGCATGCGGCATCTGCCGGTGGACGCCGAACATCTGGGCGTCCGTATCATCGTGCCGGTGGTGTCCATCGCGGCGCTGGTGGGCGTTTTAGTGGGGGGGCCTGCGCTGCTGGAAGCACTGGGAGGGGGCGGCCTGAGCCTGCTGACGCTCCCCCTGGCGATTGCGGCAGCAGTCGGCGCGGCCTATGCCAGCGATCGGTTGTTGAAGCGTTACTGGCCGAGCGGGCGCGAGCTGCTGCTGGGCGACCGGCATCTGGTGCTGCGGGAGCGGTCTGGCTTGGAGCGGGTCATCAACCTGGAAGCGCGCGTCAACCTGCTGGCCTGGCGGTTCACCGTCCCCCGGCGGGGGCGGGTGCCCAAAGGTTACCTGTGTCTGTCGGTGCAACTGCTGCAGGATGAGCGGCAGATCACAGCCTACACGTTTTATGATCCGGCGAAGACCGATGTGATCCAGGACTTTTTTTTGTTTACGCCGCTGGCTTCGCGCCGTATGTCCCAGGATGAGCGCCTCAGTCTGCGGGCGGCTGGCGAGCAGCGTCGTCTGCTCCAGGCGGAAGGTGAGCGCTGGAGGGATGGCGCGGAGCTGTTTACCGATGACTTTCTTGCCCTGTGGGCGGCGCTGGCCCCGCACCGTTCGGCTGATCAAATGGTAAGCGGATCGTGACCCGGGTGATTCGGTTCTGTCTGATCGGCGGCTGGCTGGCGGC
>DAOTXK010000397.1:0-6661 GCA_034435395.1 Anaerolineae bacterium | reverse complement strand
ATATGTGATGGCATATCTGGCGATCAGGTTTCGGAGAACGTCAGGGACTTTTCACGCGACCTGTTATCCAGCGTGGAGACGCCGGTTTCCACCAGATGGCCGACCGGGAATTTGGCCTCGACGATCTCCAGTTCCCCGGCCTCGATCTTGGATAGGTCCAGGATATCTTCGATGAGGGCCTGCAACCGTTTGGCGCTGAGCAGCACGCGGCGCAGGCTGTCCTCCTGTTTGTCGGTGAGGGGGCCGTAGGCCCGGCGCAGGGCCAGGTCGGTGAACACGATGATGGCGCTGAGGGGCGTGCGCAGCTCATGGCTGGTGCGGGCGGTGAACTGTGACTTGAGCTTGCTGGCCTCTTCCAGCTGGCGGTTGGCCTGGACCAGATCGTAGGTGGCGTCGTCCAAGGCCCGCCGCAGGTCGTCGGTCGCCAGCTGGCTCAGGACAGCGGTGGTGATGAACGCCAGGGCCATGATGACCATCATGCTGATCGGCCCCAGCGGCTCCGGCAGCGGCGTCGGCGAGACCAGCTCATTGCGCAGCAGGTATTGGGTGACCAGCCACATCACGATGGAAATGCCGGCCACCCCATAACTTTCTTTCGGCCCCAGCAACATCCCCACCATGACGACAAACACGACCAGCGCCGGGCCGACCACCATGTCCAGCCCGGCGATCAACAGCGTGTTCACGCCCAGGGTGACGGCCACCGAGGGCAGCAGGATGTAACTGGCCAGGCCGGCTCTGCCGTGGCGGGTGAGATGGACCGATACCTGCCGCAGGGGGATGAACATGCCGACCAGAACCATCGCGATCAAAATCTGCCACGACGGGCGGCTGGCCAGCATCAGGGCGTAGATCGCCACGATGGGCACGGCGACCATGACCGTGGCGTTGCTGATCGCCACCATCAGGCGCGCCTGCCGGACGCTGGCCAGCACCTCGTAGGGCGACTTGGTTTCAAACGGACTCCGGATCATCATGGCCCATCCCCCTGGCCGGTGGGTGACTGACCGGGCGCGCTAACCCCCGGGAAGACGGGCGCGGAAGACTCCCGCCGGGGTCAGCACCTCCGGGATCACCCCATGCTGACTGAACCACCGCAAAAAATCTTCCTTCCAAAAGAAGCCATGAACGTTTTCACTGGTGCGGAAGACCAGGTCAAAGTATGGGTTGGCCAGCGGCTTAAAGGCCTGCGCGCCGAAGATCAACCCGCCCGGCTTCACCACCCGCACCAGTTCGTTGATCCCCTGCTGGGGGTCGGCGGTCCAGTGCAGCAGGAAGAGCGACAGCGCGGCGTCAAAGCTGTTGTCCTCAAAGGGCAGGTTGGTGACGCTGGCCTCCCGGAAGACCGGGCGGTTGGCCGCCGTGATGGGCGGGTGATGGGGGTTCATCTCCTTGACCAGGGCCTCGAAGCTCTGTTCGGCCATTTGCAGAACGCCGGGCACCGCGTCCACGCCGGTGATGCGGGTCTGGCCGCCCAGTTTCAGCCAGACGTGGGCGGTCTCTCGCCCGCTGCCGCAGCCCACTTCCAGCAGGTCGCGCCCGCGCATCAGCTCAAAATCCTCCCGCGCCAGCAGCGCGAACACCGCCTCCCGCATCGTGGCGTAGATGCGGTCGCCCAGCAGCTTGTCGAGTTTGCTCAGGAGCTGGCGGCCCTCCTCTTCGAAGCTTTCCAGCAGTTCGACCGGTTCCCGGCGGAGCCGCTTGGGGATGTTGCGGGACATGCCGTCCGCCAGCACCAGAAACGTGCGGATGTGCCGGGCAGTCTGACCGATGATGGTTTCCAGGTCGGGCAGCGGTTCCGCCGTCCGTCGGTAAAGGTTGCCCTCCCGGGTGATCACGTTCTGTTTGTCGCTGACCAGGATGTCGAACAGGCCGCGGGTGTAGTCGATGTCCGCGTAGCCGAACTCGGCCAGAATCTGCCCGTAGGTCCGTGGCTCCTTCAGGTAGTCGAACAGGCCGTCGTCGGCCAGGGCCTTGAGCACGTAGTAGCGGTAGAGGCGGTCGGCCTGCCGTCCCAGGCGCATGGACGGCCCGATGTTGGCCATCATGCACCACCACACCTTAAGTTTTCGCCACATGTCGCTCCTCCTTTTCTGACGCTGGGCCGCACCAAAAACGGATAGGGGGTCAGTGGGTGTTCTCGCGCAGGTAGGGTTGGACGAAACGGATGAAGTCATCCACGTCGATCGGTTTGGCGTAGTAGTCATCGCAGCCCGCTGCCAACGCCCGGTCCCGGTCGCCGACCATGGCATGAGCTGTCAGCGCCAGGATGGGGGTGTGATGGAACTGTTCATCATTGCGGAGCGAGCGGGTGACTTCCCAACCGGACAGCTTCGGCAGGGTGAGATCCATCAGAATGATATCGGGATGGTGCTGGTAAGCCATGTTCATGGCCTCGTGGCCATCGCGGGCCACCAGAATCTCCTCCTGCCCCATCATCAATTCCAGGATTTGGCTGATCACGATCACGTTGTCCTCTTCGTCTTCCACAATCAGGATTCGTTTGCCCATCAGGCGCTCCTTGTGGATACTGGCCCACCGTCGCCGCGCTGGGGAAACGCCTCAGCGACGGGGGACGAGGCGGCGGGAGAATGGTCGCCGGGCGCCCGCCCCGACGGCAAATGTGAATTATTTATAAAGAATCTATTGTCGGCGGTCACGGCAACAGCCTTCTATGTTATGATCGATGATAGACCATCAATTTACCGCGTGTCTCGGCCGCTGTATCAACGTTACAGGCCCGCGCAGGGGGTGGAAACATGAAGTTCTTACGTCTCGTATTTGGCTACATCGCCTATCTGTAAAGGTTTGGCCGCCGCCGCGCTATCGCCCCCGGGGCGGCGGGCCGCCAGGCTGGCCGTGCCAGCCCGGTTGCCGGACTGAACCCTCGCCGACGCCTATCCATCGTAATCGTGCCTCATTGTGGGAGCCTGAGCCAGTGAGCTTATCACCGCGCTCAGGCTTTTGTTGGCTGATCTAGGCGCTGGCCCTGGCCCCCGCCATCATCAGGCCCAGGGCCTCCACGTCGGCTGCCTCACGTGATACCTCGCCCATCACCTGTCCCTCGTACAACACCACGATCCGGTCGGAGAGGGCCAGGATTTCGTCCAGGTCCTCCGAGATCAGCAGGATGGCCACCCCGGCGCTGCGCTGCTCCATCAGGATTTGCCGGATGTATTCGGTGGCGCTGATGTCCACGCCGCGCGTCGGCTGGGCGGCGATCAGCAGCACCGGGCGGCGGGATAACTCCCGCGCCAGGATCAGCTTCTGGATGTTGCCGCCGGAGAGGTTTTTGACCGGCGTCTCCGCCGAGGGGGTTTTGATGTTGAAGCGCTGGATCAGGTTGGCAGTGTGGCGGGCGATCGCGCCGAAATCAAAGAAGATGTGGCGAGCGAACGGTTCCTCGCCGTGCGTTTGTAGGATGGCGTTTTCCGCCACCGAGAAAGCGCCAATGGTGCCGTGTTTGGTGCGCTCCTCCGGGATGAAGGACAGGCCAGCCTGGAGCCGCTCCGCCACCGGCGCGTTGATGATCGAGCGGCCGTCCAGTTCCATCACCCCGCCGGCCGCCGGTCGCAGCCCGGCGATCACCTCCGCCAGCTCGCGCTGCCCGTTGCCGGAGACGCCGGCGATCCCCACAATTTCCCCGGCCCGCACCTCCAGGGAGACGCCGCGCAGGGCGGGCCGGCCCTGGTCATTGTCGACGGTCAGGTCGCGCAGCCGCAGCTTGACCGCCCCCGCCTGGACCGGTGGCCGATCGGGCTGAAGCCGGACATCCCGCCCGACCATCATGCGGGCCAGGGTGCGCTGGTCGATGCCCGCGTTGGGCACGGTATCCACCACCCGCCCGTCGCGCATCACCGTGATGCGGTCGCTGAGGTTCTGCACCTCGTGCAGCTTGTGGGAGATGAAGATCAGGGCGTGGCCCTGGTCGCGCATCTGTTTGAGGGTGATGAATAGCTCGTCCACCTCCTGGGGGGTGAGCACGGCGGTCGGCTCGTCCAGGATGATCAGCGCGCCGCCCCGGTAGAGCGCCTTGACGATCTCCACTCGCTGCTGCTCGCCCACGGAAAGCTGCCAGATATAGGCGTCGGGATTGACCTTGAGCCGGTAGGCCTCGGCGATCTCCACCAGCCGCTGGCGCACGCCCTTCAAGTCCACCCGCACGCCCAGCGCCTTCATGCCCAGCGCCACGTTTTCGGTCACGGTCAACGTCTGGACCAGCATGAAGTGCTGGTGGATCATGCCGATGCCCTGCGCCAGCGCGTCCGCCGGGGAATGGAAGTGCACCGGCTGCCCGTTGAGCAGGACCTCGCCCGCGTCCTGCCGGTAGAGGCCGTAGAGGATTTTCATCAGCGTGCTTTTGCCCGCGCCGTTTTCGCCCAGCAGGGCGTGGATCTCCCCCGCCCGCACGTCGAAGTCCACGCGGTCGTTGGCCAGCACGCCGGGGAACCGTTTGGTGATGCCGCGCATCTCGACGGCGTCGATGCGGGTGTGGCCGGAGGGCAGGACCGCCGTTGGTTGGCTCATGGGGGCACCCATCCAGGGTCAGCAAGGTGGCACACATTATGTATACCACCCTTCGCGCCTGTGACCAAGTGAATGCCGTCTTAGGCCGTCTGCGGCTCCCTGGCCCGGCGGGGATCGGCCAGGTATTCCTCCACCGTCAGGCCGCCGTCGTCGTCATGGTACCAGTCCTCGTGGTCGGACCACGCCCCGCACGGCCCACACTGGGTCACCGTCCAGCGCTTGCCGCAGGCCGGGCACACCCCGTGGGTGGCGAAGGTGTGCCAGCGATGGCCGCAGTCACACGCCCACTGGACATCCGGCGTGGGCCGCCAGTCGCACCGGGGACAGGCAATATACATGGGTCAACCGCCCGGACTCAACCGCCGCTGTCTTCACTATAAACGAGGGTGGCCGCGCCGGGCAATGGGGAATCGTTGGCTCCGGGGCCGCTAGCGGACGGCGGCGCAGGCCGCCTCGTGCAGGCAGTAGACCGTCAGGCTGGGGTTGTGCCAGTAGCTCATGGTGTTCATGATCGACTCGCTACCAAGCCAGCGCGGGCGCTCCAGGTGGCTGATGCGGACGGCTTCCCGGTCAAACGTCGCCAGATACTCGGCCAGCATTTCCCGGTACGCCGCCGGCACAAACTCCCAGGACCGGGCCACGTCGCGGTACCAGGCGTCGGACAGGATCAGGTAGTCGGCGCCTTCGGCCTGGATGGCCGCCAGGGAGGGCAGGTCGCCCGCGTAGTTCTGCGTCCAAGAATAGTCGGCGGCGTCCAGCGCCACGTTGTATGGCCCGTTGAGGTGGATGTGTGCCCCGCGCGGCAGGTGATCGTAGACCCACGCCGCCATGATCTGCCGCGTGTCCGGCCCGGCAAACTGGCGCGTGGCTGGCACGGCCAGCGCCAGCGGTTCGATCACCAGGAGGCCGATCAATGCCGGGGCCAGCACGGTCCTGTGGGCGGGGAGCCGCTCGGCCAGCCAGGCCGCCCCGATCCCGGCCAGGACTGCCCCCAGCGGGATGATGGGCAGCAGGAGCTGATCGCCGTAGTTGGGGCGGACGGTGCGCAGGGCCACCAGGCTGTACGGGATCAGGCAACCCAGCAGGATCGCCGTATCCAGCAGGAGGGAGTTCTGCCGCAGCGCCTTGGACCAGGTCGGGCGGTGCTGCCAGGCGGCGTACAGGCCGAGGAGGGCCGCCGACGCCGCCGGAATCCCCAGGCCAAACAGGATCAGGTAGCGGCACTCAAACCACAGACCGTGCGGCGTGGCGAAGGCGTTGTCCGCGCCGCACAGGTACTGGCTGGTGATGTAGCGGAAGTCGTTCCAGGCCCGTTGGAAGTCCCGCAGGATGTAGGGCGAGGTGAAGAAAAACGTCAGCGGGACTAGCGCCCATCCGGTCAGTACGACGGCCACTGCCCGCCGCGATTGATGCCGGTACAGCAGGACCAGTCCGGCCAGGAAAACGATGATCGCGATGGCGGCGGCGTTGTAGCGATTGCCGGTGGCCAGCCCGGCGGCGGTCCCGGCCAGGAGGAATGGCCAGCCGGAGCGCCAGCTGTCGAGCCGCCGTCGCAGGGCGAGCAGACTCGCCCAGGCGCTCACCGTGGCGAACCCGGCAGCTAGGCTGCTGGTGGTGGCGTAGTGAGCGTGCTGGACCAGCGGGAAGCAGGCCGCTGCCACCATCCCGGCCCCGGCGGCGGCGCGCCGTCCTCCTGACGGGGAGGGCGCGATCCGCCGGGAAATGGCGTAAACCCCCGCCACGGCCAGCACCCCGCCCAGCGCCGAATAGGTGCGGCCCACTACATAGAGAGGAAAGGGCGCGTACTGTCGCTGCCCGACATCGATCCGATCTTCTGGGGTGATGCCATCGCCCGCGCCGGTCAGCCAGTAAGTGACGAAGTTGAGGTTGATCAGGAAGGACGGATTTTCAAAGAACTGGGGGTGAAGCTGGCGTTTGACCAGCATTTGCAGCGGGATGGCGACGTAGAAGTACTCGTCCGGGTGGATGGGCGCGCCTTCATGGAGCATCTGGTGGGGGGTGTAGCTGGGCATCCGCCTCGGGTCGGGCTGGCCGTAGCTCAGGCCGACGATCCGCAGCCCGGCGGCCAGCAGCAGCATGGCGGCCACAAACCCCAGTTCCGCGCCGGATACCT
>DAOTXK010000396.1:0-6161 GCA_034435395.1 Anaerolineae bacterium | reverse complement strand
TCGTCGATCAGGTCGTCCATGACGGCGGCCAGGTTGCCGCAGGCGTGCAGCACGTAGACCTTGTTCCGCGCGTGGGCCAGGGCGGCCAGCCGCTGGTGGTAAGGGAAGACGTACTGCCGGAGGTGCTCCGGAGCGATCATGGTGGCTGTCTTGAAGCCCATGTCGTCGCCCACGAACAGCCCGGCCACCGCTTCCATGTCCAGCAGCGCTTCGGCCACCGGGAAGTGAATGGCCGCCACCCGGTCGAACAGCGCCCGGATCAGGGCCGGGTCGTCGTGCAGGGCCAGGGCGAAGGCAGTGAAGCCCATCAGCCACATCACCGGCTCCAGCGCCCCGCTGACGCTGGCCAGGATTTTCATGCCCGGCGGCATGATCCGGGCCGCCAGTTCCACCTGGGAGAAGTCGGCGTCCTCCGGGCGCGGCCAGGGATACGCCTCGAAGTCGGCCCAGGTGGTGAGGATGCCCACGTCGGCGGCGTGCCAGGCCCGCTGTTCCCGCTTGAGGGCGGCGGTGTCCTCGCCGTGGACCTGCTCGTAGACCATTTTGGGGCCGGCGCCCAGCCAGATGGCGTCGTAGCCGAGTTCAGTCCAGAACTCGACCTTGAGGCGGGTCCAGCGCGCTTCTTCAACGGCGTCCAGCGGGCGGTCGAAGGTCAAACCCAGCACGTGGGCGATGATCTCCTTGTCGGCGAACAGCTCCAGCAGGGGGACGCGGTCTAACTCGCCCTGGCGGAGGATGGCCCGCCGCAGCAGATCGAAGTCCGGCTCCCGCCGGTGCTTACGATCGATCATGGTCGGGGTTAACCCTTTCTCAGAAGGGAGAGGCACCACCCCGTAAGTATGGCGGGTCTCGCCACCGCGAGCAATGGGGGCGGGTAGCATCGGACCGAGGTCCGATGTGCCCGCCTCAGGCGTGTGGCCGCCAGGCGTGGCCCTCGTCCACCATGGCCAGGAAGTTGCCCGGCGGGACATAATTCGCCACGCTGTTGCCCGTTCCCAGCGCATAACCCCCGCCCGGCATACAGGACTCCAGCACCTGGCGGACCCGCGCCCGGACCGCTTCCTCACTGGCGCGGCACAGGAAGTCCACGTCGATGCCGCCGACCACGCCGATGCGGTGGCCGTAGCGGGCCTTGAACTGCTCCACCGGCATGATGATGTCCTCGAAGGAGTGTTTGGCGTCGATGCCCACATCGTCGATCAGGTCGTCCATGACGGCGGCCAGGTTGCCGCAGGCGTGCAGCACGTAGACCTTGTTCCGCGCGTGGGCCAGGGCGGCCAGCCGCTGGTGGTAAGGGAAGACGTACTGCCGGAGGTGCTCCGGGGCGATCATGGTGGCTGTTTTGAAGCCCATGTCGTCGCCCACGAACAGCCCGGCCACCGCTTCCATGTCCAGCAACGCTTCGGCGATGGGGATGTAAATCGCCGCGATCCGCTCGGCCATGGCCGCGATCAGGTCCGGCTGGTCGTAGAGGGCCAGGGCGAACGGCTGGAAGCCCATCAGCCACATCAGCGGCTCCAGCATGCCGTAGGGGCTGATCAGCAGCTTCAGGCCGTCCGGCAGCAGGCGGGCCGCGACTTCGATATCGGAGAAGTCGGCGTCCTCCGGGCGCGGCCAGGGATACGCCTCGAAGTCGGCCCAGGTGGCGATGGGGCCATCGGTCTCGCTCTGCCACTCGCGCCGGGCGCGGGGCAGGGCGGCGGTGTCCACGGCGGCGATTCTGGTGCGCGGCAGGTCCAGGCCGGATTTGAGCCGCACGGCGTCGTAGCCCATCGCCATCCAGAACCGGACCAGGATTTCCGTCCAGCGGCGCTGCTCGATGGCGTCGCGCGGCGGGCGGTAATCGACGCCCATCACGGCGGCGATGATCTCATCGTCGGCTTTGAGTTCCAGCAAGGGGACGCGGTCCAACTGGCCCTGGCGGAGGATGGCCCGCCGCAGCAGATCGAAGTCCGGCTCCCGCCGGTGGTTGAGTCTGATCATAAATCCTGCGCCTTTCACCTGAGGATGGCAAGCGGTTTGGCGGCCAGTATGACGGGAATCGAGGGCGGCGGCAACTGGGTCGGCCATGTCGCCGGAATTTAGAAAAATTTACCATCCGGCGGGGCTGATTCGGGTATGATTAAATTGACGAAGCATAAACTCAACTATCGGAACGTTAATTATCTGCATGGTTCGTTTATCGCACGGCCGTATCGGGACAGGAGATCGTCGACATGAAACACATGCGTCTTTATCAAATCTGGATTGCCGCTCTGAAGGGGTATACCGTGGTTTACTGCCTGCTGATGGGGCTGGCCATCGTCCTGATCCTGCTGGCGCTGCCGGCGTTTATCCTGGGGGAAGGGCAGACCGTCAGCGCCGCCGAGGCCGGTGATCTGCTGTGGGTGGTGCGGTTGCCGGTGTTCCTGGCGGGGGCGGTCATCGTCGGGCGGGCGGTGATCGGGCAGACGGTCTGGCCGCGCCGCCAGCGGGTCAGGCGGGAGCCGGCAGCTTCCCTGGAGACCCAGCCGGCCATCCCGCGACCGACCCGGCTGGAGCGCCCGGTGGTGGCGGAGAGCTGGTCGGCGGCGGCCCGGTAGCGGCCCTGCCGCCTGTTTGGACGCGGCGGCTGACCCGTCGTCATCCGGCCAGGGAATAACGCCGCCTGCCGGACCGGGCGGCTTCGCGCAGTTGATGTTCCTGACCCGAACGAGCTTCTCAATCGGCGGCGGCCTGGCCGCCGGTTTGTTTTGGATGGGCCGTGAGGATTTGCGCCAAGTGATGTACACTCCGGGCCACGGCGAGGACATGGCGGCGAAAGCGGGCCTGGGGTGAAACAATTCCACTACGTCGGTAACATCCGTCTGCCAACCGAGAAGGCGCACGGCCTCCAGATCATGCACAACTGCGAGGCCCTGGCCGCCCACGCCGATGTCACCCTCTATCCGGGGCGGCTGGGCCAGCCGCCGGAACTGCGCGGTCTCGATCCCTGGGTCTACTATGACCTGCCGCCCGCGTTCACCATCCGCGCTGTGCCGTGCATCGACCTGATCGGCCTGACCGGCGGGCGGACCAATGCCTTCTCGCAGGCGGTCTTTTACCTGCAAACGGCCACCTACAGCCTGTCCCTGCTGGCGATGCTGCGCCGTGCCGCGCCGGACGCGGTGTATTACGGGCGGCACCCGCTGGTGCTGGCCTTCCTGCGGCGCTTCAAACCGGCCCGGCGAATCTTCTGGGAGGTGCACAGCCTGTCCGCTGAACCGGGCCGGCGGCAGGCCCAGGCCGACCTGGCCCGGCAGATCGGCGGCGCGATCGCGGTGACGGCCCACCTGGCCGAGCGCCTGATCGGGCTGGGCGTCCCGGCGGAGCGGGTGCTGGTCGCCCCGGACGGCATCCGGGCGGCGCGTTTCCAGGGTTTGCCGACCCCGGCTGAGGCGCGGGCCGCGCTGGGCCTGCCGCCGGAAGCCGTCATCGTCGGCTACCTGGGCCGCCTGCACACCCTCAACATGGGCAAGGGCGTGGACGATCTGATCCAGGCCATCGCCCGCGCCGACCGTCCGCTGCACCTGCTGCTGGTCGGCGGCCCCGATGACCTGGCGGCGCGGTACCGGCAGCAGTGGACGGGGCTGGGCCTGCCGGGTGAGCGCTTCCACGCGCTGGGACAGGTCCCGGCGGCGGAAGTGCCCCGCGCCCTGGCCGCCTTCGATGTGGCCGCCATGCCCTTCCCCTGGACCGAACACTTCGCCTACTATGCCTCGCCGATCAAACTGTTTGAGTACATGGCGGGCGGGCGGGCCATCCTGGCGACGGACCTGCCCAGCACCGCCGAGATCGTGGCCGATGGGGAGACAGCGCTGCTGGTCCCGCCCTCGGACGTGGGGGCGATGGCGGCGGCGCTGGTTCGCCTGCATGACGATCCTGAGCTGCGGGCGCGGCTGGGGGCGGCGGCGCGGCGGCTGGCCTTTGAGCGGTACACCTGGGGGGCGCGGGCAAAGGCCATCATGGCGTTTATCGATCGCCTGTCCACTCAGGATACTCCCCGCCCGGCGGCCTGACGTCAGTTGTCCCTCGCGCGTGGGACTTCCCGGCCACCTGCACTATAATTCGCCGCAGTATCGGGACTATCGCCCGGACGGCGCGCCGTCGGTACATCCGCGCCGGTCGCCCCAGCGGTCAACCAGGACAGCCGGGCGCTAGTGGTATCAGAGGAGGAGAATCCATGTCTGATTTGCCGCGGGTCACGGTATGGCACGAGTACCGCCAGGAAAAAACCCATCCCCCGGTGGCGGAGGTTTACCCGGACGGCATGCACCAGGCCATCGCCCGGCATCTCCAGGCGGAGGGCTTCCCCGTGCGGACGGCCACCCTCGACGAGCCGGAGCACGGTCTGACCGAGGCCCTGCTGGCCGAGACTGACGTGCTGACCTGGTGGGGGCACCTGGCGCACAAAGAGGTCCAGGAGGCCATCGTAGACCGCGTCCAGCAGCGTGTGTTGGACGGCATGGGGCTGATCGTGTTCCATTCCGCCCACCACTCCAAAATCTTCAAGCGCCTGATGGGCACATCCGCCGACCTCAAGTGGCGCGAGATCGGCGAGAAAGAGCGGCTGTGGGTGGTCGCGCCGGGGCACCCCATCGCTGAGGGGCTGGGCGAGTACTTCGAGATCCCGCACACCGAGATGTACGGCGAGCCGTTCGACATCCCCCAGCCGGACGAGCTGGTCTTCGTGAGCTGGTTCCAGGGCGGCGAGGTTTTCCGCAGCGGGTGCTGCTGGCGGCGGGGCCGGGGCCGAGTGTTTTACTTCCGGCCCGGCCATGAGACCTATCCCATCTATTACCAGCCGGAGGTGCTGCGCGTGATCAGCAATGCCTGCCGCTGGGCCGCGCCGGTGCCCGGTCCGGTGATCCGGGTCGAACATCGTCGGGAGCCGCTGGAGCGGCTGGGTTAGGCGGGGCTGCCGGGATCGGGGGGACCGTTCATCGGGACGGGCCTTATCGCTCCCGTCGTTCCTGGCGTCGCCGGCGGTCGTCCTCGCGCAGGCCGAGGGCGCTTTCCAGGATCAGCACCACGACCATCATCACCAGGCCGCCCAGGATGGCCCAGCCGAAGTTATCGATCGTCAGCCGGTCGCCCACGATCCAGTCGACCAGCATAAACATCAGGCCGTTGATGACGGGGATCAGGATGCCCAGCGAGAGGATGATAAACGGGCAGCTCAGGATCATGACCACGGGCCGGATGATGGCGTTGACCAGGCCGATCACCAGGGCGATGATGGCCAGCGTGCCGAGGTCGTTGTTGGCGATGCGGATGCCGGGCAGCAGCGCGGCCACGATGACGATGGCGATCCCATTCACGATCAGCCGCAGCAGAAAATTGCGCATCAGAACACTCTCCTCACCATCTGGTGGCTGGGACAAGCGCAGGCGGTGCCTGAGGACCTCAGCAGCCCACGCTGGCCCCGCGACTGGCCGGACGGCGACCGTGGCTGGCCTGTGGTCCCTCATCAGATATATACGGGTTTTTCCGGGCCGGGTTGCGCCGGTGGGGGCGGGGACCACGCCGGACGGGCCAGTGTTATCCCCCGCGTCCCCGGCTGACGGCCTGGATGAACCAGCGCGGGGCGCGGGCTTGCAGGTGACCCATGGCGTCGCGGACCGGCTGGCAATCTTCGGGCCGGTCGGGGTGGCAGGGGATCATCGGGTGATCGTGGCACTCGGCTGGCCAGGGTGAGGTCTCAAAGCAGACGGGGCAGATATAAAACGCCTTCCGCCACCTTTCCGGCGGTGGGACGCGGGTTTGCAGTAAAAACAGCGCGAAGTCGTACACTTCCTGCTGAAGGGTTTCCGGCAGTTGGGCCAGGATGGCGGCCAGGGGTGGGGGGTATTCGCTCATCAGGATGTCCCTCGGTGCAACCAACGGGGTGAGACGTTCGGGCGGCCATACACAGTCACGGTTGATCATACCTGCCGGCCTCGAAGCTGGCAAATGGGATGAAAAATATCAGGTTAAAGAGGGCAGGGTGGTGAGGCAGGGGACTCCCGCCGCTGGAAGTTATCCCGTGAGCGGGGGCGCGGCACGGAGGACGCTGCCGGAGTCGGTTGTCTAATCGGGCGGGAGGCGGCAGAATCAGGCCAGCGACGGGTTGTAGGCGAGGGGTGTGGGGATGCGAGTTGGGC
>DAOTXK010000395.1:0-6418 GCA_034435395.1 Anaerolineae bacterium | reverse complement strand
GGCGGGGGCTGGCCCACGCTGCTGGCCCTGGGCGCTGCTTACGGGCTGGTGGAGGAGGGGCTGGTCGTCGGGGGCCTGTTTAACCCGACCTGGGAGGGCCTCCACGGGATGGCCTCCTACGGTCGCTGGCTGGGGATCAACTGGGTATGGGCCGTGCACCGGACGATCTTCCATGCGTCCTTCAGCATCGCCAGCCCGGTCCTGCTGGCCCGGTTGATGTTCCCGGCCCGGCAGTCGGCGCGGTGGCTGGGCCGCCGGGCGTTCCGGGCGCTGGCGGCGGCCTGGATGGTCAACAACTTCCTGTTATTCGCCCGCTTCCTGCTGCTCACCGCTTACCGCCCGCCCGCCATCGACCATCTGCTGACGCTGGCCCTGATCGCCGCGCTGGGGTGGGGGGCCAGGCGTCTGCCCGCCCCGGAGCGGCCCGCCTCGCCGCGCCTCCGGCCCGCCTTCTGGTTCTGGCTGGTCGGCTTCGGGGCGGCGCTGGTCCAGTTCGTGACGGCCTGGCTGGGGCCAGAGGCCGATCTGCCGCCGCCGCTGACCGTGCTGCTGCTGGTCGGCGGGGCGGCGCTGGGCGGCTGGCTGGCGCTGCGGGCGCTGGGCGACGGCCTGCCCTGGAGCGAGCGAGGCCAGATGGCGCTGCTCGCCGGCGCGCTGACGGTTTTGATCCTGCTGACGCCGATCCAGGAGTTTTATCCGGCCCGCCAGGGCCAGGCTGCTGGCCTGACGCTGGTCGGGCTGGCGATGGCGGTCGTCCTGGCCTGGCTGGGGCGGCGCGTCTGGCAGCGGACCGGGCCGGCTCGCGAGCCGGAGCTGCCTCCGCCACCGGGCTGACCGGTCCGGGCGGGAGAATTTGTCTTTCCGGCGGATAAGCGATAAAACTGCTCCACATCCCACCCCGCCAGTGGCGGCGATCAGGAGGATAACCCATGACACCCCGACAACGTGTCCTCGTCCTGTGCACCGGCAACTCGGCCCGCTCCCAGATGGCGGAGGGGCTGCTCCGCGCCAGAGGCGGCGACCGCTTTGAGGTCTTCAGCGCGGGCAGCCAGCCCAGCGGGCAGGTGCATCCCGGCGCTGTTCAGGCTATGGCCGAGATCGGGCTGGACATCAGCGGCCACCGGTCCAAGCCGCTGACCCAGTTCCTGGGCCAGCCCTTCGACTATGTGCTGACGGTGTGTGACCGCGCCGCCGAGGCCTGCCCGGTTTTTCCCGGCCCGGCGACGCGTTTCCACCGGGACTTCCCCGATCCCGCCGCCGCCCCACCGGAGGAGCAGAGGGCCGTCTTCCGCCGCGTGCGCGACGAACTCGCCGCCTGGCTGGACGAGCTGTTCGGCCTGGACTCATGAACCCCGACGACGTAGCGGCGCATGGTGATGCGCCGGTCGTCGGACCTCAGTCGTCGGACCCCAGTCCGACGCCACGGGGAAATGCCTCTGAACTCCGAAGACGTAGCGGCGCATTACGATGCGGTGCCCGCGCGACGGCGGAGAGGCAGACTCCGCCCATTCGCGATACAATAGGCCCCCAGGGAGCATAGATTGTCCGGCAGATGAGAGCAAAGCCAACGTCAATGGGACTGGTGCAAAACCTGGCGGCCCTGGCGTCGCCGATCCTCAATATCCCCACCATCCGGCGCATCCGGCGCAACCACGGCCTGGAGCACGCCACCATCCACCTCCTGGCGCGTAACTCCACCAGCCGCCGCCAGCGCCTTCGCCTGGCCGGGCGCAGCGACCATCGCGGCTTTTACCTCTATGGGAACGTCACCACTGAGGAGGTCGAGCGGGCGCTGGACGAGGCGCTGACCCGTCTGCGGGGCGGCGAACACGAACTGGCGATCCACCCCAACTGCGGCACCAACCTGCTGACCACCGGCGTGATCGCTTCGCTGGCGGCCCTGGTCGGCACGGCGGGCATGCAACGCAACTGGCAGGACCGGCTGGAACGCTTCCCGACGGTGGTGCTGATGGTGATCGGGGCGCTGATTTTTTCCCCGCTGTTGGGGGCGTCCTTCCAGCGGCACTTCACCACCCTGGGCGACCTCGGCGACATGGAGGTCGTCGAAGTTCGCCGCCACGAGGTGGCTGGCCTGTTCGGCGGGCGGCTGCGCATCCACCGCGTCAACACGACCAGGGGCTGAGGGCGGTAAGGAACCCCCTGCGGTATTTGCACCCGTCATGGGGTAGGTGCAGGTACAACCTTGACCGGCGTCCCCAACTGTCTCATGAAGTCCTGGCAGATTTCCCACGTCAGTGGGAAATAATCGGTGTCTGCTCCAGCGAGATACATGACAATATCCATCAGCCGATCGACATCCTCGTCGGGACCGAATCCGCCAGTCACCAGGCTGTTCTCGGCCCAATCGACCAGCGCGGCCAGTGTTATCTTTCCGTTCAGATAGGCCAGTAATTGATCGCTCACCACCTGGCGTGTGATCATGCGCTGTCTCCCTGCTTAGCCATCAGGTTTTTTTGATGATCTGATGTCCTGTGTCTTCTGGATATTTCTGATGCTGCTCAACCAACTCGCCATCATTGTTGTATATCTCTTGGATGACCTGTAACGTGTTTTCGTCGGCATCAACGATCTTGACCATTCGCTGGAAGCCACTTCTGCCGCTGCGGTCTCGCCAGTAGCGACGGCCACCGCCGGGGAGGTCTTCCCAATCAGGATACTCGATCTCATTCTGCCTGCGCGTCGCCACTCGTGCTCCCTTTTAGCCGAGACTCTCTTAATCATTATACCTGACGGGGCAGTCCTCACACGCTCCCGGAATTCACGGGGCGGCCCCTCCGACCTGGCAGGGCCGCCCCAGCGTTTGATCGGACGAACGCAAAACCCGTCGCCGCGCCGCTTATCCCAACACCTGCTGGCGCAGCGCGTCCAGCGTTTGCAGCACGACCAGGTTGCGCAGCGCGAAGCCATAGCGGTCCTGATCCCCGTCGGCAAAGGAGATGAAACGTTCGCCTTTATAGGAGAGGTGGTAGTTATCCTCGGCCAGACCCAGATTGGGCAGCGGTTGCAGCGCCCGCCAGAGGTTCATCACCGGCACCTGCTGCTCCGCCGCCACGTCCAGCACCAGGGCGTTAAACTGGAGGGTTTTGTCGTAATCGGCCTCGCCGCTGTTGGGGAAGGTGCTCAGCAGGGGAATGATGCCCCGGTCGATGGACTGCTCCACGATCCGGCGCAGGTGGTAGGCGAACTGCTCGATGGTGTGGACCCGCACGTCCACCGAGCCGAACATGATCACGGCCACGGCGGGCCGCACCAGCCGGTACTCGCAGGTCAGCGGCGTCTCACCCGCCTGGCAGTGACCGGGGTCGGCCCACACCGGGTCCAGCACCGCCGCGGTGGTGAAGGCGCTCTCCGCCGCCATGCTCTGGTTGACGAAGGAGTTGGCCACGCCGTGGCGCGGCGAGACGCCGAAGAAGTCGATGGTGGCCTGCAAGGGCGCGTACTGCTCGCCCAGGAGGTACTCGCCGACGCCGAAGGGCAGCAGGTAACCTTCGTGCTCAGTCTGGCAGTCGCCGAGCTTGGAGAACACGCGACGGTTCTGACCCTGCTCCTGCCCGTAAGAGAAAATCTGGCGGGTGCGCTGGGAGAACAGGGTCGGGATGACGGGCACAGCTTGCAGGCGGGCCAGCAGGATGGTGTTGATGGCCTCCCCGCTCATCACTTCGTAGCTCACCGGCAGCGAGGCGGGTTCGACCGTCAGGTTGGCGTGGTTGCGGATCACCCAGCCGCGATACCGCTGGTCGGCGGTGTGGACCAGAATCCACTCGCCGTCCTGGCTGCGCGCTTCCAGGCTCAGCGGGGCGTCGCGGGGCAGCATGGCCAGCGAGGGGTAGGCGGTGTTGGCTCCCTGGCGCAGCAGGGTCGCGGTGATGGTGGCGGCGGTGACCTGTTCCACGGCTGCGCCCACGGCGGCGGTTTCCAGGCCGGGCACGTAGACCGGGACGTTGGCGCCGACCGTTTGATCGACGACCGGCAGGGAAACCAGGTTCGCCCCGTGCCAGATCAGATAGCGGGTGGCCACCCAGCCGCGCACGTCCCCGTCCGGCGTGTGGACCAGCACCCAGTCGCCGACCGGGTTGCGCGCCTCAATTGCCACCTGCGCCCCACGGGCCAGGGTGGTGATCACCCCGAACTGCGGCCCTGGCCCCAGGCGCACGTTGAGGTTGGAGATCACGTCGCCAGAAGCGCCTCCCTGGGCGCTGACCGGCCAGGGCACCGGGCCGATAACCAGGACCAGCAGCAGCGCGAGGCTCACGGTGAACAGAAGGGCTTTGCGAGACATGGCGTTTTTTTCCTCATTACACCAACAGACGTGAATGGAGCTTCCTTATCCTGAAGACAAACCGGCAACAGGCGCTGGCTCAACGGCCCTAACGGTGCGGCCAGGGGGATATACCCCCTGCTTCGAGGGTCGCTCGCGCGATCCGTGCCGTTGAGTCACCGGCCTTAACGGCCCCCCACGCGCTGGCCATCCCTGGTCTGCAAGACCCAGACATGACGGGATGGTCCCCTTGTTCCCCCATTCTCCGCACCCCCATTATAGCGGAGGCTGGCGAGATGGTCAGGCCGGACGAGAAGCCTGGTCGCCGTTATGGCACGTTTTCCCCGGGCCGGCCATAGCGAAAGTGTCCCATTTTTGGGCAACAGCAGGTATCATACCCGGCGACGCGCCGCCGGACCGCCCGGCCATTGGCGACGTCGATCCGTTGGCACAGGTTGTGGAGATGAAATGTCCTGGCGAGCGTTTGCCTTCCTGCTGATCGGGCTGACTCTGCTGGCTGGCTGCAACTTCCCGGCGGTCGTCCCCCCGGCCACGGTGACGCTGCCCCCCGCCGCCCCCCTCGCCACGGGCACCGCCGTCCCCACCCTGGACCTGACTCTGGTCGCTGCCCCCAGCCGCACGCCCGGCCCCATCGCCCTGCCGGAGACGCTGGTGGTGCCCTATACCATCACCCCTGCGCCCACCCGCACGCCCTCGCCGACCATGCCGCCGACAGCCACGCCCACCCCGCTCTTTGACGCCCAGGTGGCCGAGGGACGCGGTGGGCTGCGCCTGCGCGCCGCGCCGGACGAGGGCAGCCCTCGCATCGCCAATCTGGTGGAGTTCGCCCCGCTGCGCGTGATCGGTCGCTCGGCGGATGGGCGGTGGTTGCAGGTCGCCACGGCGGAGGGTTTTACCGGCTGGGTGTGGGCCGCTTATGTGGACCAGGACGTGGACTGGAGCCAGGCCCGACCCACCTCGGCGGCGGGAATCGCGGCGGTCACGGCAGCGGCCTACTTCCAGAGCAACGCCGCTCCGCCGCCCGTCCCGGCCATCTCCGGCCTCACCGGGCACGCCCGCCAGATTTACCTGGACGGCCAGGCGCGCGGCAACCGGGCCAATGTTTTCTCCAAGGTGGGGGATAGCCTGACGGTGGCCACCTATGTGCTCTATCCCTTCGGCTGGGGGACCTACGACCTGGGCGAGTACAGTTACCTCTACCCGGCGCTGGCCCATTTTTCGGCCCCCATCGCCCGCGAGGGCCGCGACTCCTTCTCCAACGTCTCGCTGGCGGCGGACAACGGCTGGACGGTCGCCGATGTCCTCGACCCGGCGCGGGCCGATGCCGCCCTCTGCCGGGCGGGGGAATCGCCGCTGGCCTGCGAGTACCGTGTGGTGCGGCCCGCCGTGGCCCTGATCATGTTCGGCTCCAATGATGTGGCCGTCCTGTCCGGGGAGGAATTCCGCGCCGGCCTGGATCGCATCGTGGCGCTGTCCATCGAGCGGGGCGTGATCCCGGTGCTGACCACCATCCCGCCGCGCGGCGGTTATGAGGGGGCGGTGGATGCCTTTAACGCCCTCATCACGGCGGCGGCGCGGGCGTTTGACGTGCCGCTGCTGGACTTCTATCACACGGTCATTGGGCTGCCCAACCGGGGGCTGGCCGCCGACGGGCTGCACCTCTCCTGGCCACCCGGCGACTACAGTGCGGCGGCCCGCTTCACACCGGAGAACCTGTCCTACGGTTACGCCATGCGCAACCTGACCGCGCTCCAGGTGCTGGACGCCGTGTGGCGCAATGCGCTGTATTAGCCGCTGGCGGTCAGCGGTCAGCCGGATCGGAAATCCGGCAGCGAACCCACGATCTTCACCGTCTCCACGCTGACCGTGATCACCTGCCCCACCAGCCGCACGATATATTGGGGATCGTCCGGCGCGTAGCCGTTAGGGTCGGAGGTGATGCCGCTGCGGGCGTCCGTCTTAACCTGGTACTGGTCCACGATCCACTCCAGGGCGCTGCGGTTGCCCAGCCGATAGTCGAACGCCTCCGCCGGGATGCCCTGGAGCGTCAGCCAGTCGTTGTAGACCAGGGTGTCGTAGGTCTTGTAGGGGCGGGGCTGGGACCCGCCCTGGGGCGGG
>DAOTXK010000394.1:0-42291 GCA_034435395.1 Anaerolineae bacterium | reverse complement strand
TCCAGGGCTTGTTCAACGCCGCTTATGGGGCAGCCCGTTCTTGACCCCCTCTATCACCCTGTAAACCGTTTTACACCCCAACAACTGCCTGTGCCCTCCGCCCACAGGCTCCTTAAAGTGCCAAACTCCAGAGGAGCGACCGGTCGGTCGCTCCTGTTTGTTTCCTGGCCCGCCAACCAAAAGTTGCGAGCCGCGCCGCCGACCCTTATCATCAGGACTTACGCAGTTGGGTTGTTGGGGGCCGCTTTTCGGCGGGAAAGGTCCCACATGTGGCGTATAGTAGCGTCGCCATGCATGGCGATGTTACATGGAGTCTCTTGTTTTGCGAGGTATCTGCGTCACTCCTAATCATTTGAGGGATGTTCAGGCCGCCAAGGGGGCCTGAGTATCGGCCACGCCCGTCACCCCGACCGGGGTGGTTTTATGTTGGGTGGCGGCAGCATGGCGGGCGTCGCGGCTGGCGGGGGAGGATGGGGGCATGGACCAGGACATGCGGATGTACATCTTGCTGGCGGCGGTGGCGGGCGGATACCTCACGCTGATGACGGCCCTGCTGCGGCGGTTCCTGCGCCCGCCCACCCTTCGATTGTTTTACGCGCTCAGCGTGGTGGAAATAGTCCTGGCCTTCATTTTTGTGCCCCTGCTGTCGGTGGACTACCAGAAGATGACGTTCTGGGAGTGGTTCCTGCATCCCAGTTCCGAGCTGGCGGCGGTCGGGGTGTATTCCGCCGCCCAATATCTGGTCCTGGCCCTGACGGCGTTGACGATCGGCTGGCGTGGCGGTTGGCCCCGCGCCTACCAGCGCCTGTACTGGTTCCTGCTGACGGCGGTATTCGCCTACCTGTTTCTGGACGAGTACTTCGCGCTGCATGAAACTGTGCTGCTGTGGCGCTTTCTGTTCCCGCTCAGTGGGACCATCCTCGTCGGGCTGACGCTGGCGGCGTTCTGGTTTGGATTCAGGAAAGATGGTTATGTGCTGGCCTTCATGCTGCTGGGGCTGGGGATGATGGGGTTCGCCGGGGTCGGGCTGGACGCCTTCTCCAACGAGCACACCCTCGACCTGCTGGTTGTTCGCCTGGACTGGTTCACCTGTAGCAGCGACTTTCTGGGTATTGGCTGCTGGATGTATGGGGTGTTCGAAGAGTTTCTGGAGATGGCGGGGGTCACGCTGATCCTGGTGACGCTGGTCTCCTACGCGCGGGCCAGAATCCCGGAAGGTCACTGGCGGCTCCTGCGGCGGTGGCTGGGCGGGGGGGCGGCGCTGTGGGTCTTCCTGGCTGCCAGCAACCTGTGGTTCCTTCCGACGCTGGAGGGCCTGATCCTGCCCAGGCCGCTCCACGTGACCTATGAGGGCACTCCCCTGACGATGGTGGGCTATACCACGTCGCGGGAGGTGGCCGCGCCGGGCGACACCTTGGACCTGGCGGTGTATTTCCGCACGGACCGGACCCTGGACGCCACCTACAACCTGTCGGTGCACGTGCTGACTCATCCGGAGGTCGAGTCCCTGACGCAGTACGACGTGCAGCTCGGCAATTGGGAGTATCCTTCCACGGCGTGGGTGCCGGGGTTCACGGTGCGGAATACGGTGCATCTGGTCCTGCCGGAGGAGTTGCCGCCGCTGCCCGCCAGCTTCTGGATCATGGCGCGGGTGTGGAAGGCTCGTGAGAACCCCGGCGGGGGCGAGGCCACCCTGGAGGGGTTGACGGTGGCGGAGGCCGAGCGCCCGCTGATCACGCCCGATTCGCTGCTGCTGTTCAGCCTGCCGGTGCTGGCCGATGCACCGGCCCCGGAGCCGCCGGTCCGGGCCGATTACCGGTTTGAGGGGGGTCTCACGCTGGCCGGTTTTTCCCTGCCGGAGACGGCGACGCTGGGGGAGGAAACGCCGCTGGCCTTCTGGTGGCAGACCGGGGCCAGCCCCGCCGTAGACCTCGACCTGACGCAGTTCATCCACCTGTTTCACGCCAACAGGAGCGACTACTGGGTGCACGACCGGCAGCCCTTTGACAGCCGCTTTCCCACCTCCGACTGGCCGCCGGACATGACCGCTGTGGACGCCTTCAGCATCACCCTGCCGGAGGACCTGCCGCCCGGCCAGTACCAGGTCCACACCGGGCTGTACGAGCCGGTCAACTTCGACCGCGTCCCCGCCACCGATGCGGCAGGGCAGCCGGTGGTCGATCACTCGATCGTGCTGGGGACGATCACGGTGGGGCGTTAGGGGACTCCCCGCAGGCGCGGCGACTGGCCGGCCAGTTCGTCACGCACGAACTGGTCATAGGTCGCCAGCGACTCGAGGCCCTCCAGGCACATCTGCCACAGGTCACCGCCTTTGATCACCCGCGTCAGGGACGGGGCCGGGCGGGGCAGGCCGCGCACGGTGGCCGCGATCGCGTTCAGCGCCGCCAGATGCTCGCTGAGCATCGCCGAGAAAGTTTGCAGGGCCAGCTGCACCGCCTGGGGATGACTGACCATCCGGCGCTTGTGGCCGCCGTCGGGGACCTGGTAATAGTAGGCGTGCCGCCACTCATGATGATCGGCGTCAATGTCCTCCAGCGTGACCCGAACCCGGCGGATGGCGGCCTGCAAGGCGGGTTCGACGTTGCCCTGCATGTGCAGGAGGTGCTCCAGCAGCTTCATGTGCCCCATGAGGAGGCTGAGCCGCTTGCGGTATTCGTTGTTGATCTCCCACAATGCCTCGTTCGGGTTCACCGGCGTCATGGCGGACTCCTCACACCCCGGCAGCCTGACAGCCTTATTGTATGGCGTTCGCGCCGTCGGGGAAAGACGACCGTCGTCGCCAGGACCCCGGCTCGCTCACGTATCAGTGTCGTCTTCCAGCCGGAGTTCGTCGTAGATCGATTCCAGGCCGAGCTTAAACCGGCGGTGAACGTCTTCCTGCTCAAGGGAGATGGCAAGCTGTTCCAGGACGCCGGGCACGATGTCGGCGATCTCGGCGCGCGCCCGCCCGGAGCTGTACAGCCGCTGCACCCGCCGCCGCAGATAACGCACCAGTTCCGAGACCTGTTGAGTCGCTTCCTTGTCGGTCAGCGGCCCCCTCCCCGGCACGATCACGTCCGCCGCGAAGCGCGGGCGGCGCAGCAGCGTCAGGCTGTTGAGCCAGGCTTTGCTCTGGACCTGTCCCAGGTAGAGGGGCTGGCCCAGCACCACGCTATCCCCGGTGAAGACCACGCGCGCGTCAGGCAGGTGGACCCAGATGTTACCCGGCGTGGGGCCGGGCATGGCCAGCAAGGGTACCGGGAAGCCGTCCACGTAAACGGTCATCCGCTCGCTGAAGGTGATACGGGGCTGGCGCAGCCGCACCCCGGAGAAGGACATCCGTTCGTCGCTGGTCTCGGACAGCGCGTCCGCCGCCTGATCCACAAACGTGCCCGGCAGCGCTTTGAGGGCGGCATGGGCCGTGTCGTGGGCGATGATCTGGGCCTCCTCGAACCAGTGCAGGCCCAACAGGCGGTCGCGGTGGGTGTCGGTCAGGACGATATAGCGGATCGGCTGCTTGAAGTGCTCCAGGAGCAGCGCCCGCCAGTAGCGAGCTTCCCGGGGATAGGGGGGGACATCCACGCATACGATCCCGCGGCCGGTGCCGATGGCCCCGACGTTGATCCGGCGAAACTCGGTCGAAACCACAATCTGCTCGGAAAGTTCCTGCATTTTGGCCCCTGACTCCTTTTATCCGTTGGCCGCCGCCAGGATGGCCTCCCCCGCCTGGCGTAACACAGCGGCGAGGGCGGGCAGGTCAGCGCTCATGCCGCCGCCCTGGGCGAAGTCCGGGCGTCCGCCGCCGCGCCCCTGGCCGCCGCCCGCCAGCGCGCCGGTCACGCCCCGCAGCCAGGGGACCAGGTCCAGGTCGGGCAGGTCCGGCGAGCGGGCCATCACGATCTGCGCCTTCTCCCCGGCCAGGCCCAGCAGGGCCACCGTTTGGGGTTCCTGGATGAGGCGGCTGGCCAGGGCGGGCAGCTCGTCCGGCTGGCGGTCGGCGGCCTCCCAGGCGCGGACGACCACGCGGACGCCGTTCCGCTCGGCGGCGGTTTCCCAAAGCTCCTGGGCGTCCAGGGCCAGCAACCGTTGCCGGGCGGCGCGCCAGTCGGCGCGAAGCTGTTTGATCTCCGCCTGGAGGCGGGCGATGGCCGCCGGCAGCTCCCAAAAGCCGATGGTCAGGTCGGCGGCCACCTGCTGGAGGAGGGCATGCTTGTGACGGTAGTCGCGCAGGGCGCGGGTCCCGCAGCGGAACTCGACGCGGGTCATGTCCTTGTATTTTTCGGCGCGGGTGACTTTGATCAGCCCGATCTCGCCGGTGTGGGCGACGTGGGTCCCGCCGCAGGCCGTGCAGTCCAGGTCGCCAATGCTCACCACGCGCAACTGGCCGTCGATCACCGGCACCTTACGGAGGGGCAGGTTCGCCAGTTCGCCCGCCGTCGGGTACCAGGCCCGCACTGGCAGGTTCCGCCCCACCGCAGCGTTGGCGAGGTCCTCGGCGGCATCGATCTGGGCCGGCGTCAGGTCCGGGCGGTCCAGGTCGATGGTGGCGGCTTCCTCACCCAGGTGGAAGCTGACCGTGCCGGCCGCCGCGGCCTGGACAAAGGCCCAGGTCAGGATGTGCTGGCCGGTGTGGTGCTGCATGTGATCCAGGCGGCGCGCCCAGTTGACCGCGCCGGTCACTGCCGCGCCCACAGGGGGGATCGGCTCTCCGGCGACCGTGTGCAGCACCGCGCCGTCGGCTTCGCGGACCGCCACATCCAGCACTTCCAGGCCATTGATGAGGCCGGTGTCGTGCGGCTGGCCGCCGCTGGTGGGGTAAAAATACGTCCGGTCCAGGACCAGCGCCGGGCGGTCGCCATCCAGAATCGCCTCCATGACGCGGGCCGTGAACTGCGTGGTGTAGGAGTCGTGGACGTAAAGCCGTTCGGTTGTGATCATCGTCGGTGACACCTCTCCAGAGCAATCGGTTGCGCCGGCGAAGGCCCTCATCGCCCGCAGCGCCGGGCGGTCGCCGACCCGGTATCGTCCAGCCAGCTACGGGTCCCGCGAAGCAGGGTCGATCTCGCCGCCGTCGATCCCGGCATTCAACCGCTGGGCCAGCAGCTGACCGTACTGGTACAGCCGTCGCCAGATGGCCGGATCATCCGTTTGCAGGAAAAACCGCCCGCCCGCCTCGCGCCAGGTCAGGAGGGCGCGGGCCGCCTCAGCCAGCGGCTGGCCCTCCCGCCACAGCGCGTCAAAAACCTCCGGGTGATCCACCGCGACGTAATAGTACCGTCCCCCTGCCCCCGGCGCTGGCGGCGCGGTCGGCTGAGCGGGGTTCGGGGACGTTGCCGCGGTCATCGCCGGGAGGCCCCACCCGGACGGCGTCGGGCGCAGGGAATCGGTGGGAGGCGGCCCGGCGGCGATGTGGGCCAGCAGGCCCTCCGCCAGCCGACCGTCGATGGCCGAGGCGTCATGCGCGCCCCAGCCAGCCACCGCTGCCCCGATCAGAACGGGATCGCGGGCGATCTGGGCATCGTACCATTCCAGCTGCCGCAGGTAAAAATCCACCGCGTCATGCTCGCCGTCACGCCGCCGCCAGGTGGGGGCGCAGGTGGCCCAGCCAGCGGTCGGCTGGCCGTCCACGCTGAGGGCCGCCGTGATGGCGTCAGCGGTCGGCCCCAGCCCGCAGGCGGTGATGACCAGCGGCAGCGCGCCCAGCCCGACCGGTTCCAGCCAGTCCCGGTACAGAGCGCGGTAGCCCAGGCACAGGCTGGCGTCCTGGTGGTACGCTTCCGGGAACTTACGCTCCAGGCGGAAGCCACGGCCCGTCCATTCGTTGGAGCCATAGCCGGTCCACAGATACAGCGCGCCGAACTTCTGCAAGCCGAGCAGGCCGCCGTGGGCCTGGGCCGCCCGGCAGGCGGTCAGGAAGCCCTTCCAGGCCGGATCGCGGGGATCGGGCCGGCCGGTGGCGAAGTTGCCCACGCAGGCCCGCCGGTCCAGCGCCGCCAGCCGTTCGACGCGGGCGGCCTCGAAGGCGGCGTAAGCGGCGGCGTGCGCCCGGTCCCGCACGCCCTGGAAGCTCATCCAGTAGGCGAAAGGGGCCGCCTCCAGCAGAGGCCGGGCAGCCTCCTCCCACAGCGCCAGCGCCCGGTTAAGGTCCCTCCCGGCGGGACCGTCCCAAAAGGTCCCCCAGTCCGTTCCCAGGGACTCCGTGCCGCTCACCAGCAGGCAGCGGTCCCCCAGCGCCTGATCCAGAGCCGTGAGCGCCGCCCCATCGTCGGTGATCACAATGAGGCGCGGGTGGGCGGCGACTATCTGCTCAAGGCTGAGGCCCGCCGCCTCTAACGTGCCCGCGATGTGCAGTCCCAGCTTGCTCATCCACGCTCCCGGTCGACCCAGCGCTGGCTTGGTCGCCGTGGGGCGCACCATCGAACGTCCCACCAGCGGCCCCACGATAGTAGCACAAACCCCCGGCGGGTTGCTATACTCGCCCCGGGTCCGGGCGGCGGGGCGTCGCGATTCCTTGCGCCGCTACCAAAGTGGGTGGTCGTAGCGGCGGCATGGATACCGACGGTCGTCGCGCCGCTGTGGGTTTATCCTGTTTAACTAAGGCGTCGCCGTGTTTCGACTGCTCAGAACGGGCTGGGGACGCGCCCTGGTCATGCCGATGCTGGTCGCGATCTTCATCCTCGGCTGGGAAGCGCTGTTCCGCAGCGCGGTCTATCCGGCTTTTCTGGTGCCGGCCCCGGCCACGGTGGGGGCGCGGCTGCTGGCCGTGGTGGCGGACGGTTCCCTGCTGCGCCACACGCTGGTCACGCTGCAAGAGGTGCTGCTGGGGCTGGCCGTGGGGGCGAGCGTGGCGCTGCTGCTGGGCTACCTGATCGCCAGGAGCGCGCTGCTGGAGCGGATCATCACGCCGTACCTGGTGGCGCTGCAAGCCGTGCCGATCGTGGCCATCGCCCCGCTGCTGGTGATCTGGTTTGGGTCCGGCCTGGCCAGCAAAGTGCTGATCTGCGCGTTGATCGTCTTTTTTCCCATGCTGATCAACACCATCGTGGGGGTGCGCGGCGTCGCGCCGGAGCTGCACGACCTCATGCGCGCCCTGGAAGCGACGCGCTGGCAGACCTTCCGCCATCTGGAAGCGCCCGCCGCCCTGCCCGTGCTGATGGGCGGGCTGAAGGTCAGCGCCACGCTGTCGGTGATCGGCGCGGTGGTGGGGGAATTTGTCAGCGCGGGGGCGGGGCTGGGCTTCCTGGTGAATTCCTCGCGGGCGGTGTTTGACACGCCGCTGATGATCGTGGCCGTGCTGACGCTGGCCGCCCTGGCCCTGTCGCTGTATGGGCTGGTTGCGCTGGCCGAACGGCGGCTGCTGGCCTGGCAGTATCTCGCCCGCTGAACGGCCTGCCAGCCCACGGAAGCGGCGGCGAGGGCCGCTTCCCGCGAACGTTTGTCAACCGCCAGTTTTGAGCCTCTCCATCGCCAGATTTTATAAATTTTTCACAATTCCTGGGTGGGGGGCGGAGGCGAGACGATGGGACGACTGTTCCAGGGTATCGGCGGACTTGGAGTGGCCACGCTGGTGGCGGCCACGCTGCTGGTGGCCTGCCAGCTGACGGGCGCGTCTGTGCCTCAGGGGAGTCCCCGCGTGTCGATTGTCGTGCCCGCCAGCGACGTGACTTACCCGGCGGGGACGGCCATGCTGCTGGTGGTCCAGGCAGCCGATCCCGGCGCGGGGGTGGCCCGCATCGTCCTGTGGGCGGACGGGGCGGCTGCCGCCGAGTGGTGGGCACCAGGAGCGGGCGGCCAGGCCGCCGTCTCGACGAGCCTGTACTGGACGGCGGCGAGCCTGGGCGCGCACGAACTGGCGGTCGTGGCTTACCGGGAAGATGGCACGGCCAGCGAACCGGACCGGGTCCGGGTGATGGTGGCTGCCCCGACGGGGATGCCTTCCCCCACGGCCACAACGACGCCCACCATGACTCCCACCGCGACACCCCCGCCGCCCGGCCCCACCGCCGCGCCAACCGAAACGGAAGCAGCCCCGGCTGAAGAGGCCGGCACAGACGCCGCGCCGGGGGTGGAGGCGGTGACGACCGTCGGCACCAACGTGCGGAGCGGGTCGGGGACGGGGTATGACGTGGTGTTTGTGCTGCCGGACGGGGTAACAGTGGCGGTGGTGGGCCGGGACGAGACCCAGACCTGGTACCAGATTCACCATTATCCTGACCCCAACAACACCGCCTGGGTCCACGAGGGATGGATTTTCGCCGGGAACCTGGATATCCAGGGGGAGACGGCGGCGCTGCCGGTGGCGCAGGTCCGCCCGCCGCCGCCCAGCGGTGGGCCGGTAGCGGCGGCCCCGACCAGCGCCGGACCGCCGGCGTCCGCCGAGCCGCTGGTCACCCTGGATAGCCCGATCACCGGCGAGGGGCGCGAGCTGTGCGAAAACCCCAACCTGCTGGGGCCGCAGGTGCACTACGGCTACTGGCTCAACGGCGTGGCGGGCTGGTGGCAGGAGGAGTACGTGGGCGTGCCGCTGGAAGGCGGGGTCACCGAGCGCGTGCGCAGCCAGTGGCGCGATCCCGGCAATGTGGTCGGGCTGCATGCCTACCTGCACGAGCGCTACGCCCGCACAGCGGTGGAGATGGGCGGCACCTGGCGGGTCTTCAGCTGGGCGATGGGCCAGTCGGGAGTCCCGGTGCAGGCCGGGCACACCTACACCGTGACGGCGATCTTTCACCCCTTCGTCCAGGTGAACGACGGCGCGGGCGGCGAAATCTGGGCCTCTGCCGAAAATACGCCGGGCTGGGAGCGGCTGCTGAACTGGCGGTGGGTGGTGGAAAGCGCCAGCGGCGGGCAGATCGCCGATTGGTGGCACAACGGTTCCGTCTTCGGCACGAATACCTGGAACCTGCCCCCGCAAAACGAGTACATCTACCGCTTCAGCTTCGCCGCCCACCAGGACGACGCCGTGACCGTCAAAATTCAGTTCCAGAACGTGTGGCCGATTGCCGTCACCAAGGTGTGGATGCACGCCGCCCATTGTTACGAGTTCTGACGACGCACGGGAGGAGGGCGTCGGATGCCGCGATACCTGGTTTTTGACATCGGTACCTCGGAGGGCCGGGCCATGGTGGGGACGCTGGAGGCGGGCCGCCTGGCCCTGCAGGAGATACACCGCTTCCCCAACCAGGCGGTGCCGGTGGGGAACACGCTGTACTGGGATATCCTGTACCTGTGGAGCGGGGTGCTGACCGGCCTGCGCGCCTGGCAGGGCGTCGCCGAGGGGAGACCCGACGGCATCGGGCTGGACACCTGGGGAGTGGACTTCGCCCTGCTGGACGAAAGTGGGGCCTTGTTGGATAACCCGGTCCATAACCGCGACCGGCGCACCGATGGCATGATGGCGCGGGTCTTCGAGAAGGTCCCCCGCGAGGAGCTGTACGCGCGCACCGGCATCCAGTTCATGCAGATCAACACGCTGTACCAGCTTTATGCCATGGCCCTGGCGGGAGCGCCCGCCCTGCGCCACGCCGCCACCTTCCTGACCATCGCCGACCTGCTCAATTACTGGCTGACAGGCCGCCAGGTAGTCGAGTTCACCAGCGCCACCTGCACGCAGTTTTACGACCCACGGGCCGACGACTGGGCCAGGGACCTGCTGGAGCGGCTGGGCATTCCCACCGGCATGCTGCCGGAGGTGGTCCCGCCGGGCACGGTGCTGGGACCGTTGCCGGCCTCCCTCCGGGAACGGGGGGGTATCGACGGCCCGGTCATCGCGGTGGCGACCCACGACACCGGCTCGGCGGTGGCGGCGGTGCCAGCGGAAAACAACCGCTTTGCTTACATCAGTTCGGGGACCTGGTCACTGATGGGGGCGGAGGTGCGCGCGCCCGTCATCACGCCGGAGAGCCTGAAGTACAACTTCACCAACGAGGGCGGGGTGGACGGCACGTTCCGGCTGCTCAAAAACATCCTGGGGATGTGGCTGGTCCAGTCCTGCCAGGAGACCTGGGCCAGCGCGGGCGAGATGTACACGCCCGACGAACTGGTCGAGATGGCCGCCGCCGCGCCCGCCTTCGGCCCGGTGATCGACCCGCACCCCAACAGCCCGGACTTCCGCACCCCCGGCGACATGCCGGGACGCATCCGGGCGTTCTGCCAGCGCACCGGGCAGCCCGTCCCGGAGACCAGGGGCGCGGTGCTGCGCTGCATCCTGGAGAGCCTGGCGCTGAAATACCGCCAGACGCTGGAACAGCTGGAGGAAGTGCTGGGGCAGGCGGTGGAGGTCATCCACATCGTCGGCGGCGGCTCGCGCAACCGGCTGCTGTGCCAGATGACGGCGGACGCGACCAACCGCCCGGTCATCGCCGGGCCGGGCGAGGCGACGGCCATGGGCAACCTGATGGTCCAGGCCATGACCACCGGCCATGTGGAGTCGCATGAAGCCGGGCGGGCGCTGATCCGGCGCTCCGTCCAGTTAAGGCGGTATGAGCCAGCGGCTTCGGGCGACTGGGACGCCGCTTACGCCCGCGTTCAGGATGTCGCCCGGCTGTCGGAAAACCCCGGCGAAGCGCCGCCCGCCGCCCGGTGATCGGGCCAGTGGCCGGGCCGGGAACCCGCTCCTGGATCGTACAGTCTGCACGGATGTCCTATACAAATTGTATGATTCGCCGGTCTCCGGGTCCGCGCGCCCGGTTTTGGGGTTATATTCCTTAAGACCAGGGGGTGAGGAAACGCCTCCTGGGACGAAAAGGAGAGCAGGTCCATGAATGTGTTGTTGATTTACCCGGAGTTTCCCGATACGTTTTGGAGCTTCAAACACGCGCTCAAGTTTGTGCGCCGGAAGGCCGTCTCGCCGCCGCTGGGGTTGCTGACGGTGGCCGCCATGCTGCCAGCCGACTGGGGCAAGCGCCTGGTGGATGTCAACGTGAGGCGGCTGGCCGACGACGATCTCCGGTGGGCGGATTGTGTGTTCATCAGCGCCATGACCGTGCAGCGGGAGTCGGCGCGGCAGATCATCGCCCGCAGCAAGGCGGCGGGCCTCCGGGTGGTGGCGGGGGGGCCGCTGTTCACCATTGAACATGAGTGGTTTCCGGAGGTTGATCACTTTGTGCTCAACGAAGCCGAGATCACGCTGCCGCCGTTCCTGGCCGATTGGGCGGCGGGAAGGCCCCGGCGCGTCTACGCCACGGAGGCGTTTGCCGACCTGGAGCAGACGCCGGTTCCGCTGTGGGAGCTGGCCGACCTGGACCGCTACGCCACGATGAACATCCAGTTTTCGCGGGGCTGCCCATACAACTGCGATTTCTGCAACGTGACGGCGCTCCTGGGGCACCGGCCCCGGACCAAAACGGCCCAACAGATCATCGCCGAGCTGGACAGCCTGTATGCCCTGGGCTGGCGGGACGGCGTCTTTTTTGTGGATGATAATCTGATGGGGAACCGGCGACGCCTGAAGACCGAACTGCTGCCGGCGTTGATCGCCTGGCGGAAGGACAAAGTCGGTTTCCCCTTCAGCACCGAGATTTCCATCAATCTGGCCGACGACGAGGCGCTTATGCGGCTGATGGTCGAGGCGGGGTTCTCGTCGGTCTTCATTGGCATCGAGACACCGGACGAGGACAGCCTGGCTGAGTGCCGTAAGAAGCAAAACCTGAAACGCGACCTGGTCGCCGACGTGAAGCGCATCCAGCGAGCCGGGTTGCAGGTGCAGGGCGGCTTCATCGTCGGCTTTGACAGCGACACCCCCTCGATCTTCCAGCGGCAGATCGACTTCATTCAGAAGAGCGGGATCGTGATGGCCATGGTGGGCCTGCTCCAGGCCCCGCCCGGCACCCGGCTCTACCAGCGCCTCAAGCAGGAGGGCCGCCTGCTGGAGCGGTTGACGGGGGACAACGTGGACGGCACGACCAACGTGATCCCGGCCATGAACCTGGATACCCTGCTCGACGGATACCGGCATATCCTGGCGCACATATACTCTCCAGGGCCTTATTACCAGCGCGTCAAAACGTTCTTGCGCGAGTACAGGCCGCCCCCGATCAACGTGCCGCTGAACCTGGAGCATGTGCTGGCTTTTTTGCGCTCGAACGTCCAGCTGGGCATCATCGGCAAGGAGCGCTTCCACTACTGGAAGCTGCTGTCCTGGACGCTCGTCCGACGGCCCCGGTTGTTCTCGCTGGCCGTCACGCTGGCGATCTACGGCTACCATTTCCGCCGGATATGCGAGCTGCGCGTCCTGTGACGGCGGGGGCCGGGCGGGGCCGGATGATCGCCGCCGCGCCGGGGGCGGGTCATTCGGGTTCGGTCCCCCAGTGGTGGCGCAGGGTGTAGTCGGCGAGCCACAGCGCGCCCCAGGAGATCACCACTGGCAGCGCCAGCGGCAGGACGGTCTCCACCAGCAGGCGCAGCGGCCACTCCAGGGGCAGCAGGCGGGGCAGATTGATCAGCGTGAAATAGGACAATCCCAGCAGGGCCGTCCAGGTTGCCGGGGGGGCCTGCGACCGCCAGGTGGAGCCGGCCAGGATGCCCAGCGCGCCGATCATCAGCGGTTCCACCAGGAGACGCCCGACGGACGCCACCAGCCCCAGGATGATCAGCAGGCGGGCGATCAACTCGTGACGGTCCAGCGGCCAGGCGGCGATGTGCTCCAGGATGATCGGCGGCAGACTGATGGTGGCTGAGGCCAATATGATCGTGCCGAGCGGATTGGCCTGCCGCCACACGCTGGCCGCGATCTTGCTGAGCAGGATGAAACGCAGGGAAAAAGGCGTGGTCCGCAGCAGGTCGAGGGTGTGATGCTGCCGTTCATCGGTGATGGCCGCCACGGCCAGGTTGCCGATGGCGAGCAGGGCGCGCCCGTAGACCACCAGCAGCAGCGGCAAGACGAAGAAGGATATCAGCCCGACAATGGCGGTGGCTTCCAGCAGCCACGGGGCCGCCAGGGAGATCAGCACGAAGAGGACCTGAAACAACAGCAGGCGGGTCACCGTCCTCGTTTCCGGGAGCAGCGCCTTCCAGAAACCGCCCAGATGTCGGCGCACGATAGGATTGGAGCGGCGCGCCCACTTGGGAAACCGTCGGTCGATCTCAAAGGAGCGGTCGAAGTCCACGGGGGGGATACCCACACGCCCTGACTGCACGGGGAGAATCCGTTGCAGGTTGATCACCACGCTCCCTCAGTTGCCGCTCGATCCCGATCCTGCCGCCACCTGTCCTCAGTCCCGTCTGCCCAACGCCCGGCCTTCCAGCCGAGTGGGTCCAGGGTGGCGGCACGGTGACCTCAGCGCGGGAGCCAGAGGATGGGGGGGAAACGTACCAATCGCCTGGCAGGCGGCGGGTGCGGGCTGGCCTAGGACTTGCGCATACGCGGGTCCAGCGCGTCGCGCAGGCCATCCCCGATGAAGTTGATGGCCAGCACGGTCAGGATGATGAGCATGCCGGGAGCCATCCACATCCACCACACTTCGTCGATCATGTCCTGAGCGCGGGTGAGGATGTTGCCCCAGGTAGCGGTGGGCGGCATCACGCCAAAGCCGAGGAAGCTCAGGTAGGCCTCCACGATGATGGCGTTGCCCACGCCCAGGGTGGCCGAGACGACGATCGGGGCGATGCAGTTGGGCAGGATATGCCGGAAAATGATCTGCGCGTTGGTGGCGCCGATCATGTGCGCCGCCTGGATGAACTCCTGCTCCTTCAAGGAGAGCACCATCGACCGCACGATGCGCGACAACCCCATCCAGCCGGTGAGGCCGATGATGACCACGATAGCCACCACGCTGGCGCTAAGCTGACGCCCCAGGATGTTGACCATCGTGGTGCTGCCGGCCATGATCCGGGAAAGCATCAGCAGCAGGATCAGCGTTGGGATAGCCAGCAGCGCCTCCACCACACGCATCAACAGCGAGTCGATCCAGCCCCCGAAGTACCCGGCCACCAGGCCCACCACGGTGCCCACGGTCATGGAGATGGCGACGGACACGATGGCGATCATCAAGGAAATCTGTCCGCCGTAGATGGTGCGGGCGAAAATATCGCGCCCGACCTGGTCCGTGCCGAAAGGATGCTCATAGTTGGGGGCCTCGAACTTATGGAGCATAGCCGTCTGGTTGGCGTAGTCTTCGGTATAAAAAAAGGCCCCGCCCACCACAAAAACCACGATCATGGCCAGCAGGACAATGCCAAATACGGCCATCCGATGTTTGAGGAACCGCAGCACGGTCAGCCGCAACAGGGAGTCGGCCTTGTACTCTTCTTCGCCCAGGTCGGTGATCAGTGGGAGGACCTTGTCGGAGGTTGATGCAGAAGCCATGAGTATCCCCTGTCTAGGTGTAGCGGACCCGCGGATCCAGCCAGGCATACAACAGGTCGGTGAGCAGCTGGAAAAGGACGACAGCCACCGCGATCAGCATGACAAAGACGACCAGCACCGGGAGGTCCAGGTACTCCAGGCTGGTGATAAACAGCCGCCCCATCCCCGGCCAGGAAAAAATGGTCTCGGTCACCACCGCGCCGCTGAGGATGAAGGGGATGTTGAGACCCACCAGGGTGATCAGGGGCAGCGAGGCATTTTTGAGGGCGTGCAGCCAGATGATGGTGCGTTCCGGCAGGCCCTTGGCCCGCGCCGTCAGGATGTAGTCGGAGTGGATGACCTCCAGCATGGTCGAGCGGACGTAACGGCTGTACCCGGCGATGTTGATGCCCGCGATGCTGAGGACGGGCAGGATCAGATGTCGGATCAGGTCCCACACGCTGCGGTCGCCGCGCACGTCATACATCCCCTGGACGGGCAGGTAGGGCAGCCCGGCTTTCTTAAAGGTGACGGCGAAGACGAACACGCTGAGCAGGGCAATAAAAAAGATGGGCATGGAATAGGTGATAAAAGCGCCGGCGGTGATGATATTATCGGCCAGCGAGTACTGGCGCAGCGCGGCGTAGACGCCGATGCCCAGCGAGACGATGATGGTCACCACGAAGGCCGTAACCCCCAGGATCAGGGTGTTGGGCAGGAAATCGCCGATGACTTCGGTGACCGGTCGTTTATAGCGGATCGACTCACCGAAGTCGCCGCGCAGCAGGCCCCGGCGCTCGCCAAATTCATCGGGCACGCCATCGCCGGTGATGTCGCGCTCGTACCAGTCGTCGCCGATCAGCCAGTGGATGAATTGCAGGGGCAGCGGATCATCCAGCCCCAGGCGAGCCCGCAGCATGATCCGGTCAGCTTCGGTGACACGCGGGTCCTGGGCCAGGTAGGCCAGCGGGTCGCCGACGGTTTTGATCAGGACAAATACGATGACCGTGATGATGATGAGCAAGGGGATGGCCTGGAGCAGGCGACGGATGACGTATTGGGCCACGGAATTCCTTCCTTAACTTTCGTCCCCAGCGGAACGGGGGGAGCGCACGCCGGGTGCGCTCCCCGATGCGTTCAAAACGGGACGGACTAGGGCGCGAGCGGCTGCCAGAACTCAACCTTGTTGAAGTAGTTGTTGCTCAGCGTGCCCAGGTCCTGCATGGTGCTGGTGTCCCAGCGGTCGGCGCGGGCGGCGTACCACACCGGGCGCAGGTACAGGCCGTGCCAGAAGGCGGCGTCGTAGAAACGGCGCTCCAGCTCGTAGTGATACTGCAGGCGCTGCTCTGGATCGACCGTCGATTCGACCAGCTCCTCCAGACGGTCATGTTCGGGGTCGCAGAAGCCCCAGCCGTTGTTGCCGTCGGGCGCTTCCGGCGTGGGGATGCCGCGGCAGCCGAACCAGTCTAGCGTGCCGTTGGGGGAGAGCGGTTCGGAGCTCAGGGCGAAGAGGGCCAGGTCGAAGTCGCCGGTGGCAGTGATGCCCCGGTCCTTATAGGAGGCGAACAGCGCCGAGGCCGGCACGGGCAGCAACTGCACCGATACGCCCACCTCAGTCAGGTATTCCTGGATCAACACCTGGTAGTCCATCCGGATGGTGCGGGTGGTGGTGAAGAAGCGCAGGACCAGCGGCATGCCGTCCTTATCGCGGATGCCATCACCGTCGGTATCCACCCAGCCGGCCTCGTCCAGCAACTGGTTGGCCAGGTCGGGGTCATACTCGCGGTAGGGCAGGTCTGGGGGCTGGAACTGGGCCGGGTACCAGGACAGCGAGCGCTCGGTGCCAGGGCCAACCAGCGCTTCGGCCATGGCCGGGCGGTCGATGGCATGAATGATGGCCTCGCGCACGCGCTTGTCCAGCAGGGCCGGGTGCCCGGTGCCGCCTTCCTGGCGGATGTTCATCCAGATGGCATCCCCGTAGACGCCCGGCGTACTCCAGACTTCCACGCCCTCCAGGGCCTGGTAGGCGCTCACCTGGTCGTCTGGCCACTGGAAGGACAGATCGATCTCGCCGACATCGAGCGCGTTCCGCATCTGAACGGCGTCGGGGATGAACTTGAGGATGACGCGGTCGATAGCCGGTTCCTGGCCGTCCCAGTACGGGTTCCTCACCAGCGAGATGTGATCCCCGATGATCCACTCGTCAAACACATACGGCCCATAACCGACCACCCCTTCGCCGGACCAGTAGGGGGCGTTATCGATGGTGCCATCGGCCTCCAGCACGGGAGCCAGCACGTGTTCCGGGTACGTGCAAGTCACGTACTCATCAACCAGGAAGTCCGGCCAGGGGCGGTTGTAGGTCAGCACCATGGTGTAGTCGTCGACCTTTTCCAGGCTCTCGACCACTTCGGGATACTCACCGCGTTGGAAGTTGCCCAATGCGCGGTCCATGCGGATGTTGTGCCAGAACAGGCAGTCATCCACGGTGATCGGTTCGCCATCCGACCAGCGCATACCCTGGCGCAGGTGGTACTCCACCTGGGTGTTGCCATTTTCCAGGGTGCGGGCCAAGCCGTTGTCAAATGACGGCAGCTCCGAGACCATGATCGGGAAGATCTGGCGTTCGCGGTCCCAGTTCCAGACATCGCGCGCGTAAAAGTTCTCCATCAGGGACGCAAAGGTCATGTCGACCATGGGGGAGAGCAGGTTTGGCTCCTGCTCCCAGCCGATCACGATGACGGTTTCTTCTTCCTGCGCGCCCGCCGCAAAGAACGGCAGGGCCACCGCCAGGACCATCAGAAGGGTGAAAGCCCTCAGCAAAACACGTTTCATTATCTTCTCTCCTTAAAAGGTGTAGTGATCCGCAGATGATTCGGCGAGGGACGACGGCTGCGACTCGGACGCGACACGCCTGTTCCCAACGCTAGCTGTGGTGAGCTTCTACCGGAACCCGGCACTTTCCATATACCCTCCTGTGAAGAACTCACGCGATTGCCCCCTTTCCCCACCTGCCCGGCGCGGTTCGGCGACGAACAGGGCGGGCGAGGGGCAGGTCGCTTGAGGCGAACGCTGCTGCAAACCCAGGGCGTCGCCAGGTGATGATGCCGGCGACTAGGGGGGTGATCTCAATACGGTTGGTGTGGGGCGTGTTCATGGCACTTTGGGCCAATGTCTGGGCGGCCGGGCGCAGCGCCAGAAGACCCTGGCCCGCAAGCGGCGGACGTGGGAAGGAATAGGGCGTGGTGCGAACGGTTTGAAGGATGTCAACACCTGCCATCAGGACTGGGGGACTGACCATGTTAGCGGTGTGATCGCCCCTGCGGGCCACACTAACCGTCGACTGCCTCTCAACTAACAGCCGTTCGTGGTGCGGTCGGAAATGGTTCAGGAATCGCCATCGCCTCCATGTCAGACCAGCGGACAAAGACTGGGCCACCGGAAGCTTAAGCAAAACAACAACCAGCTGGTTTGTGGAGTGACCAGACGCTTCCAACATACCGTCAAAATGATGGGATGTCAAACACTTTTTTGGTAGTTTATCCATTTTTCTCAGCCTTCATGGGGACCTGGGGAGCCATCCGTTGTCGCTGGTGGTGCCTCCCGGCGGGTCGTCGGGCAGCCCGGACCGCTTTCCTGGTCGGGCGCAGCGGCCCGGACGGTGCTCAGCAGAATCACGGCTCCCAGGATCAGGCTGCCGCCCACCCACTGTCCCCAGTCCAGGCGCTCCCCCAAAAACAGCCCGCCGAGCACGATGGCGATGAACGGCTCCAGGGTGGCCGTGATGCTGGCATTGCTGGCTGGCAGATCGCGCAGGCCCAGGTTGAAGCTGACCCCGGCCAGCAGGGTGGGAATCAGGGCGATGGCGAGCAACCAGCCCAGGACCGCCGGGGTGGTGAGGGCGGTCGCCAGCGCGGCGAAGGACTGAAAGGGCAGCATAAAGACCGCCCCGAAGGACAGAGCGTAAGTCAGCACGGCCCAGGCGGAGTAACGGCGCAGACCGATTTTGCTGAACAGCGTATAGAGGCCATAGGTCAGGCCCGCGCCCAGCCCCAGCAGGACGCCCATCGGGTTAAGGCGCAGGGCCTCGAACTCGTAGATGCGGGCCACCAGCGCGGCTCCGACCACGGCCAGGCCCAGGGCCGCTGCCCGGACACCGGTCAACCGCTCCCCCAGGAAGAGGACCGAGATGGCCGTCACCCAGGCGGGCGCGGTGTACATCAGCACGGCGGCGATCCCCATGCCTGCCCGGTCGATGGCCCCGGCGTAAACGCCGTAGAAGGCCGCCACGCCCACCAGGCCGAAGATGGCAAAGCCGACCAGGTCTCGCCGGGGGATGCTCAGGATGCCAGGGCGGCGGTCCCCGGCGCGCGCCCGCAGCGCCCAGGCGATGAGATGGGCGGCCAGCAGGATCAGGGCGGTCAGCAGGGCGCGGAAGAAGGCGATGGTCAGCGCAGACAGGCCGTAGCCGTCCAACAACTGTTTGTAAAACAGGCCCAGGGAGGCCCAGAGAATGGCCGCCAGCAGCACCAGGGCGTAACCGCGCGCCGTCCGGCTCATCGCTTCCTCCCATATAGGAGCGGTAAAGAGACAGGCACCCGTCCCTGCCTGATGGACCGCCAGGGTCCCCTGGCCCGGCCAGCCGGGGGCCGCCAACCATCACCGGAGGGGAGATCGTTTGAGTCGGTCATGATCGACGGTCCCTGGTCAGTGATACCGCCGGGCAGCGGGCCAGGCGTCGGGAGAGACTTCCCCAAGTTTAGCAGGGTTCGAAGAACACGATCAGGCTGGCCAGTGGGCATTTCTTACGGTTGTCTTCATTCGCCGGATGGACGGTTCAGGGCTTGTTTGAGGGGGCTGGCCCCTGGCCGCGTTTGCCCCCTGGGCGCTCACCCCTCCTCGCCGTTCATCCGGCAGCCCCGCCGATTCGCCGGGAGTGTCCAAACCCGGACAGGCTCCGCCCGCTGGCCGGCGTAACGACACCTATCAGAAGGATATAATATGACCCTGTTTCTTCTCTGTTAGAGGCTCTCTAACAGAATATTAGATTTTATTTCGGATTCGTAACTTTTAGTAGACTCGCCGGGCAAGTTCGTATAAACTTATTACAGTTTGGTTAGAAATCATCGGCGGCAAACCCTCTCATTTTTGTAAGACCTGTATAGGCCCGCGAACCGCGCCTATTCATGGAGCACAGCGCCTGCGCCAGTTAACCCACTTATCGAAGGGTGCAAGCGATGTACCGGTTGTTCGAAATCATCAGGAAGTTGGCGGAATTTTTAGGCCCCTTGATAGAGTTTGCCAATCGGTTCAAGGAGTTTGTGGCCCTGGCCGCTTTTCTCGTGCTGGCGGGCCTGTTTACGCTGGCTTTTTTGTTTCCTCAAGGGAGCTTTAGCGCGCTGCTGGCCTATTTGAGCCGCTTAACCCCCAACCAGCTTTTCGCCATTGTGCTGGTGGCGATGGTGATGTCCTTCGGCCTCATCCTGCTGTTGATCGTACTTTCCTACCGCGATGTGACGGGCAGCGCCGATGACCGGTGCACGTTGACCGTGATGGTCCACCACGACGCCGACGTGACCATGCCGGTCAGTGGGGCGCTGGTCACGCTGGTGTTGGAGGAGGCGATTTCCAGGCGGACCAATGAGCAAGGGGGGGTGACCTTCCAATACAGCCGGAAATGGCGTCACCAGGAATGCCTGATCAACGCCCGGCACGAGGCGTACGAAACGCGCCCGCCGCTGACGGTCAGGCTTCAGCCAGGGGTAAGGGTGTACATTCCCCTGAAACCGGCGGTGTATCCGGCAGTCCCGTCGGTAGCGCCGGGGTCAGAGAAGGTATTCATCAGTTGCAGCGCCAGCGACGCCGGACAGGCTCAGGTGCTGGCCTCGCTGCTGCGGCAACGCGGCTTCAAAGTCTGGCCGGTGCAGGCCGGGGGCCAGAACGGTGATGGCTTTGACGTCAGGCACGAGCAGGCGATTCGACGGGCGGACTTCGTGGTGGCGCTGATGTCCCAGGCCACGGATCGCTCGGCCCGGATGCATGACGAAGTCGCCTTTGCCCATGATGTCCATAAGGCGGTGGTTCCGGTGCGGCTGCACCCTGATGTCCGGTTTCATAACGGCATCCGCGAGTTGCGGCGGATCGAGCTGTACAAGGACTGGCAGTCGGAAGGGGCGAGACTGTGTGAGCATTTACGTTCGCTGGGTTCCACGGCGGCCGGCCCGGCCAACGGAACCGCTATCTTCACCCCGAAGGTTACGGACGTGACTCCTCAAACTACCCCGTTTGTTTTTGGCGGCGCGGTCCGGGAAGACCTGTTTGTCGGGCGGCGCGAGGCGTTAAGCCTGATCAGCGGGCGTCTGGGCGGCGAACTCCAGTCGGTCTCGGTGGTGGCCAACCGCCGCATGGGCAAAACGTCGCTGCTCAACTATGTGGCCAAGCGGTATCCCCGGCTGTTCCCCGGCCATTGCAGTTGGGCGGTGGTCTACATGGACATGATGGACGTGCGCGCCCATACCATCGCCGGGGTGATGCGCCTGCTGCGACGGGGCATCGCCCAGCAATTGGGGCGCGACCTCTGGGACGAGAAGTACGACGGCCAGCTCCACGTGATGGCCGAGGAGTTTGAGGAACTGGCCGAGATCGATCAGGTGCGGCTGGTGCTGTGCCTGGATGAGTGGGAAAATGTGATGGCTCACCCGGAGCTGGACGATCTGATCGAGCAGTTGCGTTCCTCCGGCTCGATGGCCCGGTTGGGGATGGTCGTCGCCACCGCCCACGAGTTGAGCGAGTTGACCGCCAGCGGGGGACTTAGCTCGCCCTTCTACAACATTTTCGAAACCACCTACCTGGGTTTGATGCCCCAGGCGGAGTGGGTGGGGCTGGTGAAGGGCGCGTACCGGCGCGGCGGGCGGGAGGCCCAGCCACAGGAGATCGCGCTGGTGGGTCAGCTGGCCGGGGGGCATCCCAACCTGACCCAGCTGGCAGGCTCGCTGGTGTGGGAGGCGCGCGACCGGGGCTGGGATGAGGCCCAGATTCGCCGGCGATATGCCTACCAGGCGCGCCCGATCTTCCAGGGCATCTGGAATCGCCTGACGAAGGCTCAGAAAAACGCGGTGCAAGAGGTGCTGGGCATCGTGTCGGCTGGCCCGGTGCCGCGAGAGGTGTGGGACGGGCTGAAGCGGCGGGGGGTGTTGAACCCGTCCGGGGACGTTTTCTGTAAGGCGTTTGCCGATTTTATTGTGTCAGTCGAGATGGCGTGAGGGCCTTCACTGGGGCCGACGGACGACGCAACCTCCATAGCCGCCTGGGGCCGATGGCTGACTGGCGAAAACATGCGTCTTTTTATCTCTCATTCTAATGTTGATCGCGATGCGGTCCGTGACCTGGTCAATGTGCTGGACTCCGCCGGGCATGAAGTCCTGTTCGACCTGTGGTTGCTGCCGGGGCAGAGCTGGCGGCAACAGGTCTTGTCCGCCATTGAGAAGTCACAGGCGCTGGTGTATGTGCTGACTCCCGAGTCGGTCGACTCCGAATGGTGCCAATGGGAGTGCGCCAAGGCCGCCCAGCAGGGCAAGCCGATCATCCCGGTGCTGCTCCACCCCAAAACCCGAATCCCCGAATCCCTCAGCCATTATCCATACGTGGATTTCACCGCTGGCCCGACGCCGGAGGCAGTGGCGCGGCTGATGGCGAGACTGTATCAGGTGACCGCGGCCCACCCGCCCCAATCCCCCGGCGGCGCAGCCCCGGCGTCGGGGAGCGGTTCCCGCCGGGGAACGACGGGGGCGAAAGCGCCCGATCGGGACAGCCAGGTGAGCACCATCGCCACGGTGCTGGCGATCATCGTCGGCGTCATCGCTGGCACCATCGTCAACTCCGGTTTGCTTCCCGCCGGGGACCTGTCCAGCCTGCTGTCGGAGGTGCCGCTGGTATCGCTGCGGCTCGGCCCCCTGGGGATATTTCTGGTGACCTCGGTGATTTTTACGCTCTGCCGTCGCCAGGCCGTTTCTATCACCATCTTACTCGGCCTGGAAGCGGTGCTGTTCGTGAGCTACCTGTACATCCGGGGTCCTGGGCCTTTCGACTACGTCCTGGTCGCCCTGTTGCTGTTGCTGGGTTATGGGGTGGGCCAGAAACGGTTGTTGCTCTGGCCCTGGCTTTCGTTCCGGGTGGCCCGGCTTCACCGGCGCCTGCAGGAGCAACTGGCCGCGGGCCGGGCGATTGATGACCTCGCCGCCTCCCTGCTGACCCTGTTGGATGAACCCCTGGCCCTGATGCCCCTGGGGGCGACAGCGGCGATGCAAACCCTGGCAGCCCACGACCTATCGCTGGAGCGCTTCAACGCGCACGTCAGCAGCGGCCCTCGGCGCGACCAGTACCGGCGCATCGTCCGCGCCGTTGGCCTGGAAAAGCTGTTGCAGGCCGACCGGCTGGAAGAAGTGCTGGGAATCCCTGAACTGGATGAACTCATTCCTGGCGACCAGGTATCGATTCAGGCGTCGCTCCAGGCTGCGCAGCGCAGCGAGACCACCATCGACCGCCTGCGGGCGTATGCGGCGCTGTTGGGGCAGTTGCCGCCGATGGGGAAGGAAAACGCGCGGGGTCGGCGGGCGTCCGGGGAGCCGCAGACTCAGGCGCTGCGGCACGTGATCCGGCTGGTTGAGCGGGCCATCCGCCCGGAGGACGTGGCCGGGTACTGGGCCGCGTATGAAGCCGTGGCAGCGGTGGCCGCCCAGATGCCGCCCGTCCTCCCCTTCCCGACACATGACGAAAGCCTCCGGCAGACGATTCAGGAGACGCTTCGGCAGGTGACGACGATTGTGGAACTGGTCCGCCGGCTGGAGCCGCAATCTCCCCCCTTTCCTGCCACCGAGTGTCGATGGTATCGATCGATCCTGGAGACAGGGCTGATCAATCATCAACTGCTGACCACCGACTATGAGGAGCGTCAGGCGCTGCTGGGGCGCGAAATAGGCCGGCTGCAAATCCTGGCCAACAGCCAGCCCGCGACCTGGCCGGCCCTCGACGGAGAGGTGACCGAGCACCGTAATCCCTGGCACCTGATCACCCACCGGCTGATTGAACACCTGGAGTTCATCCAGGAACTGGATACACGCTATGTGGCGGCGGCAGCGACCCAGTTGAGTGAGGTGCTGAAGGGGATAGACAGCATAACGGCCATTGCCGAGCTGGAGCAGCGGCTGGTGGAGCTGACGATCTCCGGGGACAGCCTGGGGCCGATGATCGAGGACACCGTACAGGCGCTGCTGTCCATCGGCAATGATACGCGGGCCGCGCTGGCCCTGCCGCAGGGGACCTATCATCACCGGCAGACGTTGATTGACGCCCAGGATAAAAGCAACCAGTTGCGGAACAGCCTGCACACCCGCTACGTGACCCGGGAGCCGCGCGAGTGGGCCGAGTCGGTGCAGCGGATCAGCACCATCCTGGATGAATACCTGAGCCAGGGACGCGACATCGATCAGACGATGTACAGCAATCCCTACATCGTTGGCAATCCAATCCAGCCCAAGAATGCCGCGCTGTTTAAGGGGCGCATCGATCTGGCGCAGGCGATTGTGGATAAGCTGCGCGGCGATACCCGGCCCACCCTGGTCCTGCATGGCCCCCGGCGGATGGGGAAAACCAGCTTCCTGTTGCAGCTTCAGAATTTGCTGCAAGGCCGGGGCAATTACATCCCGGTGTTCTTTGACGCGCAGGAACCCATCGCCCGCCAGAGTGATGCCAGCTTCTTTTATTCGATGGCGCGCGCGATCTACGTTCAGATGAGGCGGCAAACGCGGGGCAAACGAATCCGGCGGCCCGATCTGGCTCAGTACGAAGTTTATCCCTACACCACCATCAGCACCTGGATAGAGGACGATATCGTCCCGCTGCTCGACCAACAGGTTCTGTTAATCACCATTGACGAGTTTGAGAAGATCGGCGGCTCCCTCATCGCGGGCGAGCTCACGGTGAAGGTGCTGGACTACCTGCGGCATATGATGCAGCACAGCGAGCATCTGCTGTTCCTGTTCTGCGGCGGCGAATCGCTGGAAGCGCTCGGCCCGAATGCGGCCTCTTACTTCATCAGCGCCCAGGCCATTGAGATCAGTTATCTGAGCGCCGAGGCCGCCGAGGACCTGATCCGCCACCCGAACCCGGAGGCGGGCGATATGCCGGACTACGATGACGAGGTCGTGGCGGCGATCATCCATCTCACCCACCGCCAGCCGTACCTGGTTCAGGCGGTCTGCTCCAAGATCATTGACGTGGCCAATACCCGGAACCTGAAACGCATCGATAGGGGTGTCCTGGATGAAGTGCTGCCCAGAGTGTTCGACGTGGACCGCATGTATTTTATGAACATCTGGGAGGACGCCGGGGAGGAAGGGCGCGCCATACTGACGGCGCTGGCGAACGGGCCGGCCAGCCTGACCATGGACCAGATCAACGGCCCCGGCGGCCAGGGGCTGCTCAAACGCCGGGTCATCCACCTGTGCCCGGATGGGCTGTTGTACGAGATTGAAATCCCGCTGGTGAGGCAATGGGTCGCGCAGCAGGTGTAGCTCCACCGTCCGTTTCAGGGTGGGGCCTGTTTTCCATCGCGCCCCGAGGGGCTGAGAACCGCTGGCAGGAAATCTGGGGGCTTCTGGCGTCAGCGGCAGCCCGTGTTGAACGCCCGCGCTGGGGCGGTGGGCCTGGGCCTGCGGTTCCCGGCGAAACAATATTGTTACAAAAGGAATGTATAACTTGCGTGGTTGCTTAGATGACGTATAATAAAGGCTAGAGTTAGCGCCTTTTAACTATACCTGAACATATGTTCACTTAAGGGAACTGTCAGGTTGGCGGTGGCGGATCGGTCGTCCGGTCAGCGGTGACCGGGACGTGTCCCAGCGGTTGGAGGGAAGGGGTGGGCAGTCCGGGACATATTTTCCTCAGTTATTATGCCGGGGACATCGGCTTTGCCGTCCGCCTGGCCGCTGATCTGAAAAACATGGGCGTCAACCTGTGGGCGGATCGGCTGGATGTCAGGCCGGGCGAGGGCTGGGCGCGGGCTGTCCAGGATGCCGTTGACCGATGCGCGGCGATGATGGTGGTGCTCAGCCCGGAGTACGCCGCCGCCAGATACTGCCGGTGCGAACTGGCGGCAGCCAGCCGGATGCGGCGTCCGATCTTTCCGGTGTTGCTGCGCCCCATCCCAGAGGCTCAGTGGCCGACCGCGCTCAAGCGGCAGCAGCCCATTGACTTCAGCGCCTGGCAGCAGGAGAAGGAGTACCGGGACCAGCTGGGGAAGCTGGTGGACGCCATTTTGCAGGAGAACGGGCCTGCGCACATCAGCGCCGTGCCGGACGCGGAAGCGCAATACCTGACCAGCCTGCTGGCTGAACTCGTCGAGCAGGAGGACTCGCTGGCCTATGCGACGCTGCCGGGGGAGGAATCGGCCCCCGGAGAAGCTGATCGCCCGCGGCCCGGCCTGGAAGGCGAGTTGCTCACTGAGGGTCTGTTCGAGGTCTGGTCAGGCGGGGGGGACGAGGCCGCCGCCTTCCCCCTCCGCCTCAAATTCGCCGGTATCCGGGAAGTGGTGGACGCCTACCCCCGATTTGTCCTGGTGGGGCCGCCGAGTTCAGGCAAGACAGCCGTCCTGCTACACCTGGCGGCCGAGGCGGCGCGGGCGTATCAGGCCAGGCCGGGCGCGTCACCGCTGCCGGTCTTCCTGCGGCTGGTCGACTGGGATGAGGGGGCCAGCCCGGCGGAATTCGTCCGCGCGCACTGGCCTCTGCAGGCCGACCCCGTCCAGCTGCTCCGGGAAGGCCAGGCGATCCTGTTTCTGGACGGGCTGAGCGAGACCGGTCCCTCGGCGATCCTGGCGCGTCGGCTGCGGGCATGGCTGCACGGCGAAGACGCGCCGCAGCGCCTGGTTGTCACCTGCCGCCGCGCGGACTATTGGGGCGACTTCCTCCTGGACCTGCCCACAGTGCAGGCCGCGCCCCCCGACCCACTGGCCATTCGTAAAGTCATGGCGCGTGCGCTGGGCGAGGAACGCGCCCGGCGGGCGCTGGGGCCGGCATCGCCGGGCGTGGGGATGGGCGTGCCAGACGCGCTGGTGCCCCCGTGGCTGGTCCGCCACCCCTATCTGCTGGCGGGCTTCGCCCTGGCCGGGATGAGCGCCCTCCAGGAGGCCGCTGCCACCAGCGTCGGCGGGTTGCTCAAGCGTCTGGTCGGGGAATTGTGGGAGGCGCAGCGGGCCACAGCCGGGGTATCGTTTGACGAACTGGCGGCGGGGCTGTCCGGATTCGCCTACGCGATGATCGCCGACAACATGCCCGTGTATGCCCCTTACGACTATGCCTGCCAGCATCTGGGGAGCGTCCACCTGCTCAGCCCGGAGAACAGCAGCCGTTTCCTCCAGGTGGAAAACGGCACCGTCCGCTTCGTCCACCACCCGGTGCGGAATTATTTTGCGGCGCTTAAGCTGGCGGGGGAGGCATGGCAGAGTCGTCTGGCGCGGCCTGAGTTCGACCAGCGGGGAACCCGCTATCCCCAGCCGTGGGACGAAGCGGTGATCATTCTGGCCGGGCTGGCCCCGGAGCCGGATGCAGTCGCCCGGCAGATCGCCGCCGTTGATCCGTACCTGGCCCTGGAGTGCCTCATTGACGGCGTGAGCGTCACCGGCCATACGCACGCGCATATCGTCAGCCAGTTGCAGCGCGCCGCCGAGGACGCCGGCAGCGATGGCCAGGTCGCCGCCGCCCGTCTGCTGGCCGCCATCCGGCACGAGTCGGCGCTGCCGATGCTGCTGGATGCCATGCGTCGCGGGACCTGGCCGCTGCGGCAGGCCGCCACCGCCATCATGCGGGAGATCGCCCCGCCGCCCCTGCCGGGTCTGACGGAGACGCTGCACAGGCTTGACCAGAAAATGCGGGATGTGACGGCGGTCGGTCTGCGGCAGTTGGGCGAATCGGCCCTGCCGACGTTGCTTCAGCTCATCCGGGATGATGACTGGTTCATCCGCCGCAGCGCGGCCTGGGCGTTGGGCGAGATTGGCGATAAAGCCGCGGTGCCCGCCCTGGTCGAGGCTCTGTACGACGAGGAGAACCTGGTCATCGCCGACGCGGCCATGGCGCTGGGATGGGTCCGGGATGCGGAGGCCCTGCCCTGGCTGCGACAGCTGTTGCACCATCAAAACTGGCGCGTCCGCAAGGCCGGGGCCAGCGCGCTGATCTGGATGGGCCCACCGGGCATTCAGGGCATGTTGCAGGAAGTCGGCGGCCTGAGCAGCGACGGGCGGCGGCTGGTTATCGAGGCGCTCAAATCCACGCCCGACCCAACGGTCCTGGCAGCGCTGCTTGAGGCGACCGTCAGTGATGATGTTGAGGTCCGGGGCGCGGCGGTGGAAGCACTCGAGAATGCGGAGGGCGACGTGGTGGTGAAGCGTCTGATCGAGTGTCTGGCCGATACAACCAGGCCCCGATCAACCAGACAACGCATCTGCGACCTGGCGGCCAGCATCCTGGAGGCGACCGGCAGGTCCGACGCCCTGGCGGCGGTGGAGCGGTGGCGGCAGGGGACGCCGACGCCGCCGGACAATGACTCGTCATCCGGCGAGACATCGGCGCAGCGGGCCCGAAAACGCCTGAAGGATATGACGACCTCCCAGCGGGCCTGGCTGGCCCTGCCATCAGGGGCGGAGGGCGGGGGCGAAGCCGAGACCCAGGCTGGCCAGGCGGCGACCGCGCCCACCGACCAGGACATCCGGGATACGGCGGATGCCCTGCCTCTGGTGAGCGAGGCGTCCGATGATGATGAAGAAGATGAAAAGGCGCGCCCCCAGGCGGCGCGGACGCCCCTGGCGGGTGAAGAGGCGCTGGACGGGCTGATCCGGGCGCTGGACGAAACCGCCACCGTCCCTGACGCCGCCGCGCCAGCGGAGCCGGAGGCAGCGGCGGAACAGCCTGTTCCGGCGGCAGGGCCAGCACCGGGCGCGCTTGAGAAGGAAGGGCAGGCCGGTCGTCGGGAAATCCTGCTCGAACTGCTGGCCAGCCTGCATCACGACGACTGGGCGGTCCGGCAGGAGTCGGCCAAGGCGCTGCGGGAGTATGCCGAGCTGTGGCGGGACACCCATGATCCGCCCGTCGTGCAGCGGCTGATAGCGGCCCTGGATGACCCGGATTGGGTGGTGCGGTGGGCGGTGGCGGAAGCCCTGGCCTGGGTGCGCGATCGGTCGGCGGGGGAGGCCCTGCGGGCGCGCCTGGACGACGCCAGCTGGCTGGTGCGGGTGGCGGTGATCCGGGCCTTGCTGGAGATCAACGATCAGCCGTCAGTGCCGGGCATCATCCGCGCCCTGTCGGACCGCAAAGACCTGGTGCGGGAGGCCGCCGCGGAGGCGCTGGGCGGATTGGGCGATCCGGCGGCGGTGCCGGCTTTGATCGCAGCGCTGAATGATCCGGCCCCGTCGGTGCGGCTGGCCGCTGTCGAGGCGATGGGCAAACTCCGCGACCCGGCGGCGGTCCCGGCGCTGGCGACGGCGCTGCGCCAGGGGGAAATCACCATCCGCTGGGCAGCGGCGGCGGCCCTGGGGCGAATCGCCGTCGCGGAGGCTGTCCCGGCCCTGATCGCGGGTTTGCAGGACGAGGATGGGCCGTCCTGGGAGGACAAACCCGTCTGTGAGGTGGCGGCGGAGGCGCTGACGGGCATCGGCACCGCGGAAGCCCTATTGGCTGTCGAACAATGGCGCAGTCAGCACGTCGCCAGGGCATGAGGCGCGTCCTGGCGAGGGTGTAGAGGGCGGTGACCGGCCCGACTGGAGGGGTTGCGTGAGGCCCAAAATGTCCGTTCTGACCGGGGGACAGAGCGGGGATGAAGCGGTGAGCGAAGGCCGGGAATTTAGGTAATTTTTACGGACAGTTCACCAATTTTGATTACACTAGTATATGGAGGCTGCACTTACCGACGAATTAGGAAAGGTTAGGGGTAATCTAACTTTTAGCGAACGGATGTACTGCCGAAGAGAGCGGCAAAGGGCGCAAAAGGTTTGTTGGAAAGTAAGCCAGTTATTGGGGGGTCTCGTTTCTCCAGGTAGTTTGAATGCCGCTGCTGTGTTAACACCACTGTTGTTATAACGCCGTTCATAGCTGGTTATCCGACGACAACCGACGTGTGTGCCTGACCTGCCCTGGGGGGTAGATACCTGTTGGCTGGGTTACGACTATGCGCCTCTTCATAAGCTACGCCCGCGTCGACAAACCGTATTGCGTCCAGATCGTGGAGCTCCTGGACGCTCACGAAACCTGGTTCGATCAGCGGTTGTACGCCGGGCAACACTGGTGGAAAGAAATCCTGCGGCGGCTGGACTGGTGCGAGGGTTTTGTTTATCTGCTGTCCCCCGATTCCCTCAGCTCGGTGTACTGCCAGAAGGAGTTTGAGCTGGCCCAGGGTCTGGGGCGGCACATCATCCCCGTGTTGATCCACCAGGGTGTCACGCTCCCGCCCTCGCTGGCCGATGTTCAGTATGCCGACTTCAGCAAGGGGCCGACCCCGGAAGCGGTCCGAATCCTGCTCAACTCGATCCTGATGGCGGAGCGTGAGAAAAACGGCCACTTGAGCCTGTCGCCGGACACGATCGCGGCGGGCGACATCCGGCTGTCGCCACAGGGAGGGGGGACCGTGATCGGCGCCGCCCTGGTCGCGATGGAAAACGGGCAGTTCGACCAGGCCGTTTTTCTGCTCAGGCATGCCAAGGAGAAGCAGCTTATCTCGCGGTTCATCGATGTCGATTTGCTGCTGAGGGAGGCGGAGGCGGGCCTGGATCGCCAGGCTTACCTGCGGGAGGCCGAGCGCGAGTACCAGCAGATCGCCGAGCTGTTAAAATACCCGCTGACCCAAAAAATGGGCTGCGAAGCCCTGGAGGCCTTCCGCCAGGCGTTCCCGGATTACGATCCCGATTCGCTGATCGAGACCTGCGCCGACGTGCGGGAAGAGGAGTCTTCCCTGCCGGACCTCATCAAACGGCTGGAGCCCAGGAAGCCCCCCTTCAAGCTGCCGAACCTGGAATGGTGTGACATCCCGGCGGGCAACGTGTTGATCGAGCCCAACGGCAACAATGGGGCGGCGCATGTTGCCCAGCAGCCGCGGCTCGTGTACGTTGACGCTTTCCAGGTCAGCAAATACCCGATCACCAACGCCCAGTATCAGGTCTTCCTGGACGATCCGGGCGGCTACGCCGATGAAAAATGGTGGGCGTTTTCCCCCCACGCCCAGGCCTGGCGGGCCGACCATCCCGCCCCCCAGCCCTCCCAGTTTAAGGGCGACGAGCGCCCGCGGGAGATGGTCAGCTGGTACGACGCGATGGCCTTCTGCTACTGGTTGAGCGACCGGCTGGGTGTGACGGTGATGCTGCCGAGCGAGAACCAGTGGCAGCGGGCGGCGCGGGGCGACGATTGCCGCGCTTACCCGTGGGGCGATAAATTCGACAAGGATCGCTGCAACACCAACGAGAGCAAGCTCAAGATGACCACCCTGGTCATGCGCTACCCCTCCGGCACCAGCCCGTTTGGGGTGTTTGACATGGCGGGCAACGTCTGGGAGTGGTGCCTGAATACCCGGGCCGACCAGAGCGATACGCCGGAGATCACCAGCGACAGCGACCGGGTGGTGCATGGGGGGTCGTATATCGGCCCGGCTCAACGCGCCAGGATCACCTTCCGCTATTACCTGAAGCCGAAGAGCTTCTTCTCGTCGATTGGCTTCCGCGTCATCTGCCGGCCATAACGCGCCGCGCGGTTTGACAGCGCTCCCTCTTTGTGTTATGCTCACGGCGCTGTCCACAACCGGTGAGTGGGGAATCCCGCTCCCCAGGGGCACGTTACCAGTTGTATAGCTGGCCTGTAGCAGTAGAGGTGCTCATTGCCCCGGATGGCAGAGCACAATGGCGAAGCCGGTGAAAGTCCGGCGCTGTCGCGCAACTGTGATCCGTCCCGGTCCCCGTGGATCGGGCTGGAAAGCCAGGTCGCCCGCCTCTACTCGCTTTCGTCACCTCGCAGGAAGGGGATGGAAGTGCAGTGCTGGTGTTGACCAACCGGCAACCTGCATCTGTCACTTACCCAGCAGTCCTTGAGGCCGGTTTTTTGTTGCCTGCCACGTCCTCACAGTGGAGACTGCTCACCCGCCCGACCCTTTCTGCGGTCGGGCTTTTGTGTTTTGCGTGGTTTCTGCGACCGGGTGCGTGGCAGCGCCTGGCAAGAGAAAGGGCAGGAGGAGATCAATATGAAACGCCGTCGACAACCTGTAACCTGGCTGGCTGTGCTCTGCTGGCTGGCGGTGGCCGGTCTGTGGCCGGTGGCGGCCCAGGGCGGAGGTCAACCGGCAGCCAACATCGTCGAGGGGTGCGCCGAGACCTACGATCCGGCGGTGAACTACTTCCCGGAGCAGGTCGCATTTACATACGCCGGCGGGGTCGAGGTCGAGTATTTTAATAACTACAAGGTGGTCACGGTGACCCGGCCCTGGCCCGGCGCGGCGGAAGCGGACGCCTTCCGTTACGTGTTGGTGCAATGTGGCACGCCCGCGCCGGAGGGATTCCCCGGGGCCACGGTGATCGAAGTGCCCATCCGACGGACGATCACCATCTCCACCACTCAGCTGCCGCATATCGTCGCCCTGGGGGCGCTGGACGCGCTGGTCGGCGTGGGGACGATTGCCTACGTCAACGCCAGCGAGGTGGTTGAGAAGTATGAGGCTGGCGAGCTGATCGAAATCGGCGACGCCTTCGATCCGTCGATGGTCAACATCGAGCTGGTCCTGGATGCCGAGCCGGACGTGGTGATGGCCTACGGCTCCGGGTTCCCGGACTATGACGCCTATCCGCACTTGGTGGAGGCGGGCATCCCGGTGGCCATGAACGCCGATCACGCCGAGGCTTCCCCGCTGGGCCGGGCGGAGTGGATCAAGTTCACGGCGCTGTTTTTCAACCGCGAGGCCGCTGCCAACGAGGTCTTCGACGGCATCGTCCAGACCTACCAGGAACTGGCTGCCCTGACCGCCGACATCCCGGAGGCGGACAAACCGCTGGTGTTGCTCAACAGTTACAATACCTGGAGCGAAGCCTGGGCGCTCCCCGGCTCGGCGACCTTCGTCGGGCAGTTGATGCGGGACGCGGGGGCGCGTCTGGTGCTGGGCGATGACCCGATGGTGGTGGGCAACGACGGCAGCGCCCTGTTCGACTTTGAGGTGGTCTACGAGGCTGGCCTGGAGGCCGACATCTGGATACCGGTGGCGTTGGGCTGGTCGACGCTGGACGATGTCCTGGCGGCGGACGAGCGTTACGCCGACCTGGCCGCCTTCCAGAGCGGGCGGGTCTACAACAACAACGCCCGCGAGAACCCCAACGGCGGCAACGACTGGTACGAATCTGGCGTGCTGCGGCCCGACCTGATCCTGGCCGACCTGATAACCATCTTCCATCCCGACCTGCTGCCGGACCACGAGCTGTACTATTATCGGCAGCTGGGACCGGCGGGGGAGTAAGGTGATCCCTGGCAGAGGCTGGCCGTCCCGATTCTGGCCGTGGAAGGTGATGAGATGATATGAGACCAACGGCGTTGAGACCGGTGTCTGATATGGCGGACGCCCCACCAGCGGTGGACGGGCGGGCCTGGCCCCGGCTGGGGATGCGGCGGGCGGCGCTGGTCGGCCTGTTGAGCCTGCTGGTGGTCGTCTTTTTGCTCAGCCTGGCCGTCGGCTCGGTGAGCATCCCCCTGGAGGATATCCTCAAGACGCTGACGGGGGGCGAGGCCAGCCGGCCCGCCTGGACCAGCATCGTGCTGCGCATCCGCCTGCCCAAAGCGCTGACGGCGGCGCTGGCCGGGGCGGCGCTGGCGGTCAGCGGCCTGCAAATGCAGACGCTGTTCCGTAATCCGCTGGCGGGGCCGTTCGTGCTGGGCGTCAGTTCCGGGGCCAGCCTGGGCGTGGCGCTGGTAGTGCTGACCACCGGCGTCGGCGGGGGGATGATGCTGGCCGGGGTCAGCCTGCTGGGCGATTTCGGACTGGCCCTGGCGGCGGGCCTGGGCGCGGGGGCGGTGATGGGGCTGATCCTGGTGGTGGCGCGGCGGGTGGACAGCAGCATCACGCTGTTGCTGCTGGGGCTGATGTTCGGCTACGGGACCGGCGCGCTGGTCAGCCTGCTGCTGTACTTCAGCATCCCGGAGCGCATCCAGGCGTATGTCAACTGGACGTTCGGCAGCTTCGGCAGCGTCACCTGGAGCCAGATGAGGGTCTTCGCCCCGGCGGTGATCATCGGGCTGGTGATCGGCCACCTGATCGTCAAGCCGCTCAACGCGCTGCTGCTGGGCGAAGCTTATGCCCACAGCCTGGGGCTGAACGTGCGGCGGGCGCGCCGGCTGATCATCGTCAGCACGGCGATCCTGGCGGGCGCGGTCACGGCTTTCTGCGGCCCGATCGGCTTCCTGGGGATCGCCGTGCCGCACCTCTGCCGCAGCCTGTTTAACACCTCCGATCATCGGGTGGTCGTGCCGGGGTGCGCGGTCCTGGGGGCGACGCTGGCGCTGGTGGCCGATTGGGTGGCCCAGGTGCCCGGCAGCCCGATCACCCTGCCGCTCAACGCCGTCACCGCCCTGCTCGGCGCGCCGGTGGTGGTGTGGGTCATCCTCCGTCGGCGGAACCTGAGGGCATCGTTTGCATCATGAGCGAGTTGATTCTGCACACCGAGAATCTGGCGATCGGCTACGCGCCGCCCCGCCGCCCCCGAACCGTGGTGGCGGAGGGCCTGTCCGTGGCGCTGCGGGCGGGGGAGCTGGTCTGCCTGATCGGCCCCAACGGCGTCGGCAAATCGACGCTGATCCGCACCATCGCCGGGATGCAGCCGCCGCTGGCCGGGCGCGTCCGGCTGATGGGCGATGAGGTGCATGCCCTGGAGGCGCGGGAGCTGGCCAAGCGGCTGAGTATCGTGCTCACCGAACGCCTGAGCGTCGGGCTGCTGTCGGCATATGCGCTGGTGGCGTTGGGCCGCTATCCGTACACGGGCTGGGATGGCCGGCTGTCGGCGCGGGACGAAGCGGTCGTCCGCTGGGCGATAGAGGCGGTGGGGGCCGTCGAGCTGGCCGGGCGGAGCGTGGACGAGTTGAGCGACGGCGAGCGCCAGAAGATCATGATCGCCCGCGCCCTGGCTCAGGAACCGGCGCTGATGTTGCTGGATGAGCCAACCGCCTACCTCGACCTGCCGCGTCGGGTGGAGATCATGCGCCTGCTGCGGCAACTGGCCCGGGCCACGGGCCGCGCTTTCCTGCTCTCGACGCACGACCTGGACCTGGCCCTGCGCAGCGCCGACCGCATCTGGCTGATGGCGGGGGGAGGGATACAGGTCGGCGCGCCGGAAGACCTGGTCCTGAGCGGGGCGTTTGAGGCGGCCTTCGGCGGCGAGGGCGTGGTCTTCGACCGGCAGAGCGGGTCGTTCCGCATCAACGAGCGTCTGGCGGGGCAGGTGGCGCTGGCGGGCGACGGCGTGGGGGCGCTGTGGACGCGGCGCGCCCTGGAACGCGAAGGGTTCGGCATCGCCGAGGACGGGGGGCCGTCGCTGGCGCGGGTGGAGGTCGTGCAGACAAACGGCGACGTGCGCTGGCGGGTGACGCGGGACGGCGCGACGGCGGAACATTATTCGGTGTATGATCTCATGGGAAGTCTGAAACAGGGCGGGCAAGATGATGGGCCGGAAAATTCTGGTCGCCGATGACGAGCCACACATCCTGGAGACGGTGAAGGCTTACCTGACAGAAGACGGATTCCAGGTGCTGACCGTCAAAAACGGGCGGGACGCGCTGTTCGCCTTCCGGCACGAAAAACCCGATCTGGTCATCCTGGACGTGATGATGCCGGCGCTTGATGGGTGGGAGGCCGCCCGCCTGATCCGCCAGGAGAGCACCGTGCCGATCATCTTCCTCACGGCGCGGGTCGATGACGCCGATCAGATCGCCGGGCTGGCCATCGGCGCTGACGAGTACGTCACCAAGCCGTTCAGCCCGCGCGTGCTGGCGGCGCGGGTGAGGGCCGTGCTCCGCCGGGCTTACGGCGACCTGGCCGCCGAGCCGACGATCTGGCGGGTGGGTGACGTGGAGCTGAACGCTGAGACCCGCCTGGTCACCAAGGCCGGGGAGCGGATCGATCTCACGCCCAGCGAGTTCGACCTGCTGCACACCCTGCTCAAACGACCGGGGCGGGTGTTCAGCCGCCTGGAACTGCTGGAACGCCTCCAGGGCGAGGCCTTCGCCGCCTACGAGCGCACCATTGACGTGCACATCAAAAATCTGCGGGCCAAGATCGAGGACGATCCCCGCGATCCCCGGTACATCGAAACCGTCTACGGCGTGGGGTACCGTTTGAGGCCGGACGATGGGTAGATTCAAGGGCCTGTGGGCCAGGTTATCGCTGGCGTTTCTGCTGGTGACATGGGCGGCGATTGGTCTGGTCGCGCTGATCGTGCGGCAGGCCACCGAAGCCAACTTCCGCAATTACATCAACCAGCAGAATGTGCTGGGGCTGGGCACCGACCTGATCGCCGACCTGGAAGCCTACTACACGGCTCATGCCGGTTGGGAAGGGGCGGAGGCGGTGCTGCCGGGGCGCGGGGCGCGCGGTGGCGAGGCGGGCCAGGGCCCCGGTCGCGGGGACAGTCCGCGGGGGGCGCAGCTCATGGTGGCCGATCCGTCGGGCCTGATCCGGGCGGCGACGGATGACGCGCTGGTGGGCACGGCGATGAGCGGCGCGGTCCAGGGCGGGGCGGTGCCGATCATCGTTGATGGCGTTACGGTCGGCCTGCTGGGGCAGGAGACGCCCGGTCGGCAGGCCCTCGGCAGTGCCGAGGCGCGCTTCCTCACCCAGACCGCGAACTGGCTGGGAGCGGCGGCCATCGGCGCGGGCGGGCTGGCGGTGGCCGTGGGGGCGCTGCTGGCCTGGGGGCTGACCCGTCCCCTGCACCGTCTGACCGCCGCCGTCCGCGATCTCTCCGCCGGAGGGCTGGGGCGGCAGGTGCCGGTCAGCGGGTCCAGCGAGCTGGCCGAGCTGGCGCAGGCGTTCAACGCCATGTCCCGCGACCTGGCGGCAGGGGAACAGCAGCGGCAGCGGATGGCCGCCGACGTGGCCCACGAGCTGCGCACGCCGGTAAGCGTGCTGCGCGGGCACCTGGAAGCGATGCTCGACGGCGTTTTGCCGCCGGACGGCGCGCACCTGGCGGTGGCCCTCGAACAGACCATCCACCTGGCGCGGCTGGTTGACGATCTGCGCCTGCTGACCATGGCCGAAGCCGGGCGGCTGCCGCTGGAGCGCGCGGCGGTCCCGCCGGGCGATCTCGTCCATGAGGCGGTGGCCTCCTTCGCCCCGCTGGCGGCGGACGCCGGGATCACGTTGAGCCAGCACACCGCCCCTGCCCTGCCGCCCGTGCTGGTCGACGCTGACCGTATCCAACAGGTGTTGGGAAACCTGTTGAGCAATGCTGTGCGCCACACGCCGGCGGGCGGGCAGATTCAGGTGGCGGTTGAAGCGTCCGCCGGGGGAGTGCGGTTTACGGTGCGTAATAGCGGCCAGGGGCTGACGCCGGAGGAGGTCGCGCACATCTTCGACCGCTTCTGGCGCGCCGACGAGGCCCGCGCCAAAGATGAAGGCGGAAGCGGCCTGGGGCTGGCCATCGCCCGGCAGCTGGTCCAGCTTCATGGCGGGCGCATCTGGGCGGAGAGCGCCGCCGGCGAGGTGGCGATCATGCTCGAATTGCCTGCGGCGGGCTGATTCCATCCTTAGAATGCCCCAAATGGGAGGCCAGACTGGACCCGGTTGAAATATACCCCGTGGGGTTCCGCTATCTTGACAAGCGGGGAAGTTCAGGGTAGAGTGCAATTCCAGAGTCTGCGGCTCTGGTTTTTTGTCGGTTGGCGGCCCGTCCGCGCATATTCGGCCATCGGATTCCAGACGCCATGACGATTGGCACCCTTCGCCACCTCTGTCGGCCCATGGCAGGAGCGAGGTGGCATGATTCGCGCCGTTGGGGGCCGGGCATCCACCATCGGCCCGCCTGTTGAGAGTCCAAACCACCCTTAGCGGTGGTTTTTTTGTGGGAGGTCCTATGGAAGCTGAAGGTTTGTTACACGCCGACTTGCGGCAGTCCAAACGTTTTGTGGAGCTGTACACCCCGCCCACCATCGACGGCGACTTCACCGGCAAACACATCATCTCCGTCAATCAGTTTGACCGCCACGATCTGCAAATCCTGTTCGACGCGACGGTCTCGATCCGCCGACGCATGAAACAGCGCGACCGGGGGCTGCTACAATTGTGCGCCGGGTTTGTGATGGCGACGCTGTTTTACGAGGCCAGCACGCGGACCGATCTGTCCTTCCAGGCGGCCATGCGCCACCTGGGCGGGGAAGTGGTGGCGGCCAGCAACGGGGTGCGCTTCTCCTCGATTTACAAGGGCGAGAACCTGGCGGATACCGTGCGGGCGGTGGGCTGTTATTCGGATGTCATCGTCCTGCGCCACCCGGAGGTCGGCTCGTCGTATGAAGCGGCCTACTACCTCGACCGGCTGCGCGAGCAGGGTATCGTGCGGCGGCCGGTGGTGATCAGCGGCGGCGACGGCGTCGGCGAGCACCCCAGCCAGGCCCTGCTGGATATGTTCACCATCTATGATCTCAAGCAGCGGTTCGACGGGCTGGAGGTGACGCTGGTGGGCGACCTGAAACATGGCCGCACGGTGCACTCGCTGGCCAGGCTGATCGCCCGCTATGGGCCGCAGGACACGACCCTGAACCTGGTTTCGCCCGACAGCCTGCGGATGCCGGAGTCGATTGCAGCCTTCGTCTGCTCCCGGGGAATCCAGGTGCAGGAGACGGATGATCTGTTCGACGTGTTGGGCCGCAGCGACGTGATCTACTGGACCCGCGTGCAGGAGGAGCGGTTCGCCGACCCGGCGGACTACCAGGCCATCAAGGATCGGTTCATCATGAAGCCGTCCGTGCTGGCCCAGGCCAAGGCGGATGCCATTCTGATGCACCCCCTGCCCCGCAAGCACGAGATGGGCACGCCCGACGATCACGACGAGCTGGACGCCGACCCGCGCGCTGTGTACTTCCGCCAGATGGAAAACGGGATGTTCGTCCGCATGGCGCTGCTGGCCAAAGTCCTGGGCGGACTGTGGGTGTAGGGCGGCGGATGGACCAGACGCTCACCATCCCCGGCATGCTGGACCCGCATGTCCACCTGCGAGACCTGGACTGGTCGCACAAAGCCACCTTTGCCAGCGAGACGGCGGCGGCGCTGGCGGGCGGGTATTGGGCGGTGCTGGATATGCCCAACACGCCGCCCCCGACCATCGACCGGGCCGCCCTGGAGAGGAAGCGGCGGGCCATCGGTGAGGCGGCGGTCTGCGACTGGGGGCTGTACTTCGGGGCCAGTCAGGCCGATAATTCCGCTGAGTACGCCGACGTGGCGGGGTCGGTGTGCGGCCTGAAAATCTACAACAACGCCACCACCGGCACGCTGTTGATCGAGGACCAGGCCCGACGCGCCCGTCACTACGACCGCTGGCCGGGCCGCCGGCCCATCGCCGTGCACGCCGAGGGGGCGACCGTGCTGGACATTCTGGCGCTGGTGCGCCAGTACCGGAAACCCACCCACTTCTGCCACATCAGCACCGCCGAGGAGATCGCCTGTCTGCGGGCGGCCAAAGAAGAGGGGCTGCCCATCAGTGTGGGCGTCACGCCGCACCACCTCTATCTCACCCAGGAGGACGGGCGGGCGCTCGGCGCGTTGGGTCGGATGAAGCCGGAACTCAAAACGCGGGCCGATGTCGATGCCCTGTGGGCGGCCATCGACGACGGCGTGGTGGACGTGGTGGAATCGGATCATGCGCCGCACACGCTGGCCGAAAAAGAGTCGGACAGGCCGCCGTATGGCGTGCCGGGATTGGAGACGACGCTGCCGCTGCTGGGCACGGCGGTGCGCGAGGGGCGGCTGACCAAGGAACGCCTGATCGCGCTGGTCGCCCGGCGACCCCAGCAGTTGTTCGGCGTCCGGCCCGATCCGGGGACGTACACCCTGGTGGACCTGGGAGCCTCGTTCGTCATCGCCCGCGCCAATCTGCGGACGCAGTGCGGCTGGTCGCCGTTTGAGGGCCAGCGGGTGTACGGGGCGGTGCGGGAGGTGTGGATTCGCGGGCGGCGGGTCTTCGATGGGGAGCGGGTCCTGGTCCCGCCGGGGTTTGGGGCTGATCTGTACGGCGTAGGTCCCTCGCCATGAGGCTGCTGCGCGCGGCTTTTCTCCAGGCCAGCCGGGCCGCCTACGCCGGGCTGGCGCGGCCGATCATCTTCCGCGCGTCGGCCCAGGAAGCGCACGACCGCGTGATTCGGCTGCTGCGCTGGTCGGACGGGCAGCGCTGGCTGCAACCGCTGTGGGGAGCGTCTCATCGGCTGGCCTTCCCGGCGGAGCCGGTGGCGGTCGGCGGGGCAGACCTGGCCGGGCCGCTGATCCTGGCCGCCGGGCTGGTCAAGGGGGACGGCTTTGACAGCGAGGAGGCGGCCCTGGCGGCGGTGGCGGCTGGCCGGAACATCGTGCCCGGCTGGCGGTCCGTCCCCCGGCTGGTCGGGCCGGTCGAATTCGGGTCGTTCACCCGCTGGCCGCGACCGGGTAACAGCGGGGTCGTCCTGTGGCGGGACGCGGCCACCCGGTCCACCCAGAACCGGGTCGGGCTGAGGAATCCCGGCGCGGCGGCGGCAGCGGCGTTCCTGGCGGCGCACAAGGGCGATCTGCCGCCGCAGTTTGGGATCAACGTGGCGGTCAGCCCCGGCGTGGAGGACGTGGATCAGCAGACGGAAGAAGTCCTGGCCGCGCTGGCGGCGTTCGTAACGCGGGGTGTCTGGCCGACCTGGTTCACGCTCAACCTGAGCTGCCCCAACACCGAGGACGATCCCCACGGTCACCAGACCGCCGACCAGGCCCGGCGGTTGTGCGGGGCGGCGGCCGGATACCTGGAGACGGCGGCCCAGACGGTCGGGCGGGCCATCCCGCTGTGGGTGAAAGTGGGGCCGTCGCTCGGGGCCGACCAGTACCGGGGGCTGATGGGGGTTCTGGTGGAGGTTGGGGCGCGGGCCGTGGTCGCCACCAACACGTTGCCCCGGCCCGCGCCGGATGGCGGGACCGTCATGGCGGGCGTGGGGGGCGGGCGGCTGCACCGGCAGGCCGTCGCGGCGGCGGCGGTTTTGATGGACGTGAAAAAAGCGCGGGGTTATCCGGTGGACGTGGTCGGCTGCGGCGGCGTGTTGGACGGCGAGACATACCGTGATTTTCTCAACCTGGGCGTGCGGGCGGTCCAGTACTGGACGGCGCTGGTCTACCGGGGACCGCTGGCGGCGGCGTTGATCAGCGCCGAGGGGCGAGCGGCCAGCCGCCGAGGGAGGCGCAGGAGAGACCCATGACCGAATCGACCCGCTCCTGGCAGAACCGGGTCGCCAGGGCGCTGCTTGAGATCGGGGCGGTGGCCTTCACGCCGCAGCAACCGATCACCTTTCAGTCGGGCATCCGGTCCCCGGTGTACGTGGATAACCGCCGACTGCCGTTCTGGCCCGCCCAGTGGGGGATCGTGATCGAAGGATTTCAGGGGGTCATTGAGGCCCAGGCCATCGTCTTCGACGTGATCGCGGGCATCGAAGCGGCAGGGATTCCCCACAGCGCGGCGCTGGCCTACCGGTTGAAGAAGCCCTCGGTGTTTGTGCGCAAGCAGGCCAAAGCGCACGGCACCCGCCGCCGGGTCGAAGGCGGGGAAGTGGAAGGGAAGCGGGTGCTGCTGGTGGAAGACCTGGTGACCACCGGCGGGAGCAGCCTGGCGGGGGTGGCGGCGCTGCGCGGCGAGGGCGCGCTGGTGAACGACTGCCTGTGCATCACCAGCTACGGATTTCCTGAGGCCCGCCAGGCGTTTGAAGCGGCGCAGGTGCGGCTGCATCTCCTGACGCCGTTCACGGCCATCGTGGCCGAAGCAACCCGGATGGGGCTGCTCGACCCGGCGGGGCGGGCGCTGCTGGAAGCCTGGCGGCGCGATCCTCACGGCTGGATCGGGTCGGCGAGCGACGCGGAGGGGGAGCCGTAGGCCGCGATGAGCGCCGTCGTCGACAAGTACAACCGCCGGGTGGAGCGGGCCGATTCCCTGTTATGCGTGGGGCTGGACAGCGACCTGGACCAGCTGCCCGCGCCCTTCCGGGAAGCTGAATATCCGCAGTTCGCCTTCAACCGCTGGATCATCCAACAAACCCATCCTTATGTCAGCGCCTATAAACCGAACCTTGCCTTTTACGAAGCGCAGGGGGAAGCGGGCATCGCCGCCCTGCGGCTGACGATGGCCTACCTCCGCGAGTCGCACCCGGACATCCTGACGATCGGCGATGCCAAACGGGCGGACATCGGCTCCACCAGCCGGGCCTACGCCACCGCCCTGTTTGACCGCCTGGGCTTCGACGCGGTGACGCTCAACCCGTACCTGGGGCGGGAAGCGCTGGAGCCGTTCCTGGCGCGGGCGGATAAAGGCTGCATCATCCTCTGCCGCACCTCCAATCCGGGGGCGGGCGAGTTTCAGGACCTGGTCGTCGCGGGACGGCCGTTGTGGCAGGCGGTGGCGGAGCGGGTGCGTGACGAGTGGAACCGACACGGCAACTGTATGCTGGTGGCGGGCGCGACCTATCCGCAGGAGCTGGCACGCCTCCGCGAGCTGGTCGGCGAGATGACGCTGCTGGTGCCGGGAATCGGCGCGCAGGGGGCGGACATCGCGTCGACTCTCCGCGCCGGGTTGAACGCCGAAGGAAAGGGGCTGATCGTCAACGCCTCGCGGGGGATCATTTTTGCCGAGGACCCGGCAGCAGCGGCCCGCGCGCTGAGAGAAGCGCTGAACCGGCACCGACGGATCGACACGGCCTCATAGCCCCGCACCGGCGACGGCCGGGGGGGGGGGGGGGGGGGGGCCC
>DAOTXK010000393.1:0-5750 GCA_034435395.1 Anaerolineae bacterium | reverse complement strand
ACGTTATAATCCGGGGCGGCCAGGAGGTCTTCGGCGGCGGCGGCGGCTTCGATGTTGGCCAGTGCCTCGCCCGCAAACCGGCAGAACAGCGTCAGCAACGCCTGGTCAAGGTTGCCAAACGGCTCGTCGCCCGGCTGGTTCAGCACTTCCACCACGCCCAGCACCCGCCCGTTGCCGATCAGCGGCGCGGCGGCGATGGATTGCGTGCGGAAGCTGGTTTCCTCGTCGATGCGCGACGAGAAGCGGGGATCGGTGCGCACGTCCCGCACCACACACGGTTTGCCATGCGTGGCCACCCAGCCCGCAATGCCTTCCCCCGGCCGCAGGCGTCGCCCGACCAGCTCGCGCGCCGCCCCGTGCACGATCACAAATTCCAGCTCACCGGTATCGGTGTCCAGCAGCATCAGCGAGCCATCCGGCGCGGCCAGCAGATCAAGCGTCTGCTGGACGATCTCCCCCAGCAGGCGCAACAAATCTTCGTTGGTCTTGTACTTATCCTCGGCATCCACCAGCGACTCTAACGCCTGAACGAAGTTCCGCAGGTTAAACAGTTCGTTACGCAGGGTATCATTCTCTGCACGGAGGCGATTGACCTCGGCTTGCAGCACTTGCGTCGGGTTGCTCACCATGATGTGCCCTCCTGCACTCGGTTTGGACCCCCAGTGTAGCACTGATCGGCTGCCGACGAAACCGCCCCCTCAACCGCCAGGAGAGGGCGGGCCGTGGCCTGAGGCCGGGCGCAGCCGCAGGGCCGGGACCGACGGCTGGCCAATCGCCGCCTGCCCACCGATCCGTCATCGCCGCTCGCTCAGGCCGCCGGCCCGATCAGCGTGCCGACGCGCTCGCCGCGCACCGCCGCCTCCAGCGCCCCCGCCTGCCAGAAATTGAGCACGATGATGGGCATCCGGTTCTCCTCACACAGCGTGAAGGCCGTCAGGTCCATGATGCCCAGCTTGCGGTCCAGCACGTCCTGGTAGGTCAGCGTCTGGAAGCGCTCAGCGGCGGGGTCCTGGCGCGGATCGGCGGAGTAGACGCCATCGACCTTGGTTGCTTTGATGAGCACATCCGCATTGATCTCCATGGCGCGGAGGGCGGCTGCCGTGTCGGTGGTGAAGTAGGGGCCACCGGTGCCCCCGGCCAGGATCACAATGCGGCCTTTTTCCAGGTGGCGGATGGCCCGCCGCCGGATGTATGGCTCGGCCACTTTGTTCATCTCGATGGCCGTCTGCACCCGCGTATCCGCGCCCAGTTGTTCCAGCGCGTCTTGCAGCGCCAGGCCGTTCATCACGGTGGCGATCATGCCGATGTAGTCGGCGGTGGTGCGGTCCATGCCGCGCGCCTCGCCCCCCGCTCCGCGCCAGAGGTTCCCCCCGCCGATGACGACCCCGGTCTGCACGCCGAGATCATGCACGGCCTTGATCCGCCGGGCGATGAACGCCGCCTGCGCCGGGTCGATGCCGGTGCCACCGTTGGGCGGCGACAGGGCTTCCCCGCTCAGTTTGACCACGATGCGCTGGTACCGGGAAAGGGTGCTGGAAACGGGCATCGTCAACCTCCTATCCGAGCGAAAAAAAGGGGATTAGCCCCCTGACTAATCCCCGCCATTCTCATCTCCGCGTGCGCCGCCTTCACTCGTCGCCATCGGCTGATGGCTCGCCTTCGCCCAACGCAAAGCGGGCGAAGCGCGAGACCTGGATATTTTCGCCCAGTTCGGCGATGGCCTCCTGCACGACCTGGGCCACCGTCTTGCCGTCGTCCAGGATGTACTCCTGTTCCATCAGCACGATGTCCTGGAAAAACTTGGCCATGCGGCCCTCCACGATCTTGTCGACGATGGGGGCCGGTTTGCCCTCCTCCAGGGCGCGCGCCCGCTGAAGTTGCCGCTCCGGCTCGATGACCGCCGCCGGCACATCCTCCCGCCGGACATAACGCGGGGCCATGTTGGCGATGTGCAGGGCCAGCCCGTGCGCCAACTCCTGGAACTGCTCGGTCTTGGCCACGAAGTCGGTCTCACAATTCACCTCCACCATCACCCCCACCCGGCGGTTGTGATGCTGGTACACCTCGATGAGACCCTCGTGGGTGGCGCGCCCGGACTTTTTGGCGGCCTTGGCCAGCCCTTTCTCGCGCAGGGCCTGGGCGGCCTTTTCCATATCGCCCCCGAACTCTTCGAGGGCCTTTTTACAGTCCAGCGGACCTGCGCCGGTCAGTTCGCGCAGTTCCTTCACCATACTGGCGGTGATTGACATATCCTCACTCTTTTCATCAAACGCGCCACCTGGCCCCGGCGGGACCGGCTCCTGGCGCGATCACTCGTCGTCCAGGTCTTCCTTGTACTCGTCCTCGTCGGCGAAGAGGTCCGACGTGTCCTTCAGCTTGGCCAGCGTGGCCTCGCCCAGATAGGCGGAGTCGTCTTCCTCTTCTTCGGCGTACACGCGCGCTTCAACAACCGGCTCCTTTTCCTCTTCTTCGTAGGCCTTGCGCATGTCGCGCCCTTCGTTGACCGCGTCGGCGATCACGCTGGTGATCAGGCGGATGGCCCGGATGGCGTCGTCATTGCCGACGATCAGGTGGTCCACCAGGTCCGGGTCGCAGTTGGTATCGACCACGGCGATCACCGGGATGTCCAGGGTGTTGGCCTCTTTGACGGCGGTGGCTTCGCGGTTCACGTCCACCACATACAGCAGGTCCGGCAGGCTCTTCATGTCGCGGATGCCGCCCAGCCGGTTCTGCAACTTGTCCAGCTTACGTTGCAGCAGCAGCCCTTCTTTTTTGGTCAGCAGGTCCCATTCCCCGGCGTCGCGGCGGCGCTCCATGTCTTTGAGCGTCTCGATCCGCTCGCGGATGGTGCGCCAGTTGGTCAGGGTGCCGCCCAGCCAGCGGGTGTTGACGTAAGGCATCTGGCAGCGTTCGGCTTCCTGGGCGATGGTCTCCTGGGCCTGGCGTTTGGTGCCGACGAACAGCACCGTGCCGCCTTTGGCCACCGTATCCCGCACCAGGGCGTACACCCGCTCCAACTGGGTGACGGTCTGCTGCAAGTCGATGATGTGGATGCCGTTGCGCTCGGTGAAGATGTACGGCTTCATCTTGGGGTTCCACCGTCGGGCGCGGTGCCCGAAGTGGACGCCGGTCTCCAACAGCGTCTTCATGGAGACGACAGCCATGGGGTCAATCCTCCTGTAATTGCTGGCTCATCGGCGGACCGTGTGTGGCAGGTTCTTTAGCCAGGGGGCTTAAGCCCTTTGCAAGTCCCTTACGGCCTCACCCGGTCAACCGTGAGCCTGGTGTTTGAGCGTTCACACCCCTCACCCCGCGCCGCAACCGGGCCGGCGGGCAGGTCCGCCCCGCAGGCGATCCTTCAGACCCCCGCCGCGCCACCGGCAACACCGGCGCAGTCAGGATGTGTGTGATTTGGACCGACGGCGGTCAGTCCGGCGGGGTATTGTAGCCGATCCAGGGGGCGGATTCAAGCGGCAATTTCGGGCGAACCGCAGCGGTGTGATGAATCGCGACGAGGGGCGTCGGCGCGCGCCCCCGGCGGTTGGCGAGGCCGGGCGTTTGCGTTATGCTAGCGGCGTTTGGGTGGGGGGCACATCTGTCAGACTGGTGAGGAACGCACGCCTATGACCTGGGTCACGCCTGAACCCCCTGACTCGCCGGACCAGCCGCCGGAAGACCGCCATCCAGAGGAGCAACTCCCGGAGTTCCAGGAGACTCCGGCGGAACTGGAATCGCCAGCGCCCGCGCCGGCGGAGCGCCCGCCCGGCCTCGAAGCTGCGGCGGAGGACGCGCTGGGGCCGGACATCCCTTTCCCGCCATATCCCGTCGCCAATCTGTTCGACGAGATCGACTTCCATCGCCCGCCGGCGGAGCCGCCCATCGAGCCGCTGGCCGATACCAGCCCGTCGCTCCCGGTGAGGCCCGCGGGTGGCCAGGCGGTCATCCCGACCTGGCGGCGGCTGGTCGGGCTGGCCATGCTGCTGGCGGCGGCGATCTTCACCTTCACCGCCGGGATGCTGGTGTTCACCCCGCTGGGGGATGGCTTCTCGCTGGAGGCGGATCAACCCCCGGCCACGAGCGCCCCGCCAACCGCCCGTGCCGTCAGCGACTCCGGCGGGGGAGCCGCCCCCGTCGCCGGGCCGCCGCCCACGCTCTCCCCGGAGCAGGCCGCCGCCCTGTTGAGCGCGCCCCCACGCGACCTGAACGTGGCCGACGGGCCGATCACGCGGGCCGACAGCCCCTTCACCATCGTGCCGGAGCGCCCGCGCGGCGAGGTGATCACCTACATTGTGCAGGAAGGCGACACCATCAGCAGCATCGCCGAGCGCTTCGGGCTGCAAATGGATACCATCGCCTGGTCCAATGACCGCAGCGTGGTTTTTGCCCTGCGCCCTGGCGCGGAGATGGCCATCCTGCCGGTGGACGGCGTTTATCATTACGCCCTGGTCCCGCAGACCATTCAGGCCATCGCCGACAAGTACCACGTCGATCCCTACGCCATCATCAACTCGGAGTTCAACAACCTGTTCGGGGCGACGCCACAAACCGAGATTCCCAGCGGGGCGCGGGTGGTGGTGCCCGGCGGCACCAGCGACGCCATCGACTGGCAGTACCGCCCGCTGGTGGAGCGCACCGGCGGGGGCGGCGGTGACAGCAGTGGGGGGTACATCTCTTTCGCGCGCGGCGAGCCGGGGAGCTGCGGCATGCAGCCGAACCCTGGCGGCACGGGCTATTTTAACCAGCCGCTGGCGAGCTATACCTGGGTGCGCGGCTTCACCACCTACCACACCGGCGTGGACCTGGCGGCGGAGCCGGGCACGGCGGTTTACGCCTCTTCGCCGGGCCGCGTGATCTACGCCGGGTGGAACAACTGGGGCTATGGGCGGCTGGTGGTGCTGGCGCATGGGCCGTTCACCACGCTCTACGGCCACCTGAGCAGCATCAATGTGGGCTGCGGGCAGATGGTCGGCCCCGGCGACGTGCTTGGCGGGGTGGGCAGCACGGGCGACTCCAGCGGGCCGCACCTGCACTTTGAGATTCGATACAACGACATCCCCACCGACCCGCTGCTGTATATGGGGTTTTAGGGCGGTGACGACCTCTGGGCGGATGGGCGTCAGGCTGGCCGTCTGCGGCAAAGGGCTGCTGGGGCGGTTGTGGCTGTTGGTCTTTTCCGCCGTGCTGTCGGGGCTGCTGGCGGCGCTGTTCGGCGTGGGGATCGCTTGCCTGGCGGCGGGTTCGCCGGGCGGCCCGGCCCGCTGGGCGCTGATGGTGGGGGCCTTTTTCCTCCTCCTGCTGCTGAACGTGCTCTACCATTTTGTGGTTTACCCGGAAGTCGAGGTCTACGACCACGGCCTGCTGCTCAAAATGCCGGGGCGGCGGACATTCGTGCCCTGGGGCCGGGTGGTGCGCGTCCAGGAAGGCCCGTCGCGGACGCGGGTTTTCGTCCGGGCGCGGCTGACGCCGGCCAACCGCCTGCTGGGGCTGATCCTGAGGGGGCCGCATCCCGCGTTCCTGATGAAGCGGAATCATCCCGGCTACCTCACGGCGCGGCGTTTCCTGGCCGATAAGCTCAAGCGTGAGGGGCGGTTCGTCGCCGCGCCCTACCGTTCGTAGCGTCGGACTGCGGTCCGACGGGGGGGACGGTCCGACGGGAAGCGTCGCGACTCATCGCGCCGCTACGTTGGTTGCGGGTGCGTAGCGGCGGACCGTAGCGTCGGACTGCGGTCCGACGGGGGGGGGGGGGGCCG
>DAOTXK010000392.1:0-11589 GCA_034435395.1 Anaerolineae bacterium | reverse complement strand
GGCCCTGCTCACACCCTGGATCACCTTCGCGGCTATTCTGTTTCCGCTTTTATACCTGGAACGCTGGATTCACCAGCACCTGTACGGCATAGGATGGCTTCTCACTCAGGACAAAGAGCGCGCCACTATTTTGTATTACTTCATCCTGCTGCCTGGCGTTTTTCTGCACGAATTCAGTCAATGGTTGACAGCCGGAGCGCTGGGCGTCCCGACCCGCCGCATCAAGGTGTGGCCCAAACCACAGAGCAACGGCACGTTGCGCCTGGACTTCGTTCAACTCAGAAAAGCCAGCCGTTTCCGCGCCACCATCATCGGCATGATACCCTTCATCGTCGGCATTGGCGTGATCTGGTTCATCAGCCAGCGCATTTTTGACGGGCCAAGCCTGTCCGACGCGCTGGCCAGGGGCGAGCTGTCAAGTATATTGGCGGAGCTACAGCGCCTGTTTTCCACGCCGGACTTCTGGCTCTGGCTCTATCTGCTGTTTGCGATTGGCAACGCCATGATGCCTACGCCATCCGACCGGCAGAACTGGCCGATCATGTTCGGCATTTTTGGCGCGGTGGCCGTCTTTTTACTGATTCTTGGGCTGGGGGAGGAGGTGCTTGTCCCCACCCTGCAGGGCCCCATTGCTCGCGCTTTGGGCATACTGGCCGCCGCATTTGGGGCCGTTTTGGTGGTAGACGGCTTCGTCGTGCTGGTTTTGGGGGCCGTGGAGAAGATTCTTGAGCGGGCGACAGGCCGCCAGTTTGAGTATTACCACGCCAGGCGCAAGCCTGTGCCGAAGCCCGAACCAGGCGGGGAAGTGGCTCTGCCGCCGGAGCAGGCGCCCAGACCCCTCAGTGAACGCCGTTTGCCGATTCCTCCCGCCCCGCAGCGTCAGCCAACCACCAGCCCGCCAGCGCGTCGCCTGTCGGAACAGCGCCCATCGCCTCCCCTTGATTCGCCCCGGCGATCATCCCCCCCTGAGCGCAGCCGCGAAGAAGCCGCTCCGCGCCCTCGCCCGGCGCTGGCGACCCCGGCCTCTGAGGACAGAGACAGATTCCCGTATTCGCGGCGAGCGGAAGAAATGAACGACCAGCCCGCCCCTGATGCGAAGCACGAGACCGAACGGTTGCCGTGGTCCAGAGAACGTCTCCAGCAGGCGAGGTCAACTGCGACCATGCCAGGCCAGCCTGAAGAAGAGGCGGACGAAATGGCAGAGGAGACAGGAGACGAAGAACCCCCCGAAGATGATGATGACCTCCGTTATGAGCCACTGGAAGACATCCCGTAGGGAGTGCGTGGACATCGGCCTAGACGCCCGGTGGCCGCCTTGAGATACGAGCCAGCACGATAAAACCTACCATCACCATTGCCATCATGACGAGCAGCGCCACGAACTTAAAAATCTGGCTGGTCGTAATCAGCGCCAGAAAGCCAAAGCACGCACAGAAGGTATAATACCCCAGCACAATCAGCCGGGGATTCACCCCCAAGTCCATCAGGCGGAAATGGAGATGCCCCCTGTCGCCCTCGGCTGGGCTGCGTCCCCGCACCACCCGGCTGACGATCTGCCAGACGACATCCAATAGCGGCAGACCCATCGCCAGCAGAATCGTAGCCGCCTTTGCCCCGCCAATAATGCTCAGGCTTCCCAGCGTAAACCCCAGGAAATAGGCTCCGTTGGACCCCATAAAGACCTTGGCAGGCGGGAAATTAAAGAGCAGGAAACCAGCAGTTGCCCCCATCAAGGCCAGAGGAAGCAACCCCACGCTGGCTTGCGGCGGATCAAGGCGGAATACCGCGTTAACGAACAACACCAGGGCGGCCACAAAAGCAACACCAGCCGCCAGGCCATCCACTCCATCCAACCAGTTCACCGTGTTCATCATCAATCCCAGCCAGAACAGACTGAGCGTCACCGTGACCACGAACGGCCAGGGATCGGTCTGCTGGCCGGTGAAAGGATTGTTGAGGGTCTCGATAAAGATGCGAAAAAAAACGGCGATGGCCGCCGCTGTCAATTGAGCGATATATTGCGGCAGCGGCCCAAAGTCGAAGATGTCATCCAGCAATCCGAACGCGAAGATGAACAGCCCGCCCAGCAGCAGCCCTGTCAGGCGCACCCACTCCCAATTGTCAAACCGTGGCACGGGCATCACCTGGGCCACCAAAACAGCGGCGGTAAAGGCCGCATACAGGGCCAGACCACCCAGTTTGGGCGTGACGCGCCCATGCTGATGGCGTCCGCGTGGCCGGTCCACGATATTCCAGCGGGCGGCGAGGCGCTGCGAGACAGGCGTGAGAACTACAGCCAGGACAAACGCGCTGGTGAATACAACAAAGACCGAGGTCCAATACGATCTATCGGGCATGTCATCCCTTCAGGCAGCCACCAGCCCCTATGAACACGCGGCGTCCCGGCTCAACCGGTGCCAAACTGACGATCACCGGCGTCGCCGAGTCCGGGAACGATAAAGCCAACCTCATTCAGGTGATCATCGATCGTCGCCACGTGAATGGGCACGTCAGGATGCCGCCCGCTCAAATGCGCGATTCCCTCCGGGGCCGCGATGATGCCCACAAACTTGATGCGCTTCACCCCCCAATGCTTCAGCACATCCACTGCGGCGGCGGCTGATCCCCCGGTCGCCAGCATCGGGTCCAGGATCAGACACATCTGCACCGGTGGCTCAACCGGCAACTTGTTATAGTACTCGACCGGACGTAAGGTCTTTTCATCACGATAAAACCCCAAATGCCACACCTGTGCGCCGGGTAACATCTCCCACACACCATCGACCATCCCCAATCCCGCCCGCAGAATCGGGACCAGGCCGATCTCCTCCCGCATATAATAGCCCTGGGCCTGTGCCAGTGGCGTCTCCACCATGACGGGTGCCAGCTCAATATCACGGGTAGCCTCATAACACAGAATCACCGCAATTTCGCGGATCAGCTCCCTGAATTGACGATGATCGGTGCGGACGCTCCGCAATAATGTGACCTTATGTTTGAGCAACGGATGATCAGAGACAAAAACAGGCGTCACGGGAAGACTCCTTCACTACCCGCGCCGATTGTACGGGGCAGCCCTGCCGCTGTCAATGCGCGTATTGCACGGACGCTCAAGCCAGTTATACTTAGCTCGCACGATGGCTGAGAAGACCGTTTTATGAGCGACACCCAACGACTGACCAGTGGACGACGCCGCTCCTATGATCGCCCGGACTACGCTTTGCGCCCCAGGCGGCTGGGGGAGACCATAGGACAGACGCGAGTCAAGGAGAATCTGGCGATCCTGATCGATGCGGCCTTGCAGCGCAAGGAAGCGCTCGATCACACGCTGCTATACGGGCCACCCGGTCTGGGCAAAACGACGCTGGCCCATGTGATCGCCAACGAGCTGGGAGTCAACATCCGCGTCACCGCCGGGCCAGCCATCGAACGCGCGGGCGATCTCGCCGCCATCCTGACGCACCTCAAACAAAACGATATCCTGTTCATCGATGAGATTCATCGCCTGGGCCGGGCTGTGGAGGAAGTGCTTTACCCCGCGATGGAGGACTTCGCGCTGGACATCGTGATCGGCAAGGGACCGGCCGCCAAAAATGTGCGCCTGAACCTGCCCCGTTTCACCGTCATCGGGGCCACCACCCGCCTGGCGCTCCTGACCGCGCCGCTGCGGGCCCGCTTCGGCGCTATTTACCGGCTGGACTTTTACGATCAGGAGGCGATGTTCCAGATCGTCAAACGGGCAGCCGCCCTGATGGATACTCCCATTGATGATGACGGCGCGTGGGAAATCGCCCGGCGTTCTCGCGGCACACCGCGCGTGGGGCTGCGCCTGCTGCGGCGCATACGAGACTATGCGCAGGTGCGCGCCGACGGCATCATCACGGCTGAAGTCGCCGATGCGGCCCTGGACCTGTTGGATATCGACGAACTGGGGCTTGACGATATCGACCGGCGCGTCTTGCGCACCATTGTCGAGAAGTTCGACGGCGGCCCGGTTGGGCTTGAAACCATCGCGGCGGCCATCAGCGAAGAACCCGACACGATCATGGACGTGTATGAGCCTTATCTGCTGCAATTGGGCTTTTTGGATAGAACATCTCGCGGGCGCGTCGCCACCCGGTCGGCGTATGAGCATTTGGGGCTGCCCTACACCAGCCCTGCCGAACAGCCGCCGCTGTTTTAGTTAACCAAGAGGAATCCGGTGGACCTGGCGGGAATTGGACGCATCCTTCTTATCGTTGGTATCGGCCTAGCCCTGTTGGGTGGCCTCCTGCTGTTGATCAGCCGCGTGCCCTTTCTCAACAACCTGGGCCATCTGCCAGGGGATATCCGCATTCAGGGAGAAAGGTTCTCCTGCTTCGTCCCACTGGTCAGCATGTTGCTCATCAGTATCCTGCTCACCATCGCGCTGAACATCCTGATCCGGTTGATCAACCGATAGGCAACAGTCCACCCACCCGGCCCCATGAAACTCAGCGATTTTGATTACGAGCTTCCCCCGGAGTTGATCGCGCAAACCCCCATCGAACCCCGTGACGCTTCGCGGATGTTGGTCGTCCCGCGCGAGGGAGGCGTGATGGAGCACCGTCAGTTCAGAGACCTGCCCGAATATCTGCGCCCCGGCGATGTGCTGGTGCTAAATCAAACCCGCGTCATCCCAGCGCGCTTGCAGACCCGGAAGAGTCGCACCGGCGGCAAGGTCGAACTGCTTCTGTTGCGGCAGTTGGATCCGACGACCTGGCTGGCGCTGGCCGGAGGCCATAACGTCCACCCCGGCTTACGGCTCGAAGCGCAGCAGCAAGGCTTGACCATAAACGCAGAGATTGTCGAGAGACGGGAAGACGCGCAATGTGTGGTGCGCTTTTCCGAACCACTCAACGCCCACCTGGAAGAGCTGGGGGAAGTTCCACTGCCGCCTTACATCCACGAGCCGCTGACCGACCCGGACCGTTACCAGACCGTATTCGCCCGGCTGGATGGCTCAGCGGCTGCCCCCACCGCCGGCCTGCACTTCACCGGCGATCTGTTGCTGGATTTGCAGAATCAGGGTGTTGAGATCGCCTACTGCACGCTGCACATTGGGCTGGACACATTCCAGCCCGTGCGCGCGGAAAACATCGAGGAGCACTCGATGCATAGCGAATGGGCGTCGCTCGCCGCGCCAGAGGCCCAACTCATCAACCAGGCCAAGTTGGCTGGCCGGCGGATCATCGCCGTCGGCACCACCACCGTGCGCACGCTGGAAAGCGCCGCCATCATCAGCGCTGGCGGCGACCCCGCAACCGACTCGCCGCCGCCAGACGGTTATTGTCCCTGGCGTCCCGTGGCCGCTTTCGCGCAGGAAACGCGATTGTTTATCCGCCCCGGCTACCGCTTTCGGGTGGTCGATGGCCTGATCACCAACTTCCACCTGCCGCGTTCCACGCTGCTGATGCTGGTCAGCGCCTTTCTGGGCCGGGAGCGAACTCTATATGCCTACGAAACCGCCAAACAGGCCAGATACCGCTTTTATAGCTTTGGCGACGTGATGCTTATCCTTTAGCCAACGTCTATCACGCGCCTAACTTTCCCGCAGCCAGGCGATGAGCCGCTGAACGATGTTCCTTCTGTGAGCAGCCACCTGGCGGTATTCGATCTGCATCTGCTCAGTGAGCTTCTCCAGCTCAACCACCCGCATCCGAGCCCCATTGACCAGCACCCACCCGCCGCCGAGGTCACGCAGTTCGCGCGGCTCCCGCTGGTACAGCCGACTGTAGACCTGCCGATAGCGCACGATGGCACCGGCAGCGTTCAGGTTCATTTCATCCCACTCGACAAGTCTGACCATTATGGCAACCAACTGACAGGGACTCTTCAGTCGGAAACCGTTACCCGGCGTATGCTGCCGAGCACCGGCCGACAAGACAATCGGCATCCCTCAACCACCATGATACAGTTTATCCAGTCCGCCGCCAACGCCTACGGTACCCATGTCACCCTTCCAGCAGCCAACGGTGAGAAGAGATGCCCCGGTGTGCATATTGTCGCCCCTGTTGACCTGGGGTATGCTCTGTCATAAGCTCTTCCGGCAGAATCGGCTGATCAGATGTTACCCGGTATGTTTCCTGCACTGCGCCGCCGATCGACCCGCTCTAGGACACGCCTATGATCTCTCCACAGTCGGAATTCAGCCTGGCCGATTACGACAACACCGTAGCCGTCATCCGCCAGCACACCAGGCACGAACCTCGCCTGGCCCTGATTCTTGGCTCAGGATTAGGGCCGCTCGCCCACAGCGTGGAACAGGCAGACGTCATCCCTTATGCGAACATCCCGAACTGGCCGCTGTCGACCGTGGTGGGCCACAGCGGAAGGCTGGTGATCGGCCAGCTTGAAGGGCGCACCATCACGGTCATGCAGGGACGTGCCCATTTTTATGAAGGCTACAGCATGGCAACCGTCACGTACCCGATTCGCGTCATGCAGCGCATGGGCATCCGCCACTTGATCGTGACCAACGCCGCCGGTGGAGTCAACCCCACTTACCAGCCAGGCGATTTGATGCTCATCCAGGATCACATCAACCTGGCCGGCATGGCTGGCCACCATCCTCTGCGCGGCCCCAACAGCGACATCTTCGGCACCCGCTTTCCGGCCATGACGAACGCCTATGATCGCTCGCTCAGGGCGCTGGCCCGGTCCGTTGCCCACGCGAATGGGATCGCCCTCCACGAAGGCGTATATGCTTTTCTGGCTGGCCCCAGCTTCGAAACGCCAGCCGAAATCCGTTTCCTGCGCATGATCGGCGCTGACGCGGTGGGGATGTCCACCGCCCCAGAGGTTGTCGTCGCCTGTCACGCTGGTATGCGCGTCCTGGGCATTTCCGGCATCAGCAACTCGTGCGTCAGCGATCCGGACAGCGAGGCCATCACCAACCACGAAGAGGTTCTGGAAGCGGGCAAAATACTGGTGCCTAAACTCACCACGCTGATTCGCGGTATCCTGCGCGAACTTGAGGACGCACCATAGACACTGCCGATGCTGAACCTGGTATTCTTTGTGGAGCAAATCGCCCCCGGCCTGTACATCCTGTGCGGGCTGGGCATATTGTGGTGGGGGGTTGCCTACTTCCGCGCGCGTCAGGCACTGGCCGGTGCCCAGTTTGAGCTGGAGCGGGAACTGGGCCAGTATCGGGTAAAAAACGCCATCACCGGGATCGTGGTCTCAATTGAACTGGGGCTGGCCGTGGTTGCTCTGGCGACTGTCGTGGCTCCCACTCTCCGCGCTCATCCGCCACAGATCACTTCCGCCATAACCGGACCAGAAGAGACCCCTTTTGTCACCGCTGTGCCCGGCGCGCTGCCAGGCTCTGGCACGGATGTCCCATCCTTTGCCGAGGGGGCCGTGATTCCGGAGCTTGAAAGCGAGCTGAACCTGCAACCGTTCGCCACGCCCACCCTGACGCCGACGCCGGTGGGCACCATCATCCCCGACGTGCCGCCGCCAATAGGCTGCGATACCCCCGATGCGCAGTTGATCATTCCCGCCAACGGCATGGTGGTATTTGAGGCCCTCACCATCATCGGCACCGCCAACACCACCGATTTTGCCTTCTATCGCTTTGAACTGAACGGCCCCAGCACCAACAACTCACCAGCCAAACTCAGTGAGTACACCATCCCGGTCGTGGATGGCGCACTCGGTCAGATAGTGCCCTCCCTGTTAATCCCCGGCGAATACCGCTTCAAACTGGCCGTATTTGACATCACGAATACTCAGCGGGCTTCCTGCGAACTGACCATCATCATCAGCGAGCCGATTCCAACCCCCACCCCGCTCCGCGAATCATAACGCGCCCTCACTCTTTCTCCATCCTCGCTCCGAAGGCACTCGCATGTTATGTCGTAACGCCCATGGAATATTCGGACGAGCTTCGCAGAGTATGGCAAGGGGATAAAACAGACCGGCCCGGCAGCATCCGCCTCCGGCAATAACCCTAAACCAGCCCGGCGCGGCGGCGGGCAGTTTCATAATCCTCGGGCGTGTCGATGTCTCTGAGAATGCTGTCATCGCTGACGGTGACATACGCAATCTCGTCGGCGCGGGCGTTGATCACGTCTCTGGGGGCGCTGCCAGGAGGCAGGTCCAGCAGCGCCGGCCAGTGCTGGCGGCCAATCAGGATCGGGTGTCCACGCCTCCTTTCGTAACTCGGCGCGACAATGCTCCCGCGTCCTTCAGCATACGTGTTCAACAGATCGGCAATCACCCGCCCCTGCACCTGCGGCTGATCGCCCAGCACGACCAGACAGGCCTCATACCGGCTGTCCAGCGCCCGCAACCCCGCCTGCAACGACGTTAGCATGTCGCCGTTCGCAAAGTCCGGATTATGTACGGTCGTGACGCCCAGCCCACCAGCTACCCGGCTCACCCGGTCCGCCTGATGCCCCGTGACGACCACAATGTGATCCAGGCGAGACATGTACAGGCGGCGGATGATCACCTCCAACACAGTCTCCCTGCCCCACGGCAACAGCACTTTGAATGTCCCCATCCGGCTGGACAGTCCGGCGGCCAGCACAATGGCCGCCACAGGGCGTCGGACCTCGTGAATGGGTTCCGCCGGGGACCGTACTTCGCCTATGGCCACCGCCTGGATTCGAGGAGAACGCAGCAGCAGGCTGGCGATCAACCGTGCTCGCCGCCGAATGACGCCTTCTGCTGGCACCTTGTTGAGCAATACCGTCACCGGGATACCGGGACCGACATTACGCAGTCCCAACTGCTCGTCACGGAGCACGGACGCCAGCCAGGGCCACCTGATCGCCTCGCCGGGGGGATAGCCATACCGTTCGACCATCGCCTCCGGGTTGTAGACATGCTCATCGTCCAGCGGCTTGCCCAGGACGTCCACACCAGCCACCAGAACGACGCGAGTGGTCCCCGATGGGATGACCGGCTCGTGGGCATAAGGCGCTTTTAAAGGCAAACGCCGGGCGCCATCTGCTTCCACCAGCAGCACGTCGCTGTTGACCCGGTCAAGCAACAAGCCAGTCATTTCGGGGTCAAGCCCCAACGCCTTGGCTCCCTGGATACGCTCGTAGACAAACACAAACCGGTACTGGTTAAGCGCCCCGAACACCCGATCAGCGCTCGACTGGTGGCTGACCTTCAGCGCCAGTGGGGCCTGACGGGCTTCATCCGCCGCCACGCGGGTGGTCGTGGTGGCGACCACGCGCCAGCCGCGAGCCGTCAATTCCCAACCCAGACGAAACAAGGCTGAGGTCTTGCCGCCAGCCCCGATGAAAGACACCACATCTCCCCGTTGAATGCCTAACGCCTGGTCAAGTCTCACGGTTATTCGTCACCCGGCCAACGAGCGCCTGCCGCACGACTGCGGATGAGAGAACTGCCTCCAGAGCGCCCCCGCCCACCGCCAGCGATTTCTCTGAGATGGTGAAACAGTGCGCCCGCCGGGCGCGTGGGTCGATGTCCCCGATCTTCATCCCGGCGACCACCGGCACACGGGGATGGATCAGACCGCGCACCACGCCGTCTATCGGGGTGGTCACGGCATGCCCACCCACTTCGGCAACGATCTCCCCCTGGCGAACCCGGTCACCAATCTCCCGGCGCGCGGACACATAGCCGTCAACCGGCGCGCGCAGGACCCGCTGGGAGCGGAGGCCGTTGATCGGACCTGGCACACGGGTATCCGGCTCGGCGCTGCCCTGCCAGAGCACGCGCCCCAGAAAATGCCCCCGGTTGGTTTCGATGACGGCGTGGCAATCCTTCCCGGCTTCAAACCCTGGCCCTAAAGCGATGACCAGAGGGGCGTCGTCAGTCGTGGTCCCCAGGTTGCGCTTCGCCATGCGGGCATCGACCACCACCATCGGCTTCAACACCTGCAACGCCTCCCCCTGGGCATCAACAACGACCGGGATGTCACCCCGCCTCACTATCGCGGCAACCGCCTCCCAGCCAGGGGCCAACCGCGCCGTCAGGCCGTCAACGGTGACCTCCCCTTCCAGCACGGCTGATCCATAAGCCACCGCGCGGCGTACACAAAGCGGCGTCTCCAGTTCGGCCACCACTACCGGGAACCCGGCCCGGCGCAGTCGAAAGATCACCCCGGACCCCAGGTCACCGCCACCACGGACCAGAACAGGGATGCGTTCAAACAATGGCCCCAATGCCATGCTCCCGTAGTTTGGTCACCACACGTTGAGGGATCAGCGGGATTTCGTCGAACCAGATACCCGTCGCGTCGTGCAGCGCCGCCACGACCGCTGGTGCCAGAGGCAAGAAGGGCATCTCGCCCATGCCCCGTGCGCCCCACGGCCCAATGGGGTCCGGATGCTCGAGGATAATCGACACGACCTCATCCGGCACATCGACCACGGTAGGGATCAGGTAGGTGGAGAGATATGGATTCAGGATACGCCCATCCTTCACCGCCAATTCTTCCATGGTCGCGTATCCCTGCGCCTGGACCACCGCCCCCTCGATCTGTCCCTGTACCAGCATGGGATTGACCGCCCGGCCAACATCGTCGGCCGCGCAGACCTTCAGCAGGCGAATGTGTCCGGTCTCGATATCCACCTCGACCGCAACCGCCTCTGCCGCATAGCCATAGGCGAAGTTCGGCTCGCTGCGCCCGGTCTGCGGATCATAGGGCGTGGTCTTCGGGGGGCGATACTGGTAAGCCCCTATGGCCGGACGCTCCTCCGCCTGCCAGGCTTCCAGCGCCTTCTCCGCCGCGCCGCGAATGGCGTTGCCGGCCATAAACGTCATCCGCGAAGCCGAGACGCTGCCAGAGTTCCGGGTGGTGGCGGTATCGGCGGTCACCAGACGCACTTTTTCCATGGGCACGCCGATGGCCTCGGCGGCCATCTGCTGCATCACGGTATGGACGCCCTGGCCAACCTCCGCCGCCGCATGGCGGAGGATGACCTCCTCCACTTCAACCTTGCCGCGCAGTTCGATAATGGCCCAGCACTGTTCCGGCGCACCAAAGCTAAAACCCACATTCTTAAAAGCGATGGCTAAGCCAACCCCGCGACGCCTGGAGGGGTCTTCGGGCTGTTCCAGTGGCCGGCGCTGCCATCCGTTAGAATCGCGCCGCCAGAAACTCCCTTCAGCGCAGGCTGCCAGCACCTCAGCCATCGACACGCCCGCCGGCACAGGCGTGCCAACCGACAGCAGGCTGCCTTCTCGCAGCACGTTCTGGGCGCGCAGCATGACGGGATCAATCCCCAAAGCCTCGGCGAGCTTGTTCATCTGCCCCTCAGCGGCAAATGCGCCCTGAGGGCCGCCAAACCCCCGGAACGCGCCGCAGGGGATGTTGTTGGTATAAACGGCATAGGTGTCCACATGGACGTTGGGGATTTCATAAGGGCCGGTGACCATCAGGTTGGTGTTGCCCAGCACCTTGGTCGACGTGTAGGCGTAAGCGCCAGCATCGCCAACGACCTCCGCCTCGGCGGCCACGACTTTGCCCTCCCGCGTGGCCCCCCATTTGGCTTTGATCGTGACGGGATGGCGCTTGTGATGCCCCAGGATCGACTCTTCCCGACTCCAGATAATCTTAACCGGGCGCTTCAAGGTGTACGC
>DAOTXK010000391.1:0-7679 GCA_034435395.1 Anaerolineae bacterium | reverse complement strand
CTGCAAACCATCAGCCTGTTCCGGGTGTTTACGCCGGCTTTCATCATCACCGGGGGAGATCCCCTGGAGACGACATACTTCTATGCATTGTATCTCTTCAATCGCGCCTTTGTGACATTCCAGATGGGCTACGCCGCAGCGATGGCTTGGGTTTTGCTGGCGATCATCGCCGCGTTGACCGCGGTCAACTTCGTGATGTCCAGGCTATGGGTGTTCTACGAGACGGCATGAGGTGATTCATGGCAACCAGGGCAGAACGTCGCGTGGTCACACAAATGACAGTACCTCCAAAGCGCGTGCAAGGCGCGATCGGGTCAGTATTGTATCACCTCGCCGTGGGTGGCTTCGGCTTGGTGATGCTGTATCCGATTCTGTGGATGGTTTCCAGTTCGCTGAAACCAACTACTGAAATCTGGACCACGGTGAATAACCTGATTCCGTCACAGCTAGTCTTTAATAACTATGTTGAAGGCTGGCAAGGCTTTGGCGGGATTTCTTTTGCCACCTTTTACAAAAACACGATTTTCCTCAGTGTGACAAGGACTGTGTTTCAGGTCCTTTCGTCAGCGGTAGTTGCTTATGGGTTTGCCCGCGTCAAGTTCCGGGGCAGGCAAATCTGGTTCTCGATCATGATGCTGACCCTGATGCTCCCTGCCGAGGTCATGCGAATCCCCCAGTACATCATTTTTAGCCAGCTGGGGTGGGTCCCCGGTTTTTTGCCTCTGATAATCCCGGCCCTTGGGGGGAATGCCTTTTTCATCTTTATGATCATGCAGTTCATTCGTGGGATTCCCATCGACATGGACGAGGCCGCAATGATCGATGGGGCGGGGCAGTACGGGATCTTCCGGCATGTGATTCTGCCACAGCTTACACCGGCCCTCGTAACGGCGACGATCTTCTCGTTTTACTGGACCTGGGAAGACTTCATGGGTCCGCTGATTTACCTGACTAGACCGGAGACATACACGGTATCGATCGCGCTAAGGAACTATGCGGATGTGTCCGCAGGGACAAACTGGGGCGCGATCTTCTCCATGCTATCCCTGTCGCTGGTGCCCGTGTTCATCGTTTTTGTCCTGTTCCAGCCCTTTATTGTAGAAGGCATCTCAACAACCGGCCTCAAAGGGTAGACAGTGTCAGGGCGAGATAGCTGCCTGGATCAACCCGACATCTGGGGGACATTCTTTCTGGCAAACCTGTTCTGAATCATGGTTTCTATTCCATTTGGTTACAATGCCGCTGGCAACAGCGGGTTTGTTCCAGGTCATGTCTAAACTGGTGCGCGGGAAGCAGCCGGAGGTCTTTCAGGATTTTTTCGGGGCAATGCGCCGGTATTGGGCAAGCGCCTTGTAGGGGGCAAAAAGTCAATCTGGATGGATGTGATGTCGAAAGTGGGTAGAATCCCGACCCGAATTTGCTGATCTTGCAGCACACCACACATCCACAAAGGCTCCACCACGATTGATTACAGAACGATACATCGTAAGCTCAGCCCGGCCATGCGTAACCGCATGGCTTGTCTTGAGTTTTGCTTCAAACACAAGACCGGCTGACCACCGGGCCGGGGGCACTGGTGCGGCTCCCCTTGGGCATCCACCACAAGAGCGGACGGCGCTGCTATTTTGTCACCCTGAAGGGTGAGCCGGGGGCTCCCAGCATCCGGGATCAGGTCCGGCTGCTGGCCTCCCCCGACCGCGTCCCAGAGGCGTTTGTTCAGGCGGTCCTGGCCCGCGCGCCGGCCTCCAGCGACGACCTGCCACTGCTGGCGTTTGAGCCGCCAGAAGGGCCGCAAGACGAGCAACCGGCCGGCGAGCCGCTGTCTGAACGCTTGAAGAAACGCATCAGCGGCTATGACTTCGTCCGCCGGTGCGTCGAGTTGGACCGGCAGGGCCGGGGGATTGGCCCCTTCCACAACGACCTCCGCGCCAGCTTCAGCGTGGACGAGGCCCACAACTTCTAACTTTGCCGACGACCGCTGCGGGTGATTCGTTGGTAGAATAGGGGCACGCGGCGGTTGTTCATCCCGTCCGCAATGCACTGGAGCAGCAGGAAGCCAGCAGCAGTGGATCAATTGGAACGGAGCTTGCAGACATGGCGCGTTACCGTGTTTCGGCAGATATTGGGGGCACGTTCACTGATCTGGTTATCAGCGAGGTGGAGACCGGAAAAACCTTCACCGGCAAATTGCCCTCGACGCCGGCCAATCCCTCTGCGGCAGTCCTGAAGGGAATTGAGGAGTCAATTCCAGACCCTCAAGCCATCGATTTTATGGTCCACGGCACGACGGTGGCGCTGAACGCGTTTCTGGAGCGGAAGGGGGCACGCGTCCTTTTGATAACGACCGCTGGACTCCGCGATTCCTATGTGATCGCGCGCGGTGATCGTCCGGAGTTGTACAAGCTCAAGTATCGTAAGCCGCAACGTCTGGTGCCTCGGCATGACGTTCACGAAGTGCGCGAACGCCTGCTGTGGGATGGCACCGTTCACACGCCGCTCCACGCCGAGGATTTTGAGCCGATTATCCAGAAGGTCAGGCAGGAAAACATCCCGGCGGTCGCCGTGTGTTTCATTCATGCCTTTGCCTATCCCCGGCATGAACTGGAAGCGCGGGACATTTTGGCCAGGGCGCTGCCCGGAGTATCGATCACGCTCTCGCACGAGGTGGCACGGGAATGGCGCGAATATGAGCGGGCGTCGACGGCGATCATGAATGCCTACATCGCCCCGCCCGTCGAAAAGTATCTCACCTGCCTGCAGGATGAGATGCATCAGCTCGGCGTGAGAAGCACGCTGTACGTCATGCAGTCGAGCGGCGGCATCCTGACCGTGGATACAGCCATCAAACATCCGGTGCAGACGTTGCTGTCCGGGCCGGTGGGTGGCGTGATTGGTGGCACGGCGCTCGCCGAGGCTACCGGACGGCCCAACCTGATTTGCGTCGATATGGGCGGCACGTCGTTTGACATGAGCCTGATCCGTGGCGGCAGGCCCACCGTCACTTCCCAGACGTACCTGGAAGGGCTGCCGCTGCTGATGGCCATCCAGGAGATTCACACCATCGGCGCCGGCGGAGGCTCTATCGCCAGGGTGGAGGCGGGCGGCCTGCGCGTCGGGCCGCAGAGCGCCGGGGCCGATCCTGGCCCGGCCTGTTACGGCAAAGGGGGAGCTGAGCCTACCGTCACCGACGCGAATCTGCTGCTGAAGCGCATCGGCCCCAGCAGCCTGCTGGGTGGGCGGATAACGCTGTATGAGGAGCCGGCTAGGGAGGCGGTGCGGAAAGTGGCCTCCCAACTGGATATGGAAGACCTTAAGCTGGCCGAGGGCATCCTGGCGGTGATCAATGGCCGCATGGCCGACGGCATCCGCACGATTACGGTCAGTCGTGGCATTGACCCCCGCGACTACACGCTGGTGGCGTTTGGCGGCGCAGGTCCCATGCACGCCGTCTGGCTGGCGGAGGAACTCGATATCAGGGAGATCATTGTGCCCAACAGCCCTGGCGCGTTCTCGGCATTGGGGATGTTGCAGGCCGACCTTCGCCACGACCTGATGCGCTCCTTCTACCACGCGTTTGACGCCGTGACCATGGGCGATGTGTGGAACGTCTACCACGAGTTGGTGACGGAAGGGACCGAAGCCCTCAGCGCGGAAGGTATTCAACCGGACCGTATGTACTTTGAATTGACCAGCGACATGCGGTACATCGGGCAGGAATACTCGGTGAATGTGCCCATCACCCCGGCCATGACGCCTGAGCAAATCGGCGGGGCGTTTCATGCGGCCTACCACGACCGCTACGGTCACTCGACACCGGCCGCGCCCATCGAATTTGTGAACCTGCGCCTGGCTGCCCTGGGGCGGATAAACCGCCAACCGATGGTCTTTGAGCCGGTGGAGGCGGGCCAGAATCCCATTATCGACAGGCGGCAGGTGGTGTTTGGCGGCCGGGCGCTGGACACGCCCGTCTACCAGCGGATGCGGTTGGAGCACAACACTCAGTGGAAAGGCCCGATGATCGTGGAAGAAGATACAGCCACGACGGTGATCCCTCCAGGGTACCAGGCGTGCGTGGACGGCCTGGGGAACATCATTATCACGGCGGAGCAGCGAACATGAGCGGTAAACCAGACCCTGTCACGGTTGAAATCCTGCGCAATGCGTTTATTGCGATAGCCAACGACATGAACGCCACGCTAATTCGCAGCGCCTACAGCCCGGTCATCTACGAAGGGGCGGATGCTGCGGTGGCTTTGCTGGACGATCGCGGCGATGTCCTGGCGCAGTCGGTGGGTGTGCCGCTCTTTCTGGGAAATCTGGAAGTATGCGTCAAGCTGACGGCGGAGCTGCACGGCTGGGATTTTTTCCAGCCCGGCGACATCGTCTACATGAACGATTCCTACATGACCGGCACCCATCTCAACGATGCGACCATCATGGCCCCTATCTTCTGGCAGGACAGACTGGTGGGATTCTCCGCCAGCCGCGCTCACTGGCTGGATGTGGGGGCCAAAGACCCCGGTCAGCCGACAGACTCGGTCGAGATCTACCAGGAAGGGATGCGCTGGCCGCCCACCAAACTCTACCAGAACGGACAACCGCGCCAAGACGTGATCGAGCTGCTGAGACGAAACAGCCGGTATGGTTATTCCCTGATCGGCGACCTCAGCGCTCAGATTGCAGCGGCTCGCACCGGGGAACGACGCTTTCAGGCCATTCTGGACCGCTTCGGATACGACACGGTCACGGCGGTCAAGGAAGAGATCTACCGGCAGACGGCAGCATTGGAGCGAGCCGCGATCGCCGCCATCCCCGACGGCGTATACGCTGCCGAAGGCTTCCTCGATGACGACGGGCGGGGCAACGGCCCGGTTCCCGTCCGGTTAATGATTGAGATCAAGGGCGACCGGATGACGGTGGACCTGAGTGGTTCATCCCCTATGACGGAAGGGCCGGTCAATTCGGGCCTCGCCCAGACCATTTCCGGATTACGCATGGCGTTCAAATTGCTTATCAACCCGGAGCGCCCGGTCGATGGAGGGACCTTCACCACGCTCACCATCAACGCGCCAGCGGGGAGCATTTTTTGCGCCCAGGAGCCCGCGCCCTGCCAGTGGTATTTCACCCCCCAGGGTCTGCTGAGCGACCTTTTTGTCAAGGCATTGGCGCCAGTGATGCCGGACCGAGTGGCCGGGGCGCATTATGGCGATTCGATGGTGACCTGCTTCGCCGGTTTCGACCCACGGAAAGGCCATGCCCGCTATCTGGCGGTGGAGCCGAACACTGGTGGCTGGGGGGCGTGGGATGGCGACGATGGACAGGATGCCCTGATCAACAACGTGAATGGGGCCTTCAAGGATTTGCCGGTTGAGGTTTATGAGAACAAGTACCCCATCCGCATCATGAAGTACGGCATCCGTCCGGACACCGGGGGGCCGGGGAAGTATCGGGGCGGTTGTGGCGTGTTCCGGCAGTATGTGATGGACGCCCCTGCCTTGTTGTACCTGTGGTTTGAGCGCTCCGTGACCCCGGCCTGGGGCCTGTTTGGCGGACGGGATGCCGTTGGCCCCGATGTGGTCATCAATGAGGGGGCGGAAGACGAGCGCCACATGCTGAAAGTGAGCGCCTGGCGGTTGCAGCCGGGCGATACCGTCACGTATTACACCGGCGGCGGCGGTGGTTACGGCCAGCCATGGGAGCGGGATCCACAGCGGGTGCGGGCTGACGTCGTCAATGGTTATATCAGCCGGGACAAGGCGGACAGCGATTACGGCGTGGTGTTCCGCGATGACCTGTCAATCGACGAACAGGCTACCCAAAAACGGCGGGATGCCATGCGTCGCCGCCAAGCGAAAGCGATACGAGGTTGTCGTTAGGTTCTGTTGCCGTGTATCGCTTCTCCCCAATTCAATCTACCTTCTCTTAGGTTTTCCTCCACTGAATCGGGGCATGTTCACGGGTGCTCGCGCTGTTTGGGCAAAATCCTGAGCCATGCCTCTGCTTTCTAACTCTGCCAGCAGTCGCAGCTGTCCTTGCTCTTCCACTTTGCAGAGCTTGTGACCGACTAAAATCGGCATTACTTTGCCCGCGACAATCCCGCTTAATCTTCAAAGAGTCCTGATACAATCGCCAGCGCCTCCACTCGTCGTTGGATTACACCAGCCCGATGGCGTTTGAATGTCAATTCAACAAAATGAAAGCTGTCCGGTAAAACGGGGCATGTCGTCAACGGGGATCACATCAAGGCCGTGAATTCCTTTGCCGCGCCGAATCAGGTGGTCACTCGAGTGGCCACCTGTCAGGCCAGTGGCCAGAGGGAGTTTGGAAGAATGGTCTATCCCTTATCGTGGCCAACCGTACTTTGTCAGCGAGTTTGGTGGCATCTGGTGGAATGCGTCTGTTAAGGAGGGGGAGGATTCCTGGGGATACGGCGAGCGGCCCAAGACCATTGATGAGTTCTACGAACGCTTTGAAGGGCTTTGCGCCGTCCTGCTGGGCAACCCCCACATGTTTGGCTACTGCTATACCCAGCTGACTGACATCTACCAGGAGCAGAACGGCATCTACACCTTTGACCGTCAGGTGAAGTTCGATATGGAGCGCATCCGTCAGGCACAGCAGCGGCCTGCCGCCATCGAAGAGATCAGTGCCAAGGCGTGATCGCTGGTTACTCGCGGTCTCAGAAACATCAAAGTCACGACAGCTATGCGCCCAAGACTCTACTGTGCCCGGCCAAAATGCTGGCTGATGGTGATCCCATCATCGGAAACCACGGCGATTTTCATGCTAGTCCTCCTGCTCAACGTCCGTTCGTTCGAAGCGGTACTGCTCCGGGTGATCGCGCAACATATCCTTGCTCTGCCGGACGAGTTTCCTCTCCCGGATCAACTGTTGCAGGTAGCCACGTGAGGGAAACTCAATCGCATCACGGGGGCAGATGGTGGCGCAGGTCGAGCAGCCCACCATACAATTAAGGGGGTTGTCGACGACGGGCACATTGGCGTCATAGTCAAAACGATACACCTGCCGACCGCAGGATGTGACACAAAGCCCACAGCCCAGGCAGCGCTCAGCCACGATGGTGGGATACCACTCGATTTCCTCACGCGGCACGCCATGCCACGACTTGTTCAGGTTGTTATCTCCGCTCATTTGTCATCCTCCATGTCAGCTGCAAGCTATGCGGCGGGAAATTGTTTAGCAGCCAGGGGAGTTATTGGGACCAGCGCGATCGAGTCAAGATACGTCACAACCCTTGCTAGGCCTTGTCACCCTGCGCCCGCAGACTGGAGCGCCCACTGCGCAATCTGCTCGCGCCGAGGCACGCGCCCGGCGACGAACACCTGCTCGTTCACCACCAGCGCCGGCAGGCGCAACACGCCATAGGCAGCTATCTCCGACCAGTCGGTCACAAGCTGCATTTCATAGCCCTGACCGAGCAGCATCTCATCCAATATTTCTTTGGTGGCTTGGGCCAGCCACTCGCAGTTAAAACAGTGCGCGCCCAGGATTTTGATTGTCAGCATATCTGTCTCCTCGCAGCGCCGCTGTGAAGGCTTGTCAATCTACTCCATCCGCCGCGCCAGCACGTAGACGGCTAGGCCGAATAAAACCATGGTGAAGGTTGCCAGCACGATCAAATCGAGGGCACCGTCCAACGGCGAGCCGCCAGCGAGCGC
>DAOTXK010000390.1:0-7222 GCA_034435395.1 Anaerolineae bacterium | reverse complement strand
CTACCCCGGACGCGGGATCATCAACGGCAACAACCTGGAGAACGGGCGCGCCCGCATCGACCAGGTGTTGCCCATCGCCCGGAAGTACGGCGCGGCGGTCCTTTCCATGACCATCGATGAGGAGGGCATGGCCCACGACCGCGAGAAAAAGCTCGCCATCGCCGAGCGGATCACCCGGATCGCCACCGAGGAATACGCCCTGGCGCAGGAAGACCTGATCTTTGACACGCTGACCTTCCCGCTCACCACCGGGCAGCCGGAGCTGCGGAACGACGCCATCGAGACCATCGAGGCCATCCGGCTGATCAAAGCGCATCTGCCCGGCGTGATGACCTCGCTGGGCATCAGCAATGTGAGCTTCGGCATCAGCCCGGCAGCGCGTGGCGTGCTCAACAGCGTCTTCCTCTACCACGCCGTGCAGGCCGGGCTGGACATGGCCATCGTCAACCCGGCGCACATCACGCCCTACGCCGAAATCCCGGCGGAGCAGCGCCAACTGGCCGAAGACCTGATCTTCAATCGCGACCCGGACGCCCTGCCTCGCTTCATCCAGTACTTCGAGGCGCACGCGGTGCCGGTCGGCGGGCCGGCGGCGGTTGACCCCACCGCTGGCATGACCAGCGAGCAGGCCCTCCACTGGCAGATCGTGCACCGCCGGAAGGACGGCGTGGAGGGGCTGATCGACGACTGCCTGACCCGCCAGGACGCGGTCGGCGTGCTCAATCACGTCCTGCTGCCGGCCATGAAGGAAGTGGGCGACAAGTTCGGCGCGGGCGAGCTGATCCTGCCCTTCGTGCTGCAAAGCGCCGAGGTGATGAAGCAGGCGGTCGCCTACCTGGAGAACTTCATGGAAAAAGCCGCCGGGGCCACCAAGGGCACGGTGGTGCTGGCGACGGTCTATGGCGACGTGCACGACATCGGCATGAACCTGGTCAAAACCATCCTGAGCAACAACGGCTATACCGTCCACGACCTGGGCAAGCAGGTGCCCGCCAACACTATTATCGAGGCGGCGGTCGCGCACCATGCCGACGCCATCGGCCTGAGCGCGCTGCTGGTCAGCACCTCCCGGCAGATGCCGCTGGTGGTTAACGAGCTGGCCCGGCGCGGGATGGAATTCCCGGTGCTGGTGGGCGGCGCGGCCATCAATCGTAAGTTTGGGCGGCGCATCCTTTTCCTGGAGGAGACGGGCGAACCCTACCGGCCGGGCGTGTTTTACTGCCAGGACGCCTTCGAGGGGCTGGCTGTGATGGACCATCTGACCGACCCGGCGAAACGTGATGCCTTCCTGGCCCGGATCGTCGTTGAAGCCTATGAGGAGATGGGCAAACCGGGCCGCCGCCCGCGCGACCGCCATCCCGACCGGCGCAGCGCCGTCGGTCCCGCGCCTCACATCCCCACCCCGCCTTTCTGGGGGCCCAGGACCATCCACCAGATGCCGCTGGAGATGGTCTTCCAGGACATTCACCGACCGGAGTTATTCCGGCTCTCCTGGGGAGCGAAAAACGCCCACGGCGAGGAATGGCAGAAGCTGGAAGCCGAATTTGAGGCGCGGCTGGACCGCATGCGGCGAGAAGCCCTCCGACGGGGCACGCTGCGCCCGCAGGGAGTTTACGGTTACTTCCCGGTCAATAGCGATGGCGACGACCTGATCGTGTGGGATTACCGGGCGTTTGCCGGCGCGGACGGCGATACGAGCAGGTCCCGGCAGGAAATCGCCCGCTTTGCCTTCCCGCGCCAGACCAGCGGCGAATACCTGTGCCTGAGCGATTACTTCGCCCCGGTGGAGAGCGGCCAGGTGGATGTGGCGGCCTTCCAGGTGGTGACGGTGGGCGAGGTCGCCACGGAAGAATTTAACCGGCTGCAAAGCGCCGACAACTACAGCGAAGCCTACTTCTTCCACGGCCTGGCTGTGCAGACGGCGGAGGCGGCGGCGGTCTACGTGCATCGCCACGCCCGGCGCGAACTGGGCCTGCCGGAAACGCAGGGCAAACGTTACAGCTGGGGTTATCCCGCCTGCCCGGACCTGCAACAGCACGAGTTTGTCTTCCAACTGCTGCCCGCCGCGGCGGAAGAACTGGGCATGTCGCTGACGGCGTCCTATCAACTGGTGCCGGAGCAAAGCACCGCCGCGCTCGTCGTCCACCATCCGGCGGCCAAATATTTCAGCGTGGCCATCGACCGGGTGGCACAGATTCTGGGCGATCAGGGGTGAACCGGGAGGCAATCAACCATGACCCTGCACGACTTCATCCGCGCCATGCCCAAAGTGGAACTCCATGTCCACCTGGAAGGCTCGGTGCAGCCGGAAACGCTGCTCAAGCTGGCCCGCCGCCACGCGATCGCCCTCCCGGCGGATACAGTGGCGGGCATCCGCCAGTGGTATACCTTTGTGGACTTCCCCCACTTCATTGATATCTACCTGAAGATATCGGCGTGCATCCGCACGCCGTATGATATCGAGCTGATCACGCGGGAATTCCTGGCCGGGCAGGCGGCGCAGAATATCCGCTACAGCGAAGTGACCTATACCCCCTACACCCACTATCTCCAGAAAGGGCTGGCGTTCGACCAGCAACTGGCCGCCATCAACCGCGCCCGCGCCTGGGCGGAAGCCGAGCTGGGCGTCAGCATGGGGCTGGTCATCGACATTCCGCGCCACGTCAGCCCGCAGGAAGGATTTCTCACCGCCGGTTGGGCGATCAGCGGCATGGATCGCGGCGTTGTGGCCTTCGGCATCGGCGGCCAGGAAGTCGGCCACCCGCCGCACAAGTTCGCCGATGCCTTCGCGCGGGTTCACGCCGCCGGGCTGCCCTGCGTCCCCCACGCCGGGGAAACCGTCGGGTCGGAGAGCATCTGGGACGCGCTGCACACGGCCCATGCCGCCCGCCTCGGTCACGGGGTGCGCTGCCTGGAGGACCCAGCCCTGGTCGATCTGCTGCGCGAACGCCAGATACCGCTGGAAGTCTGCCCGACCAGCAATGTCTGCCTGGGGATCGCGCCGAGCTTCCAGGAACATCCGCTGCCCCGGCTGATCGAGGAGGGGTTGTTCCTCACCCTCAACTCCGACGATCCGCCGATGTTTAACACCACCCTGACCGACGAATATCGGCAGGCGGCGGAGGTCTTTGGCCTGGCAGTGGAGGACATCGAGCGGCTGGTGATGAACGCAGTGCGGGCGTCGTTCCTGCCGCCCGAACGAAAAACTGCCCTGGAGGCGGCGTTCGCAACGGAGTTCGCGGCGCTGCAAGCGGAATATCTAGACTACACGAAGACTTGAGCCTGAGTCAGCGCCACCTGGCCGAAGAACTCGGCAGGGTCGGCGGCCTGAGGGCGGTACTACTAATGGAGTCACCTTGTCCAATATGCACATAATCCAAAAAAAGTCGTGATAACAGCCCTGGCAATTTTCGCTAAATGATGTAAAATCACGTGATAGACGGTTATGAAAGTCGAGAATTGGGTTCTGGCCATGTCAGGCATGAGGCACTCCGCGACCTGTATGTGTATGGGTGTGGGCATCCACAAGCGAACTCTTGTGGCGCGTCGTGCTGCCTGAGGGCCACGCCGGGCTTCCGACCATACCGGGCCACTCCACAAGAGTGGCCCGTTTTTTATTGAGCGATGCCCGGCCTGATTCGAGGAGACCATCATGCGTATCGCCAATAATGTTACCGAGTTGATCGGGAACACGCCGCTGGTTCGCCTGAACCGCATCACCGCCGGACTCCACGCCCAGGTCGTCGCCAAGCTGGAATACTTCAACCCGGCCCACAGCGTCAAGGACCGGATCGGGGTTGCCATGATCGAGGCCGCCGAGCGCAATGGCACGATCGGCCCGGACACGATCGTGGTGGAACCGACCAGCGGCAACACCGGGATCGCGCTGGCCATGGTCTGCGCCCAGCGCGGCTATCGCCTGATCCTGACCATGCCCGAATCGATGAGCCAGGAGCGGCGCAAGCTGCTGCGGGCCTTCGGCGCGGAGCTGATCCTGACGCCCGCCGAGGGCGGCATGGCCGCCGCCATCCGTAAGGCGGAAGAACTGGCCGCCGAGAATCCACACGTGTGGATTCCCCAGCAGTTTCAGAACCCGGCCAATCCGGAGATTCACCGCCGCACCACTGCCGAGGAGATCTGGCGGGATACCGACGGGCAGGTCGATATCGTGGTCTCCGGGATCGGCACTGGCGGCACCATCACCGGCGTGGGCGAGGTGCTCAAAGCCCGCAAGCCGACGGTGCGGATGATCGCGGTGGAGCCTGCCGCCTCGCCCGTTCTCTCCGGCGGGCAGAAAGGCCCCCACCCTATTCAGGGCATCGGGGCGGGTTTCATCCCGGACGTGCTCAACACCAGCATCTACGATGAAGTGATCACGGTGCAGGGCGAGGACGCCTTCGCCATCGCCCGCCGGCTGGCGCGGGAAGAGGGGCTGCTGGTGGGCATTTCGTCCGGCGCGGCGACCTGGGCCGCCCTGCAGGTGGCCGCCCGCCCGGAGAACGATGGCCGGCTCATTGTGGTGATCATCCCTTCCTTCGGGGAGCGCTATCTCTCGACGGCGCTATACGCCGACTTAGAGGATTGAGCATGTTCAGCAGGATTATTGAGGACATTCACTGCGTCCTGGAACGCGACCCCGCCGCCCGCGGCTGGTTCAGCGTGGCGCTGCTGTATCCGGGGTTGCACGCGGTGTGGGCGCACCGCCTGGCCCACCGGCTGTGGAAGGCGGGCTTCAAGTTTCTGGCGCGGTGGCTTTCCCAAACCGTGCGCTTTTACACCGGCATTGAGATTCACCCCGCGGCCACGATCGGCCCCCGTCTGTTCATCGACCACGGCATGGGTGTGGTCATTGGCGAGACGGCGGAGATCGGCGCGGATGTGACCATCTACCACGGCGTCACGCTGGGCGGCGTCAGCCTGATACCCGGCAAGCGCCATCCCACCATCGAGGACGGCGTCGTGATTGGCGCCGGCGCCAAAGTGTTAGGAGCAATCACTGTGGGCAAAAACACGCGCATTGGGGCCAATGCGGTGGTCGTGAAGGATGTCGAACCGAACATGGTGGTCGTCGGCGTCCCTGGCAAACCCATCAAACGGGAGGCCGCGGAGCCTTCCGCCCGCCGCCCGGACCTGCAACACGACGTGCTGCCGGATGTCATCTCCAGCCAGTTGGACCGGGTGCTGGCGCGGCTGGAGGCGATTGAACACGCCGTCCGCTCCGGCAACGGTCAGGCTGTCCAGGAAGAAACGCCGCAGCCGGATTACGTGATCTAGGGCGCTCCCGGAGGCCAGCGCAGCCACAAACAGCCCTGGCGATTGGGGTTACCGTTCCCGTCTACGACACATTCACTCACCCTATACACGGCGGTCGTCAATCGGGCCAGGCCACTCATGCCTGGACTCAAATGAGGGGAGCATCATGGCCAACACACCGTTCCTGGAAAGACTGGGACAGAACAAACCGCTGCTGACCGACGGCGCGATGGGGACCACCCTGCACCAGCATGGGATCCCCATTGACGCCTGCTTTGATGCGCTCAATCTGACCCGCCCCGAACTGGTGGCTGGCATCCATGCCAGCTTCATCCAGGCCGGAGCAGAGCTGCTGAAGACCAACACCTTCGGCGCCAACCGCTACAAGCTGGCCCGGCACGGCCTGGAGGATAAAGTGGCCGCGATCAACCAGGCGGGGGTGGCCATCGCCCGGCGCGCGGTCGACGACAGCGCCGGCGACGGCATCTACATCGCCGGATCGGTCGGGCCGCTGGGCATCCACCTCAAGCCCTACGGGCGGGTGAGCACGGCGGAGGCGCGGGCCGCCTTCGCCGAACAGATTCGCGCTCTGGTCGAGGCAGGGGCCGACCTGATCCTCCTGGAGACATTCAGCGACCGCCTGGAAATCCTGGAAGCGCTGGCGGCAGCGCGGGAAGCCGCGCCCGACCGGCCCGTCATCGCCAACACGACGTATGCCCAGGATGACCGCACCCTCATGGGCGACCTTCCGGCGCGGGTGGCCCGCGACCTGCGCCAGGCCGGCGCGGACGTGATCGGTGTGAACTGCGGCGGCGGGCCAGCCCAGATCGCCCGCGTCCTGCAATTGATGCGGGGGGCCGTCCCGGATGCCCGGTGCGCGGCCATCCCCAATGCCGGGTTCCCGGAATCGCTGGACGGACGTATGATGTACCCGGCCACGCCGGAGTACTTCGGCGATTACGCGCGGACCTTCCAGGCCATCGGGGCGAAAGTGGTCGGCGGCTGCTGCGGCACCACCCCCGCCCATATCGCCGCCATGCGCCAGGCGCTGGACGATCAGGTTCACCCTCTGCCGGTGGTAGAGGTTGTCGAGCCGAACGGCGAGGAGCAGGTCGAAGTGCCAGAGCGGCCCACCGAGCTTTCCCGCAAGCTGAGGGCCGGTGAATTTGTGGTGACGGTGGAGATGCACCCGCCGCGCAGTTTCGTGCCCCAGAAGCTCCTGGCCGCCGCGCAGTTGTTGCAGGACGCCGGGGCGGACCTGGTCGATATCGCCGACAGCCCCGCCGCCAAGATGCGCATGAGCGCCTGGGCGGTGTGCCACTTCCTGCACACCCGGCTGGGCATCGAGACCGTGTTACACTTCCCCACCCGGGGCCGTAACCTGCTGCGCGTACAGGGCGACCTGCTGGCGGCGCACGCCCTCGGCCTGCGCAACCTGTTCGTGGTGATGGGCGACCCGACGCACATCGGCGATTACCCCGATGCCATGGACGACTACGATGTCACGCCGTCCGGCCTGATCCAGTTGATCAAACAGCGCATGAACCGGGGCGTCGACCAGGCCGGGAACTCCATCGGCCAGCCGACCACGTTCACCGTCGGCTGCGCGCTGAATATGGGGGCGCAGAACCTCGACCGCGAGATCAGGGTGACGCGCCGGAAGATCGAAGCTGGAGCGGATTTCGCCCTCGGCCAGCCGGTTTTTGATCCCGCCGATATCGAGCGCTTCCACCGGCGCTACGAAGCCATCATCGGGGAGCCGTTCACCCTGCCGGTGCTGATGGGCGTTATGCCGCTGTACAGCCTGAAGCACGCCAGCTTCCTGCACAACGAGATTCCCGGCATTGCCGTGCCGGAGGCCATCATGAAGCGCCTGGCAGAGGCGGGCGACGACGCGCCGCAGACCGGCGTGCAGATCGCCCGCGAGCTGATGCTGGCGATAAAGGGCCTGATTCAGGGCGCGTACATC
>DAOTXK010000389.1:0-15513 GCA_034435395.1 Anaerolineae bacterium | reverse complement strand
GGATGCTCCAGGTTGAGCTGTGTCATCTGCTTCACGCCGAAAAAAGCGCGGTAGCCGGGAGGGGACTCGTCAAAGGTGAACCAGTCGCGGTAGGCGCTGGCCGGATCGCGCCGGGCTTCCTGGAAGATGGGATGCTGATGGGAGAGGTGGTTGCAGGCCAGGTCCAGGATGACGCGGATGCCGCGCCCATGCGCCGCCGCCACCAGGGCATGCAGCGCCTGGTCGCCGCCCAGACGCGGGGCGACGCGGGTGTAGTCGGTGGCGTCGTAACCGTGATGCGACGGGCTGGGGAAGATGGGCGTCAGCCAGAGACAGTCCGCCCCCAGGTCGTGGATGTAATCCAGCTTGTCGGCGCCGCCCCACAACGTGCCGCCGCAGACCTCCCTGACGGTATCCGTCTGCCGCCACTCCCGCCCGTCGCCGGGATAAAAGCGGTCCACGAAGACCTGGTAAATCACGGCCTGGCGCGCCCACGCTGGCGGCCCCAACCGGTCGACATGGTAGGTAAACGTCCTGCCGCGCGCCGGATGGCCGGGCTGGAGGGCGGGCGGGTCCCGCTGGCGGAAGAAAGCGGCGGCGGCCAGCTCGGCCACGCGCTGGGCGTCCGGCCAGTCGGCGAAGACCTCGGCCGCGCCCTCCGCCCAGGCCCCGATCTGGTAGCGGACGACCGTGCCTTCCGGCTGGGGGGGGATCGTCGCCCGCCAGGTCGTCAGATAGTCCCAGATCAGCGAGTCCCAGCCGACCTCCACCGGTTGAAACGGCGCGACATGCCCATGGCTGGGGAGGCCCCGCGAACCGGCGGGCTGGCTCCCGTCCAGGGTGTAATAAGCCGCCATGTGCGTGACCGGCAGGTCCGGCCCGGTGTGCACGGTGAGCGTCACCGGCTGGCCCGGCCCCGGATCGCGGGGGGAGAGGTCATGCCCGTGCTGGATGCCCTGCCGCCTGGCCCGGTGATGAACCAGCTTGAGCTCGTCGGTGGCGTAGGTGCCGAAGATGTGCTCTTCCATACGGTGTCAATCTACCCGGTGTCAACCTGCCCTGGGACGCGCCGCCAGCCCCCCACCAGCCTGATGTAAAAAGGCCCCGCCACCGCCAGGATACGAGGAGGGCTGCCCCCGCCCGGCGCGGATGGTTGGGCCTTACGCTGGCTTCGACGGGGAGCGGCCAGCGGCTCCCCCCGACACGCCCTCGGTTGCGCCCGCCGCTCACTAGCCCTTCACCGCGCCCTGGGTCAGCCCGCCCACGATCTGATCCTGCAACAGCAGGTACAGCACCACGATCGGGGTGGCGCCGATCAGCGCCCCGGCGGCGAACTTGCCCCAGTCACGGGCGAAGTTGTCGTTGACGTAGTTAAACAGGCCGACCATCAGCGTCCAGTGATTCTTGTCGCGGAGCAGCACGCGGGCCAGCACAAACTCGTTGAGCGTGCCGACGAACGACAGAATCCCCACCACCGCCAGGATGGGTCGCACCAGCGGGAAGATCAGCATCCAGAAGGTCTGCCAGTGACTGGCCCCGTCCACCTGCGCCGATTCGTCGATGTCGCGGGGCACGGAATCGAAGAAGCCCTTCATCAGCCAGGTGTTGATGCCCATCGCGCCGCCCAGGTACACCAGGATCAGCCCGCCCAGGCTATCCAACCCCAACTGCTGGAAGATGCCCCAGTCGATTCCGGCGAGGAACGGCAGGGCTTCCGGAATATACTCCGCCAGCTTGCCGATCTGCTGCAAGATGAGAAACAGCGCCACCATGGCCAGCATGTTGGGGAACACCTGGATCAGCAGGACCAACACCAGCAGGTTGCGCCGCCCGCTGAAGCGGAAGCGCGAGAACGAATAGGCAGCCAGGGCCGCCACCAGCACGGTCAGGATCGACGTGATGCTGGCCACCAGAATGGAGTTCCCCAGCCAGTTCCAGAAGGGGTGAATGGCCAGCTCCACCGGATCGGTGAGCAGCGTCCGGAAGTTGACCAGCAACTCGTCCAGGCTGTCCACCCCCTGCGGGATCAACGTCTGGTTGGCCAGGTTGCCGGAGGGGTTGAAGGCGGCGGAGATCACCCAGACTACGGGAAAGAGGGCGAAGACCAGGGCGATGACGATCACGAGGTACCGCAGAGTCAGGCCGATGACCTTCTCCCGCCTGGAGACCACCATCCGCGATTCGACGGTTTGCGCGCGGCTAGACATTTTCGGACACCTCCTCCCACTGGCCGGTGAAGCGGAACTGGAGCAGCGTGATGCCGGCGACGATGGTGAAGATGATGATGGTGATGGCCGAGGCCAGGCCGTAGTCCGCGCCACGCCCGCTGCCGAAGGCCAGCCGGTAGGTGTAACTGATCAGGATGTCGGTGTGGCCGGCCGGGGTTAGCGTATTGGGAATCGGCGGCCCGCCCTTGTTAAACGCCTCGATGATCACGAAGTTGTTAAAGTTGAAGGTGAACGAGGCGATCAGGAGCGGCCCCACCGCCACCAGCAGCAGCGGCAGCGTGATCTGCCAGAAGCGCTGCCAGTTGCTGGCCCCGTCCACCGACGAGGCCTCATAGATGTCCCGGGGGATGGCCTGCAAGGCCCCGCTACAGATCAGCATCATATAGGGATACCCCAGCCAGAGGTTAACCAGCAGGATGCCGAACTTCGTCCAGTTCGGATCGGAGAACCAGGGCACGGTGATGCCAAACGTTTTGGCGAAGACGCCCAGGTTGGGGTTCATCATACCCTGCCAGACCAGGATGCTGATCACGCCAGGGATGGCATAGGGGACGATCAGCAGCGAACGGATGATCTTGCGCCCCCAAATGCCGGGATCGTTCAGGATCAGGGCCATGAACAGGCCGACGGCGAAGGTGGACACCACCGAGACGCCGGCAAAGATCACCGTCCAGACGAACACCTGAACCAGCGGCCCGCGCAGGGCCGGGCTTTCGATGAACCGCCGGAAGTTATCAAAGCCGACGCTCACCCGGTAGCCGGGGACCAGCTCCTGCTGCTCGCCGGTGCCCTTGTTGGCGATGAACGACCCCGTCTCGTCGTCGGCCTGGTAAAACAGCCCCGTCTGGCGATCTTCCAGGCCGTCGCGCTCCGGGTCGTAGACGTACCGGGGCAGGGAGAGGGCCGCATCCCTGGGCGAGGTGACCAGCACCACATTCGGCTCCTCGCCGAACTGGAGCGATTCCAGGGTGGGCAGGGCCGAGACCAGCTCCCGCCGTTCGAGCTGCCGGTAGCCATTGACGGTCTCCGGCGGCTCCGCATCAGCCGTCTCGATGAGGCGGAACGGCTCATCGGGCTGAGCGAAAAAGACCTCCAATCCCCCTTCCGTCTCCCGCGACAGCCACAGCGCGTATTTGCTGGCGTCGTCCTCCGCCACAAACGCCGTCCAGCGGTAGCGCGGCGCGTCTTCCGGCACATACGTCCGCCGCTCGTGCAGCTCAATGGCCTCCGACTTGGCGAAGAGGTGGCCGTCGCTGTAGTTGGTGAAGGCCGTGTAGATGGTGAAGATGAGCGGGTAGATGACCAGCAGCGTCATCAGCGCCAGCCCCGGCGACATCCAGCGGATGGGGTAAACCTGCGGGAAGAAGATCACCACATTGACGCCCAGGGTGATGACGGCGATCACGATCCCCAGGTCCGGCGAGCCATTTTGCCAGAAGGCGTAGATCAACACCAGGGCCATGGCGTCCAACACCGCCAGCCCCAGATATTGCAGGACTCTGGTAATAACGGCCAGGGGCCCGGTTGGACCCCTGGCGTTCGCACTCAGCGCACGCATCGGCTATTCCCCGATCGTGATCTCAACCAGGTGCGTGGCCGAGTCATAGACGAAGGTGACGGTGGAATCGGCTTCCAGCACCAGCGGGATGTTGTCGCCATCACGCACGCCCTCGAGGCCGTAGTTCTCGCCCCAACTCCCGTCGAGGGCCACCTTAAACTCGTACTCCCCCGCCGGGATGGTGAACGTGCCGGAGAAGGTGCCGTCGCCATTGTCGGTCAGGGCGGTGGCCTCGCAGGCCGGGTCCCAGTCGCTGCTGCAACCGGCGGTCGTCTGCCAGCTACCGGGCACGTTAACCACGCCGGTCAGGTCAGCGGCCAGCAACTCGCGGATCTGGGCGGCGGCGTTGGTGAAGGCTTCCTCGGCGGTCTGCTGCTGGCGGATGACCAGTTCCTGGGCGTTGCCCCAGGCCGACCACACCGAGGCCATTTCGGGGATGGCGGGCATGGCCAGGCCGTTCTCGCCAGCGGCGGCGAACCCGGCGATGTCCGGGTCTTCGATCTGCTCACGCACCGGCAGGAAGGCCGACGGGCGCGGGTCCGCCTCGAAGATGGCCTGCAGCACGTCCTCGGTCGCCGCGTAGTCCAGCAGGAAAAGCTGGGCCAGCAGTTGGTTCTGGCTGAAGGCGCTGATCATAAAGCCCTGCACGCCCAGGAAGGGACGGCCATGCTCCTCCACCGCGCCGGGGATCGGGCCGATCACGTAGGGCACACCGGAGTCCTTGATACGCGGCAGCGCCCAGGGGCCGGTCACGATCATGGCCGCCTGGCCGCTCTCGAACATGGTGTGCATGACATCGTAGTTGATATCGGCGGGGATCAGCCCATCCTCAACCATCGATTGCAGCCAGGTGAAGGCCGCGAGCGTGCCCTCGCTGTCCAGGCCGATGTCAGCCGGGTTGTAGCCTTCTTCGGTCAGGCCGAAGACATAACCGCCAAACGATGTCATCAGGGGGAAGGTGTGATAGGGGTCGTTGGTCTGGATGATGTAACCGTACTTGGTCTCGTCGGCGGCGTGAATCTCCTCGGAGAGAGCCTTCACCTCATCCCAGGTAGCGGGCGGTTCGGGGACGATCTCGGGGTTGTAGGCGAAGGCCACGTTCTCCACGGCGTAGGGCATGCCGTACAGCTCGCCCTCATAAACAAACGCCTGCACAGCGGCGGGCAGGAACTGATCTTCCAGATCGCCCAGGTCAATCGGGGCCACCAGACCGTTGATCGTCAGCTCCCCCAGCCAGTCGTGGGCACCGATGAAGATATCCGGGCCTTCGCCAGCCGGGCCGGCCACCTTCACGCTGTCGCGGATGTCGCCGAAGCCCATCTCCTGCACGATGACTTCCACCCCGTATTCCTCGGCGAAGGCCGCGCCGATCTCGGTCATGATCGGCGCGCGGGTGTCATCCGCCCAGATGACCAGAGTCTCGCCCTGCGCGGCGACCATCGGCCCCAGACTGCTCAGAACCAGCGCGATCGCCGCCAACACCATCAGACGCTTTTTCATGCTTCTTTCCTCCATAAATTATCGGAAGTTTTCGCAGGCGAAAAGTGGTACCGGATCGTTTGACTGTGGTGAGTGTCGCACCTCCTTCCTCAGTGCCGACAGCGGAGGCCGATTGATGAGCGCCGGGATGATCGATCGGTCAGGCCGGGAATGAGCCAGCGGATTCGGCGTCATTGGAGCCGCGGTCATACAATTCCCGGACCAGGCCGTCCCGCAGTTTCTCCAGCAGATCGCGGAGCGTGACCTGTTCGTCGACGGTGAGGACACGGTTCAGGCGGCGTTCCACCACGCCTTCGTGGGCCGCGCGGGCCACCGCCAGCAATTCCGCCCCGGCATCCGTCAGCAGGACGCGCAGGGCACGGCGGTCTTTCTCATCGGTGGTGCGCCGCACCAGGCCGTCCTTTTCCAGCTGGTCGACAATGCGGGTGATGGTGCTCTTGGCACACAGCAGGCGCTGGCTGAGCGTGGTCAGGCGGCGGCCCTGCCGGATATCCAGCGATTTTAAGACGCGGTATTGGGGAAGAGTCAGGCCGTACTGGTGCAGCACCCGCCGATCGCCGTCGTCCAGCAGGACATACACATTGTGGATCATGCGGTACTGCTCATAGGCCAGCGCGGTTGCCCTGGAGGGCGCGCAGTCCACGGACATGGCCCTTACCATCTCGCCGTCAGGCAAACAGCGCCAACAAAATCGTTGCTTGCGGAATTGTTAGGCGCGCAACCGTTGCGGATGCAACCATTGTAGGCCCACATCAGGCCGCCTGTCAAGCTTGCCCCAGAGTATTCGGGCAACCTGCCCAACAAAAGCTCTCAGGCCGGGTGGTTATCGGCCCGGCCATTCAACCCGGAACCGCCGGGGTTCGAAAGCAGCCCTCGTTGCCCGCCCTGACCGCCGGGGCACGCCTGAAAAGAGGCGGGAAATGATACAATGGGCATCGGTCGTCGGGCGCGCCGGGCCGAAAGCGAGGGAGGCATGAAACGCAGTCTCGTGGTCGTGCTGCTTGTCCTGCTGGTCGTGGTGGTGTTTTTGGTCGTGATGGCCGTCATGGTGGCCGCCAGCCCGGCGTACACCACTTATTTCCGCTCCCATACCGGCGGGACTCCCCACGATCTGACCGACCTCGAGACTCTCACCTACGAGGTGCAGGCGTATGTCGACGAAGTCCGGCTCCGCCTTCAATTGGAGGTAGAGACGGGCGCGGTGGCCTGGCGCTTCACCGATCCGGCGGGCGCGATGCGCTGGGAAGGGCGCGCCGGGACGGGCGACCGGCTGGATCGGTCCCGCAGCTTCCTGCCGGTGGACGGCCACTGGCGGCTGGAACTGGAGATGCAGGGCTTCACCGGGCGCTATGATACGCTGTGGGAAGGGTACCGGTTCGCCTGCCATTAGGCGGGCCGCCCCGGTTACATCGTCGTCAGCACAAACTGCTGGATGTTCCGCAGGCGGCCGCTGATGATCTCTGCTGCGCGCCGCATGACCAGGAAGCCCATCTCCGGGTGCTGCTCCAGGAGTTGCATGAGGTCGTCGCCCGGAATGGCCAGCAGACGGCAGTTCGCCTCGCAGACGGCGGAGGCGGTGTAGTGGCGCGGCGGGACGAACCCCGACCAGCCGACCATCTGTCCCGCCTGGCTCAGGGAGGTGGTGATGATCCGCCCTGGCCGGGTGGTGAGCTGGACCTGCACGGCCACCCTCCCCTCCAGCAGGATAAAAAGGTGGGAGGCCGGGCCGCCTTCCTGAAACAGCGTCTCCCCCTGGGCGCAGGTGACTTCTTCCGCCAGACTGGCCACTTTCGCCAGCTGCTCCGCCGCTAGATCGGCAAACAAATCGCTCTGAGCGAGCACTTGGGTTGAGACCATCGTCTGTCCTTTCTCGTCGTCAGCCCCGCATCCGGCTAGGCCGCCAGAAATACAACCGGCCCTCGTGGCTACTGAAAGGCAGCGACGGCGGGGAGGTATGCTGAAGCCACGACAGCGAGGGGATCATCATGCGATAATTTAACCGCATAAAGACCCACTAAGTCAATATTGCGCTTTATTTCACGAAAGGAGGGGGTGGCCACGCGGACCGGTCCGCCAGTATGCATAGCGGCGCGAGGGCGGGTAGAATACACGCATCTATATACCGGCATATGACACGCCGATTGCTGGGGGGAGAAGAAACGATGTCCACTGCCGCCGCCAGCGCCGCGCTGGCCCAACCCGATGAGCGGACCTACCAGCGCCGCATCTGGGCCTGGACGATGTACGACTGGGGCAACTCCGCCTTCGCCACCACCATCCTGGCGGCGGTGCTGCCCGCCTACTACAGCAACGTGGCCGGGGCCACCCTGCCCAGCGAGGCCGTCGCCACCGCTTACTGGAGCCTGGGCCTGAGTCTCTCGCTGTTTTTGGTGGCCATCCTCTCGCCCATCCTGGGCACGGTCTCCGACGTGATGCGCGGCAAAAAGCGCTTCCTGTCGATCTTCGCCGGGCTGGGCATCATCGCCACCGGGCTGCTGGTGCTGGTCAGCACCGGCGACTGGCTGCTGGCCTCGCTGCTGTTCGTGCTGGGGCGGATCGGTTTCACAGCCGCCAACGTGTTTTACGACGCGCTGCTGCCCCACGTGGCCAGAGAAGAGGATCAGGACCTGGTCTCCACGCGGGGATACGCCATGGGTTATCTCGGCGGCGGTCTGCTGCTGGCGATCAACGTGGTCATGATCCAGTTCATCCCGGACAGCCTGTTCGAGTTCGCCGGCATCCGCCTCACCTTCCTGAGCGTGGCGATCTGGTGGGCCGCCTTCACCATCCCCTTGCTGCGGACCGTGCCGGAGCCGCCCACCGTCACCGCCCGGCTCCAGGCGGGCGAGACCATCGTCGGCGTGAGCTTCCGGCGGCTGCGCGACACCCTCCGCGATGTCCAGCGCTACCGCGAGCTGTTTAAGTACCTGATCGCTTTCCTGATCTACAATGACGGCATCGGCACGATCATCGGCGTGGCCGTGATCTACGGGGCGGAGCTGGGCTTCGGCACCATCGAGCTGGTGCTGGCGCTGCTGCTGGTGCAGTTCGTGGGCATCCCCTTCAGCCTGATCTTTGGGCAACTGCCCGGCAGGCGCGACCCCCGCCGCCCTTATTACCTGGCCTTCATCCTGTTCAACCTGGTGACCTTGCCGCTGGCGGGCCTGATCGGCATGAACGCCCTGCCGGTTGATCTGGTCGGCGCGCCGCCGCCCCCCTACGAAACGACCGCCGCCGCCGTGGGGGAAGGCGTCTACACGGTGGGCGATCCGGCGCTGGTGGCAGGAGGCGCCTGGGAAGCGGTGCGGGTCTCCGGCGACGACCTGGTAGGGGAAGGCTTCCTGGCCACTTTGACCGCCGCGCTGACCGGACGCCCGGCGGATGTGACCTACACCCGGACCGCCGAGGCCGATGCCCGCCACGACTTCACCTTTAACGGGCAGCAAGTTGTGATCACCTACAGTACCGGGCCGGATCACGGCATCTGGGCGGTGCTCATCGACGGGGAGCCGCTCACCGAAACCGTGACCGACGAGGCGGGGAACGAGGTCGAGCAGCCGATCACCATCGACACCTACAGCGAAACGGTGCGCTACGGCGCGACCAAAACCATCACGCTGGAGGAGCCGGGCACCTATACGCTGAGCCTGGTCAACAGTGGGGAAGCCAACCCGGCCAGCAGCGACACAATCACCGCGCTGGCCCAGATCGAAGTGCTGCCGCCCCGCCGTCAGAGCAACCTGCTGGCCATCCTCGGCGCGCTGCTGGGGTTGCAGGCCGTGGGCGCGGTTTTTGCCCTGATCTTCGGGCGCTTGTTTTCCCCCCTGGCCGATTCGCTGGACACCCAGCGGAGCATCCTGCTGGCGCTGCTCATCTACGCCGTGATCGCCATCTGGGGCTTTTTCCTGAACTCGACGCTGGAATACTGGTTCCTGGCCTGGATGGTGGCCATCGTGCAGGGCGGCAGCCAGGCGCTCAGCCGCAGCCTGTACGCCAGCATGTCCCCGGCGGCCAAGAGCGGCGAATTTTTCGGGCTGTACGGCGTGATGGAGAAGTTTTCGGCCATCATCGGCCCCATCCTGTTCGCCGCTGCCGCCGCCGCCTTCGACAGCAGCCGACCGGCCATCCTGAGCCTGATCGCGCTGTTTATCATCGGCGGGCTAGTGCTGGCGCGGGTGGACGTGGCGGAGGGTCGGCGCGTGGCCCAGGCTGAGGACGCCGCCATGCTCGGCGGAACAGAAGCGGCATAAAACACCGAAACAGGACGCCGGGACGCGCCCAGGTCACGTGCCCCGGCGTTTTCCTGGTAAAATAGAGCTAACCAACAATGGAAACACAGGAACCCCGCTGATGACCGTTACACGTGTATCTGAGATGACGATAGGCGACCTCCAGGCAATGATTGACCAGGCCATCGACCGCCGCCTGCAAGAAATCCTCAAGCCGGTGGATGCCCGCAGCGCGCGGGAGATCAACGAATCGATCAGACACAACCGGTGGACTCCTCCACTGGGCACGCCTTCCACCTTGGAGCTTTTGCGCGAAGACCGTGACCGATGACAACGTCTGCCGTCTCCGCATCCTATATCGTCGATTCCAGCGTCGTCATCCAACACTAATATGCCTGAAACACGGACCCAAGCATTGCTGAATGACTTGCTGGCCTTACCGCTCAGATTGTCACCGTTGATTCCCGGCAACAATGGGCAGCTCAATCGGCAGGTATTATGGTCAAGCCGATCACCGATTTTGCCCCAATTTAGAGGCATTCTATAAATTGCCCCCGCCGGAGCACATCCTGGCGACGTGCCCCGGCGTTTTCCTGGCCTGCGCTGTTCCTGGCCTGCGCTGATGGTAGGGCCGCTACCCGGCGGCCGGCTGTGCCTCTGGCGACGGCACTTCTGCCCGCCGCCCGACCAGGACATACAACAGGCCGATCACCCCGTAGGGCAGCGCGTAGAGCACGGCGGCATCCAGCATGGCGCTGGCCCCGTAGCCAGCCATCGAGCCGCCCGCCGCCAACCCCAGCGCCCCTGCGCCGCAGAGGATCAGCGCGCCGCCCAGTTTTTCCCGGCGCAGCGCCAGCACCGCCCCGACCGGCATGAGGGCCATGATGGCGTAGACCGGCCCGGAAAACAGGGCCAAGCTGTCTTCCGCCAGGATTTGCAGCGCGGTCCAGGCCAGGATGGCGGTCAGGGCCAGGCCGACCACGCGCAAGATGGCGCGCATCGGGCGAATATCGTACCTCTCACCGGTGGTTGCGCCGGCCGCCGCCGACGATCGCTGCCCGCCGATCAGGAACAACACACCCACCGCCACCACCGGCAGGGCGAGGGTCAGTCCGATCACCGCCGACGAGATGACCCGCAGGTACGCGTACTCCGGGCCAGGGGGCGGCGTCTGGCCATAATAGTGATAGCCGAATGCGGTCAGCCCCAGCGCCAGGCCGCCGCCGATGAGCAGCCTGCCGCCCAGCCGCTCCCGGAACCAGGCGATGGCGACGCTATGCGTCACCAGCAGCAGCACGATCAGCCCCGGATTCTGGGGCGGGTTGGGGGAGGCGACGGCGAGGAGGACCATGCCGCTCAGCACCAGCCCCCCGGTGCGGGCGAGGCGGCGCATCCCGTCGAGGACCCGTGCCTCATCGTCAGGCCACAACTTCATCTTCATCGCCGCTTTCCTTCCTGTTCGCTCCCGCCAGTGTTCTTGAATGGCGCGGCCCGGCCAGTCGCGCAGCTCTCGCAGACACAGCCTCAGCAGCGACGCCGGGCCGTCCTGCGCCGCGTCGGCCACCGCCAGCGCGAAGACGGCGGCCATCTCCCCGGCGAACTGCTCGCGAAACCGCCGGGGATACAGCCGCAGCAGCCGGGCATAGAGCCAGACCAGGCCGCGCGCCCGCCGGGCTGGGACAAGGTCGTTCATGGCTGCTTCCCTGCCAGGCGCAGCCGGGCCGCCCTGACCAGCGCTTGCAGCCGCTCGGCCTCCGCCGCCAGGATGCGCCGCCCTAACGGAGTCAGTTCATACGCCTTGCGGGGACGGCCCGTCTCCCCGGCCTCAGCGGAGTCGATCCGCGCCACCCAGCCGCGCGCCAGCAGCCGGGCCAGCGCCCCGTAGAGCGTGCCGGTGCTGAGGGTGACCCGCCCGTCGCTCAGCGCCGCCACGTCTTTCATGATGGCGTAGCCGTGCCCCGGCCCTGGAGCCAGGCTGAGCAGGATAAAAAAGGTGGCTTCCGTCAGGGGAAGCTCGTCCTGGGTAGAGGCAGTCGCGCCCATCGTGACCTCGACAGCACCTCCCGGCCATAAGCCGGCGGACAATACGTCGTATTCCGATATGTCGTCTGACGACATATTACCATGGATCGTCAAGCCTGTCAAGCCTCGGCCAGTCGCGCCTGGGCCGCCCGCCATCGCCGGAGCGGGGGTCTGCGCCCTGGGAGAACCGCTCAAAGCCGGTAGCCAAAGCCTTGGGCAAAGCCGACAAAAAACTCTTGACACTGGCGGGCAGCAATGTTACTATCCCCCCCACTCCGACCAAGCACGTGAAGCGGGATCATCCCTGCCAGCCAGGGTGATGATCGCCGAATTGATGAACGTCACGACCGAGAGGCCTTCTGCCGAGGAGTATGGGTGCGACGGCCTCGTGGTTTGTGAGAGAGTAAGCACATATCGGGCGACAGCGTTCGCCCGTTTGTGCGCGAAGCTGGGCTTCGCTGATGAGCATGGGGTTCGGGTGCGCAGTTCCGCTGGCATCTCACCGGCAGGTGGCGTCCCACCGGCAGGCCAGGAGACGGAGAAAGCTTATGCCTACCATCAACCAACTGGTTCGTAAGGGCCGCAAACCGAAGAAACAAAAGAGCAGCGCGCCGGCCCTGCTGTATACCTTTAATTCGTATACCCAGCGGCGCACGCGCCAGGCCAAGGGCGCTCCGCAAAAGCGCGGCGTCTGCACCCAGGTCCGTACCATGACCCCCAAGAAGCCCAATTCGGCCCTGCGTAAGATCGCGCGCGTGCGGCTGTCCAATGGGCTTGAAGTCACCGCCTACATTCCGGGCGAGGGACACGGCTTGCAGGAACACAGCGTGGTGCTGGTGCGCGGGGGCCGCGTGAAAGACCTGCCCGGCGTGCGCTACCACATCGTGCGCGGCACGCTGGATGCCGACGGCGTCCAGAACCGCCAGCAGGGCCGCAGCAAGTACGGCTCGAAGCGGCCCAAGTAGCCAGGGGGAACGGCGCGCGCCAGGCTGCCCCTGGCAGGCCAGGCCGGTCGCCGGTGAGCAGCGGGCCGCCGCCCGCCCCGACCAGGAGGAAAACGCTGATCGCGGCTGGCGACAGCGGACGGCTGACATTAAGGGAGTTAGGACATGCCCAGAAGGTATCGCCCCCCCAGACGGGAAATCCCCCCAGACGTGCGCTACGGCAACGTCAAGGTGGCGATGTTCATCAACCGTCTGATGAGAGGTGGCAAAAAGAGCACGGCCCGGCGCGTGATGTACGACGCGCTGGAAATGGTCGAGGCGCGGGCCCGGCGGGACCCGGTCGAAGTGTTTGAGCAGGCGGTGCGCAACGTCACCCCGGCGGTGGAGGTCAAACCGCGCCGGGTGGGCGGCTCGACCTACCAGGTGCCGGTGGAAGTGCCGCCGCACCGTGCCATGTCGCTGGCGATGCGCTGGATCATGCAAAGCGCGCACAGCCGTGGCGGGCACAGCATGGCCGAAAAGCTGGCCGCCGAGTTGATAGACGCGGCTAACAACCAGGGCAACGCGATCAAAAAGCGCGACGACACCCATCGCATGGCCGAAGCCAACCGCGCGTTTGCCCACTATCGCTGGTAAATGGGAAGTTAACGACTGTTAGCAGTTAAGAGTAGGACTGTGGCAACCAAGGAACCCGTCAGCCCCCCGCTTGATCTGCCCAGGGTGCGCAACATCGGCATCATCGCTCACATCGATGCCGGCAAAACCACCACCACCGAGCGGGTGCTGTACTACACCAAAAAAATCCACCGCATGGGCGAGGTCCACGACGGCGCGGCCACGACCGATTACATGGAGCAGGAACGCGAACGGGGCATCACCATCACGGCGGCGGCCATCACGGCGGAATGGCGCGGGCATCAGATCAACGTGATCGACACCCCCGGCCATGTGGATTTCACCGCGGAGGTGCAGCGCAGCCTGCGCGTGCTGGATGGCGGCGTGGTGGTGTTCGATGGCGTGGCCGGGGTGGAGCCGCAGTCCGAGACCGTGTGGCGGCAGGCGAACGAATACCACGTCCCGCGCATTTGTTTCATCAACAAGATGGACCGCGTGGGCGCGGATTTCGCGCGGTCGGTCGCCATGATCAAGGAGCGATTGCGCGCCAGGCCCATCCCCATCCAGCTCCCTTACGGCGAAGGTGAGCACTTTCGCGGCATCATCGACCTGGTGAACATGGAACTGGTGACCTACGGCGACGAACTGGGCGAGCAGATCGAGCGCCATCCGATCCCGGATGAATACCTCGCCCGCGCCGGGGAAGCCCGCGCCCGGATGATCGAGATGATCGTGGAGAACGACGACTACCTCATGGAGAAGTACCTCCTGGAGGAAGATGTCAACCGTGAGGAACTGATCGCCGGGCTGCGGGACGCCACCATCCACAACAAAGTGCAGCCCGTGTTATGTGGCTCGGCGCTCAGGAACAAGGGCGTGCAGTTGTTGCTGGACGCGGTGGTTGACTTCCTGCCCTCGCCGCTGGATGTGCCCCCCATCCGGGGCGTCCACCCCAAGACGGGCGAGGAACTGGAGCGGCACGCCTCCGACGATGAGCCGCTGGCCGCCCTGGTTTTTAAGATCGTGACCGATCCCTTCGTGGGGCGGCTGGCCTTCTTCCGGGTGTATTCCGGCGTGTTGAAGAGCGGCGGCGCGGTCATGAACACCACCAAGGGCAAGAAAGAACGCATCGGGCGGGTGGTGCGTATGTTCGCCGACCGCCGCGAGGACGTGACCGAGGTGCACGCCGGCGACATCGCCGCCACCCTCGGCCTCAAGGACACCTTCACCGGCGAGACGCTGGCCGATATGAACCACCCGATCCTGCTGGAGAGCATCCATTTTCCGGAGCCGGTGATCTCGGTCGCCATTGAGCCGAAGACCAAGGCCGACCAGGATAAGATGTCCATAGCCCTGCAAAAGCTGGCGGAAGAAGATCCGACCTTTGTGGTGCGCGTCGATGAAAGCGTCGGCCAGACGCTGATCCAGGGCATGGGCGAGCTGCACCTGGAAGTGCTGGTGGATCGGATGCTGCGCGAGTTTAGGGTGGGCGCGCGGGTGGGCAAGCCCCGCGTCGCCTATCGCGAGACGATCACCCGCCCCGCCCGGGCGGAAGGGCGCTTCGTGCGCCAGACCGGCGGCGCGGGCCAGTACGGGCATGTGGTGATGGATTTTGAGCCACTGCCGGAGGACTCGAAGGAAAACTTCATCTTTGAGAACAAGATCGTGGGCGGGGTCATTCCCAAGGAGTTTATTCCCGCCGTCCGTCGGGGCGTGGAAGAAGCGATGACCGGCGGCGTGCTGGCCGGGTACCCGGTCACCCGCCTCAAGGCCACGCTGGTGGACGGCAGTTACCACGAAGTCGACTCGTCGGACATCGCCTTCAAGATCGCCGGTTCGCTGGCCCTGAAGGAAGGCGTCCAGCGCGGCCATCCGATCTTGCTGGAGCCGGTGATGCACGTCGAGGTGGTAGTCCCCGACGAGTACACGGGCGACGTGATTGGGGACCTGTCCGCCCGGCGCGGCAACATCAGCGGGATGGAGCCGCGCGGCGACGGCGTCGCCTCGATCAAGGCCACCGTGCCGCTGGGCGAGATGTTCGGTTACGCCACCGACATCCGCAACCTGACCCAGGGGCGGGGCAGTTTCACCATGGAATTTGAGAAGTACGCCCCCACCCCTCAGCATATCACCGATGAAATTGTTAAGGGTGGGAAGAGGTAGGTTCCCCCCTGTTCGCTGCCCCGCACGGGCGGGAAAGCGAGTCGGGGAACCGCTGGCCCGGCAGATACCAACCAGGAGGAAAGTAATGGCGAAGTTTGAGCGGACGAAGCCGCATGTGAACATCGGGACGATCGGGCATGTAGACCACGGCAAGACGACGCTGACGGCGGCGATCACCAAGGTGCTGGCGATGAAGGGGCAGGCCAGCTTCCGGCCGTTCGACTCGATCGACAACGCGCCGGAGGAGCGGGAGCGGGGCATCACCATCGCCATCG
>DAOTXK010000388.1:0-20607 GCA_034435395.1 Anaerolineae bacterium | reverse complement strand
GTCCTTCATGCTGCTGGATCGGGCCACCCGGCGCAACCTGGAACTGACGGAGACCATCCGCACCGGCCAGACGCAGGGCAGCCTGCTGGGCGTCCTCGACCGTACCGTCACGCCGATGGGCGGTCGCCTGCTGCGCCGCTGGATCAACCAGCCACTGCTGGACATCAACCGCCTGCAGGCCCGCCTGGACGCCGTCGAAGCGTTAGTGGAGAATGCCACGGTCCGCGCCGAAGTGATGGGCGTGCTCCGCCACGTGGCCGACCTGGAACGCCTGGCCAACCGCGTCATCACCGGGATCGCCGGACCGCGTGACCTGATCGCCCTCCGCAACAGCCTGGAGATCGTGCCCGCGCTGCAAGCCCTGATCGTGTCCTCCCCCGCGCTGAAGAGCCTGCACGACACGCTGCATCCCAGTGAGGATGTCGTCGATCTCATTTCGCGGGCCATCGCCGACGATCCGCCCGCTACCCTGAACACTATCGGCGTCATCCGAGAGGGTTACTCCCCCGAACTGGATGGCATCTACACCACCAGCCGGGACGCCAAAGAGTGGGTCGCCGGCCTGGAAGCAACCGAGCGCGACCGGCTGGGCATCAAAAGCCTCAAGGTCGGCTATAACAAAGTCTTCGGCTACTACATCGAGGTCAGCAAGGCCAATACCAGCCGCGTCCCGGCGGAGTACATCCGCAAACAAACGCTGGTTAACGCCGAGCGGTACATCACGCCAGAACTGAAAGAGTACGAAGCGCTGATCCTGAACGCCGAAGACCGCATCCATGCCATCGAAGCGCGCCTCTTCCAGGAGGTCGTCCGGACGGTCGCCGCCAGTGCGGAACACCTGTTGCGCACGGCTCGCGCCATCGCCCACTTGGACGTGCTGGCCTCCCTGGCTGAAGTCGCCGTCCGCGAGCGATACGTCCGCCCCACGCTGACGGAAGAAGACGTGTTGTCCATCCGCGCCGGGCGGCACCCGGTGGTCGAGAAGCTGCTCAAAGAAGAACGGTATGTCCCGAACGATGTGCAGTTTGACGAGACGCAGCGCCTGCTGATCATCACCGGGCCGAACATGTCCGGCAAGAGCACCTACATTCGCCAGGTGGCGCTGATCACGTTGCTGGCCCAGATCGGCAGTTTCGTCCCGGCGGACGAGGCCGTCATCGGCCTGGTGGACCGCATCTTCACCCGCATTGGCGCGCAGGATGAGATCCATGCCGGGCAAAGTACCTTCATGGTGGAGATGGTTGAGACGGCCCGCATTCTGTCCGGCGGCACGCCGCGCAGCCTGGTGATCCTGGACGAAGTGGGGCGCGGCACCAGCACCTACGACGGCATGTCCATCGCCCGCGCCGTGGTCGAGTATCTGCACAACAACCCGCGCCTGGGCTGCAAGACGCTGTTCGCCACCCACTACCACGAACTGACCGAACTGGCGAACATCCTGCCCCGCGTGCGCAATTACAACGTGGCCGTGGCCGAGGAAGGCGACAATGTGGTCTTCCTGCACAAGGTGCTGCCCGGCGGCGCTAACCGCTCCTACGGCATCCACGTGGCCCAGCTGGCCGGGATTCCCAGAGCCGTCATCAACCGCGCCAACGAGATTCTGGAAGAGCTGGAGGAAGCGGGCAGCGACTTCTCCCTGCGGCATAAAGAGGAGAGCGGCCCCCGGCAACTCGCCCTGTTCTCGATGGAGCCGCCCCCCGCCCTCCAGGAACTCCGCGCCCTGAAGATCGACGAGCTCACCCCGCTGGACGCCCTGACCAAACTCTACGAACTCAAGCGTCTGGCGGAAGAAGACTAAAAAAAACGATGTATGGGGCTGGCCCCCGCGCCTGCTCCATCCACGTGTTATACTTGATGACGAAGGGTCCCAGGAGAAGAGCGATGGCCGAAGAAGTAACCAGAGAACTGACGGTTGTAGCCGCCGTGTCCGGTAAAATCGTGGCCACCGGTATCTCATACGAAGAGTATCTGGCCCGTTATGCAGCCAATTTTTGCGAATGGGTTGGTGGGACGGTCGTCCAAATGACTCCTATTTCGGGCAGACACGATGAACTTACGTATTACCTGAGGACGCTCTTTGAGTCGTATCTCGCGTTACGCCCGATAGGGACGGTGCGTAGCCAGCCGTTCGTGATGCGCATTTCTGACGCCGAACTGGCGCGAGAGCCTGATATCCAGGTGATTCTTAAAACCAACTCCGGCGACTTGACCGACACAGCGATGATCGGACCGGCTGACATTTGCCTTGAGGTTGTTTCAACAGAAAGCACCGGACGGGATTATGGCGAGAAGTTCGCCGAGTATGAACGTGTTGGCGTGCGTGAATACTGGATTATTGACCCACTTCGAGAGGAATGCCGCTTCCACCGCCTGGATGAAGACGGCCACTACCGACTCTATTCGGTGGATGCGCAAGGCAACTACCGCACGCCGCTGCTTCCCGATCTCGCCGTGCATGTGCCGACCCTCTGGGAGAGGAACCTGCCTCACCCGGGGGCCACTTTTCAGACTGTGCAGGCCATGCTCAGTGACAGGAAATGACCCATGCCCACCTACAACTACACCTGCCAGAACTGCGGCGAGACGTTCACAGTCCGGCTGCCCTATGCGGAAGAAGCAGACGCCCGACCTGAATGCCCGGTCTGCGGCGGGGCCGACTGCGCGCGCGGCCTCAGCGACGTGAACATCGCTATCGGCGGCCACGGGGACGAAAAAGAGCCGTTCCGGCTCACCAAAGAGCACGTCGCCCTGGCCGCCGGCATGTCGCGCACCCTGTTACACGATGGCCATCACCCTCACGATCACGCCGGGGGCGACGGCAAAAGTTAGCCTTCATGCGAAAAAAAAAACCGCCGCCTGCCTCTTCCCTGCTGGCAGCATCCGGCGGTTGTTCCTGGCCGTCAGGCGAACCCACGCGGCATTCGCCATCAACGAGCAGCCACCGCTGACTCTTCCACTTCTTCGCGGCGCACCCCCAGGTGTGCGCGCTCCGAGGCCAGCACCCGCTGCAAGGCCGTGATCCCAACCTCGATGATCGGCTCATCCGGCTCGCTGGTGGTCAGCTTCTGCAGGGCCAGGTTGGGTGCGATCAGCGCCCGGATGAGCGGATTGCTCATGCGGCCCGCTGTGAATTTGATGTATTCGTAGGCGATCCCGGCGATCACGGGGATCAGCAGCACGCGGGAGATCAGCAGCCAGAGGAGCGGCGGGCGTCCCAGCACCGAAAACGCCAGCACGCTGATGACCACCACCGTCAGGAGGAAGCCCGTGCCGCAGCGGGGATGCTCCAGCGGGAAGCGGGCCACGCTCTCCGGCGTCAGCGGCGCGCCCGCTTCGTAGGCGTTGATCGTCTTGTGCTCCGCTCCGTGATAACGGAACAGCCGCTTGATATCCGGCACGCGCCCGATGGCCCAGATGTAGCCCACCACCAGCAGCAGGCGGATCACCCCCTCCACCAGGTTGGTCAGGAAGTTGCCCTCCTCGCCCAGGCCCAGCAGGCTCTGAAGGCCGTCAGAAGCGGCGGCAGGCAGCAGAAAAAACAGCCCGACCGCCAGCGCCAGCGAGACCACCAGCGTGCCGATGCCCACCGGCCCGGTGAAGCTGATGTCTTCCTCCTCGCCCAGGGCGACATCCGCCGACCACAGCAGGGCCTTGGTGCCCAGTCCCAGCGCGTCCCACAGCATCGTCAGGCCGCGCACAAACGGAATCTTGCTGATGGGTCCCCGGTAGAGCGCTGCATTCAGCGGCACCTCGCGGATGACGATCCCGCCCTCCGGGTTGCGGACGGCGATAGCGGCGTTATACGCGCCGCGCATCATCACCCCTTCGATTACCGCCTGGCCACCATAAGAAAACTTCAGCGGTTGGTGATCCCGTTCATCCGGCGAACCATCGTCTGACGGGATCGATACCCAGCCCCATACGGCCAGCGCTATCGGCGTCAACAGCCGCCGAACGATCGCGCGGGCGAGCCGCCGAGCGCTATGCTGTGAATTCATCGGCGTTTCCCCTGCCTGCACCATACGTCCCCTTGATCCACCATAAAAATGTCCCATTTCCCTGAAAGATTCGATACATGTTACCGCCAGTCCTTACCGGCACTGCTCACACCAGACCGACCCGGCCTGTTACCGGGTCAGCGCGCCGCCTGACCCACGTCTGTCAACTCGACGGGCGCATATCTTTGACGTTTAACTGTGGGCGGCGGTGCCCGTTCCACTCATTCACTTCCAGGTGATAGACCACGTCTATCCGACGCGGCAGATCACCCTGCCAGTCCCCCTGCCGGAAGGCAATCGCATCCAGCCAGAATCCTGGTTCGCCCAGGCGCAGCTTCAGGTGAGCGCCTTCCCGGCCCACCGTGCGGGATTCCAGGACCGGCACGCCGTAACTCACCAGCAACGGCTGGGGGTTTTGATGGCCCGTCGGTTCCAGGAGTTCCAGCTCGGTCGCCAGCTCCAGACTCAGCCATTCCAGCGGGACCTCGGCATCGATGTCCAGCGTGGGCTGCAAATCCTCGCCGCGCAGCGCTTCCCAGGCCAGCTCATATAACTGGTCGCGCAAGGCAAACAGATTTTCATTCCGCACGGAGAACCCGGCAGCCTGGGCATGGCCGCCATGCCGGATCAGCAAATCCGCGCACTGATCCAGGGCATGGATGATGTTAAACTCCGGGATGCTGCGGCACGATCCTCGACTTTCGCCCTGCTCGCCCTGTTCCACAACCACCGCCGGACGATAGTATTCCTCGGCCAGACGACCGGCCACTAACCCCACGATCCCCGGCAGAAACGACCGGTCAGCGGCGAAGATCAGCGGCATCTCGGCATCTTCCTCAAGCCGGGCAAGCTGAGCGGCCAGCGCCTCGGCGACGCGCGTTTCCTGCTGCCGTCGGGCGTTTAAGTCGTTGAGTTCCTGGGCCAGCTTCATCGCCTGGCCGTAATCGGTGGTCGTCAGCAACTCATAGGCAGCGCTGGCGCTTTCCAATCGCCCGGCAGCATTGAGGCGCGGTCCCAGGCCGAAGCCGATGTGCGAAGCCTTGATCTGACCGGGGCGCAAACCGGCGACATCAATCAACGCGTAAATGCCGGGACGCCGCGCCGCGTTAACGACTTCCAGCCCCTGCTTAACCAGCGCCCGGTTTTCCAGGCGGTTGAGAGGGGCCAGATCAGCCACCGTGCCGATGGCGACCAGGTCCAACAGGTCCTCGGCCCGCAACTCTGGCGCCGGCTCGCCAGCCCCCTCTGCCGCCAGGAGCAACGCCTCCGCCAATCGATAGGCGATGCCCACGCCAGCCAGCATATCCTCCGGATATGGGCAATCCTCACGTGTGGGGTTGACCACGGCAAGAGCGCCTGGCAGCTCAGGGCCGACGGAGTGATGATCAGTGACAATAACGTCCAGCCCGAAGGCCATGCCATCATGAACCTCTTTGACGGCGCGGATGCCACAATCCACGGTAATGACTATACGAAAGCCATCGTGAGCCATCTGAACCAGCGCCGGGCCGCTCAGGCCATACCCATCCTCCACCCGATGGGGAATGTACGGCTCCACCATCGCGCCCAACGCCCGCAACGTCTGCACCAGCAGCGCGGTGGCGGTCACGCCGTCCGTGTCGAAATCTCCGTAGACGGCGATCGGCTCCTGTCGCCTGATGGCCTGCCGGATGCGCCCCACCGCCTCGTTCATGCCGGCCATCTGAAACGGATTGACTGACGGCATCTCGCCCGCCAGGAAACGCCGGGCATCAGCCGCGTTGTCATATCCCCGGTTAAAAAGCACCTGGGCCATCACCGGGTGGAATTCTCCCAACCGACGGTAGACCGGGGGCGGGACCCGAGGAGCCACCCGCCAGCGTTTGGCCTGAATCTTTTGCATTACTGGTCATCATTCCGATGAACCCGCGCCACATCGAGTCATAGAGTAACACGGGAGGCTATCCCACACAACCACCCTTGTAGCAAAAAGCCATCTACGTTAGGATTTGGGTCCGTCTATCGATGGTGGACACCGGGCTGGCAGGTATCTCACAGATAGCCAGGAGCGCCTGTACGCCCTCAGGATGGCCCCATGACCCGCCTTGTCTTTATGGGAACCCCCGATTTCGCCGTCCCCACGCTGCGCGGTCTGATCGACCATCCGGATTTCCGCGTGGTCGGCGTTGTCACGCAACCGGACCGGCCTGCCGGCCGGGGCCGCAAGCTTCAGCCCTCCCCGGTGAAGGTCATCGCTCAACAGGCTGGCATCCCGATCTTTCAACCCAAAACATTACGCACCCCGGAGGCCGTGGCCCACCTGCGAGACTGGCAACCGGAAATCATTGTCGTGGCCGCCTTCGGCCAGATTCTGCGTCCAGAAGTGCTCGACCTGCCGCCTCATGGCTGCGTCAACGTCCATGCTTCGTTGCTGCCGCGCTGGCGAGGGGCGGCGCCGATCCAGGCGGCCATCCGGGCGGGCGATACAGAGAGCGGAGTCACCATCATGGTAATGGACGCCGGACTGGACACCGGCCCCATCCTGTCGCAGCGCGCCATCCCCCTCGACCGGCGGGAGACCGGGCAGAGCCTGCACGACAAGCTGACGGTTCTGGGTGGCCACCTGCTGCTGGAAACCCTGCCCGGTTACCTCACCGGCGCGATCACGCCGCAGCCCCAGCCCGACGACCCATCGCTGGTCACCTACGCGCCCCTGATCAAAAAAGAAGAGGGGCACATCAACTGGTCCATGAGCGCGACGGCCATTGACCGCCTGGTCCGGGCTTTCACACCCTGGCCGGGGACGTACACCTTCTGGGAGAATCGGCTGATCAAGATCATCGCTGGCGAGGCCAGGGAAGGCACGGCCACGCCCGGCCAGGTAACCGCCCTGGGCAGCGACCGAATCGCCATCGGGACCGGCGACGGCCTGTTCGCGCCCTTCGAGCTTCAGCTGGCGGGGAAAAAAGCCCTGCCGGTGACAGCGTTCCTGCGCGGGAATGCCTCGATCATCGGCAGCAGGCTGCGTTGAGGGAAGTCCCACCGCAGTCACCCAGGCACCGGGATCGTCTGCAAGGCGTAGGGCACGACCAGCGTCCGCGGCGCAGGCCCACACCATGCCGCGGCCAGGGCGAGCGCCTCGCCCATCGTGGCGACCGGCGTGAAGTGCGCCGCCCGGATGACCTCAGGATACAGCGCGCCGACCACGATCACGCGACAACGCTCCAGCAGTTGGGCCACCATGTAGGCCCGCTGCTCGCCAGGCAGGCATCCCTCGACGCGCATGCGGTCCATCATAGCGCCGAGATCGTCGTGGTGGCGCAGGGCCGCGATGAAATTCCGCTCCCCTACGCCCTGGCCGGCCCCTTCCGGGATCGGCGCGGGCAGGATGATAACTCCGCCAGTCCGGATGACCGGCTGGTCGCTCAGCCCGATGTAAGTCGCCGCCCGCGACGCCTGATACAGGTTGGCGTCTTTGGGCGCGCCTACACCCGCGATCACCACGTCATATGGGGCGGCCACCGGAACCTCCACCAGCAGGCGGGCCCGCGCCACCAGGGTATCATGCACCGCGCCGGGCGGCCCGCTGGCTTCGTCCACGATCGTATGAGCGCCATCCAGCACCACGTTACAGACCCATTCCAGGCCGATCATCTCCCCGGCCCTCCGCACGAACGCCTGAAACGGATTGTCCGTGACGTTGCCCAGGCGGGTGTTTGGATGGTCGAGAAACCGTGACCCATGCGTCAGGGCGATAGTATCCGGCCCGCCGCAGCCGATCACCACCGTCTTGGCCCCGCCGGAGTAACCGGCGTACTGGTGCGGCTCCACCACGCCCAGCGCCACGATCAGCGTCCCCGGCTCCACCAGGCGGGAGTTCACCTGGACCGGCACGCCGTCCACCGTCCCCACTGTCAATACATCCGCCGGATCGTGGTCGACGATGTCGAAACGCTCCACGATCTCCGGGCCGAGCTTGGCCAGCTTTTCCTCGAAGGTGCTGGGCCGGTGCATGCCGACGGCGCACAAAAACGAGAGGCGCGTCTCCGGAAAACTGGCCCGTTCCAAAGTCCGCAACACACGCCCAGCCAGTTCCCGGTCGGGGCTGCGGCGGGTGGCATCGGTGAAGACGATCACGACCCGCTCCGCCCGCCGGATCGCCTCGGTATGATCGAAAGGCTGGCGAACGGGGGGTGGAGGCAGCTTGGCACGGGCAACAGCCTCGTCAATGGGCCAGCCAGGAGGACCGGCAAAGGTGAGCCTGTCCCGGCCATAAGGCACGATAAACAGTCGCACGCTCATGCCGCGTACACACTCCCCAGGTGTGGTACCAGTTCATCCGGCGTCTGCACCGGCGACGCGCAGTCCAGGCGCAGGTAGACGCCCGATTCATGGGGATGGGCGTGCGCCCAACTGGCCAGGCGAAGCTGCCGCTCCGCGACAATCCGGTGCCCACCCTGCACCGGGATGTGCCCGGACACCAATACCCGCTGCGGCGCTGGCGCGCCCACTGACCACGTCTCCAGGAACCGGTTCAGCACGTTCGCATACACCTCGTCAGGCATGCCGCGCTCGTTGAGGGTAAAAAACGTGTCCCACAACAGAAGGAACCCGGAATCTCCATTAAGCAGCAACGAGCGCAGCAAATCCCGGTAGCGCGGGTCGGTCGGACCGGTCACGGCCAGATAGTCCCGCACGGCCTGGTCATAATCCCTGCCGAACAGCCTTTCGTAGTTGTCGCGCAACTCGTCCAGATCGATCGCCGCCAACAACTCGTCCAGCCGCTGGATCAGCGCCTGGTGGCTGAACGCCAGGAGCTGCTCCCGGTTCTCCGGCATGGCCGCCAGCGGCGCAGCGCCACAGTGGGCGATCATCACCCCTGCCGCCGTCCGGGCATAAAACGGCAGCCCATCGATAAAGGCCATAACACGCGACCGGACCTCGGGTCCGGCCTGGACCAGCGCCCGTTCAAAGCGCGGCGTATAGTCGATGGCCCCCCTGCTCAACGTAAACCCGTACAGGTGAGGGAACTCATGATTGCCCGTGAGCATGATCACCGCGTCCGGGCCGTAAGCCTCCTGCAACCCCATCACATCGAGGATCATCTCCAGGCTGCGGTCGCTGTGGGCTGGCCCCTCGCTGTGGATCAGGTCGCCGCACAGAATCCAATGGTCAACCGCGCCTCGCTCATGCAGCCTGAGGAAACGGTCGCGATAGCGCGCATAGGCATCCCAGTCGCCATGCAGGTCGGTGACGATCATGGCCAGACCATCGGCCAGATCACGCACACGCTGGCTCAACACGCCTCCTTTTACATAACAAAAGCGCCTTCCGGTCATCCCGGCAGACGCTCTCTATCTTAGCGCGGATCGTCTCTCCGCGCCGGACGCGCGTCACCAGGAGAGCAAATCGGTGACGGCTGCTTTCTCCGCCAGCAGCTCATCCGCCGATGCCTGGAGCTTGCCCCTGACATAGTCGCTCAGCTCCAGCCCCTGGACAATCGCGAACGTACCATCGCCGGGCGAGCGCAAGGGAAAGGAATAAACGATACCTGGCGGCACGCCATAACTGCCGTCGGAAACAACCGCCGCGCTGAACCAGTCGCCGGCCGGCGTGGGCGTATTCAGGCTTCTGAGCGTATCGATGGCCGCGTTGGCGGCGCTGGCGGCGCTGCTCTTGCCGCGGGCCTCGATGACGACTTTGCCGCGCTGCTGGTTCGTCGTGAGGAAATCATTCTCCAGCCATTGCCGATCAGTGATCACGTCCAGCAGCGGCCTGCCACAGACCCTGGCATGCTCAAAATCCGGGAATTGCGTGGCGCTGTGATTGCCCCAGATGGCCATATTGGTCACCTCGCTGACCCGCACGCCGGCCTTGGCGGCGATCTGCGCCTTGGCGCGGTTCTCGTCCAGGCGCGTCATGGCCAGCCAGCGGTCCGGCGGGATATCCGGCGCGTTGCGGTGCGCGACCAGGGCGTTGGTGTTGGCCGGGTTGGCGACGACCAGCACCCGGATATCGTCGGCGGCATGATCATTGAGCGCTTTACCCTGCATGGCAAAAATCCTGCCATTAGCGGCGATCAGGTCCTTGCGCTCCATGTCGGCGGTCCGCGGCTTGCCGCCAACCAGCACAGCCCAGTTGGCATCTTTGAAGCCGACCGCCGGATCGTCGGTCAGGATCACATCGGCCAGCAGCGGGAACGCGCAGTCGTCCAGCTCCATTTTGACGCCCTGCAAGGCCTCCATGGCCTGCGGTATCTCCACGATCTGTAAAACAAGGGGTTGGTCGTAACCGAAAGCGTCACCGGCCGCCAGCCGGAACAACAAACTGTAGCCGATCTGGCCACCACCACCCGTCACCGCGACGCGAATCGGGTCTTTCACAGCATCATCTCCTTCAACAACGGCTTTCCTCCCACGACTGTATGGGCCGGCTCATCCCCACATCTTCTGGTTAGATGCAGGAACACACCCTCTGGTGACACGACTGAAGCGAGACACGGCCCATTTTGCCGATAGTATATCGTGATTATCGGTTATCGTGCCGTTTGCTCTGAGGATTCGTGCACTTTGCCTAACGTGGCACGACGAATTGTGGGCCTGCTGTGTCCGGCCTCAGTTCTGGGGGGAGGAAGGTGACATCCGACCACAGGCGCACAGCCGCCGCCGTCCCGCCATCGCCCACTTCCAGCACCGTCCGTGAGGCATTACCCGCCGGGTATCGGCCTGCCCACAGCCCGAAGTGGCGGAGTATCTCGCGGATCGGGCCGCCGTGCGTCACCAGGAGGACATGCTGGCCGGGATGCGCCGCCAGCACGTCCATCAGCCCATTTATCACCCGTGCCGCCAGCATCCGCTGACTCTCGCCGCCGGGAATCTGCACCTCAAACGGATCAGCCCGGAAGGCCGCATAACGCTCGTCATCCAGGGCCGCCAGCTCTTCGCGCGTCAGGCCCTGCCAGTGGCCGTAGTCCAGTTCGCGGAAGCGGGCATCATACGTCACGTCCAGTCCCAACGCGGCTGCAATCGGCACCGCCGTCTGGCGACAACGCGGCAGATCGCTGCTGTAAATGGCCGCCACTGGCTCGCCGGATGCCAGCGCGACGGCCAGACAACGCGCCTGGGCCAGACCCCGTTCGCTCAGCGGCACGGGCGCATGGCCCTGGTAGCGGCCTGCCGCATTCCAGGCCGTATGTCCATGCCGGATCAACGTCAACCGCGTGATCATTTATCCTCCATGACCAGACCCGCCTCGCCAGCTATCCCGGCGGGCAACAGCGCCGTCGCTCACTCTCGTCCGGCACGCGCCCGAAGCTACCAGCCTAGCCGGTCCGGCAGCGGCTGTCAACCTCAAGCTACGCCCGCCGCTGATCTTCACCCGCGCCAAACGTCCCAGAATATGTTATGCTACACCCACGTCGGTTTAAACAACCGTTGGCCGGTGGACAGCGCCCGGACCTATGACCCATAAACCCGCTCTCCCTGCCGACTCGGGGGCCAGCACCCTTCATGGCCGCCGCGCCATGGTGCGCCGCGCCCGGATTGAGCGCCTGGCGATGGAACTTCTGCGCGTGGCCGATGCGGTACGGCTCCCGGTGCCGGTGGACGCTCTCTGGCACTCGCCGCCGCCGGGGTTTTGGCTCCCACCCTCGTCCGGCCAGCAGACTCTCGTCGAGGATACAGACAACCCTTACCTGCCGCGTTTCACAACAGCGCGCGAGATCGCCGCTTTCGTCAACCAGAGCAACTGGGGGATCAAAGAGCAACTGCTGGGCAGCACACCGATGGACGACGAGGAGCGCACCACATTTGCGGTTGCCTTGCTGATGCCAACCGCTCTGCTGGCCACGTTGTCCCGCCGCCAGTTGATGCCCGATCTGGTCGCCCGCATCTTCCAGGTTCCGGTGGCGCTGGCCGAACAACGACTGCGGGAGCTGGATTACCTCTGACCGGCCACGCCGGGTCTGGGCGCTGCCCGGCGTTGCCCAAGGACGGTCAAGCCCGATGCCAACCATCCCGGAGCCTGAGCTGGTCGGCGATACCCTGGTCGGCAGCCTGCTGAAGCTGGCGGGCGATATCATCCTGGCGCTGGGAACGTTGCCGCCGACCCTGCCCCCGGCGGTCGTGTGGCGCGCCCAGGGAGAACTGACCATCCGCTACGGCCTGGAATACCTCCAGCGCGAAGCCGTGATCGTCCCCGGCCTGTTCGCCGCTGAGTATGGCGGCATGCTGGTGGGGCGCGAAGCCTGGGATTACGCCATGCGGCACAGCAACTTGCATCCCCGGGCCGACATCCTGGGGCTACGCTCGGACGGCCAGGAAGACCAGGTCATGCTGCGCGAACTGGACTTCGGGCGTCCGGTGGCCGTCCTGGCCTACGAAACGCCACAAGCGCGCCTCCCTCTGGCCCGCCTGGCCGCGTACTGGCTGGGAGCGGAGCCGCCGCGCCTGCCCGATCTGCTCGAAACCCTCCTGCCGTGCCTGAAAACACTGCCGACCGGGAATGGCTTAACCGATTGAAGAGAAGGATGGGCCTTACCCTTCAACGCGCACCGTGCCGACCGTGTAGGAATCGCCGATGGGCCTGCCCGTCGCATCCAGCACGGCCAGGCGTTCGCTCGTGCGCAGCAGGTAAAAACCGATGATCACGCGGTACTCGCCCGGCGGCGCGTCAGGACGCATGGTCAACACGTAGCGGTCGGCGATTGTTTCCCCGGCGGCCCAGGTGGAAGTTGCCAGCGTGCCGTGCAGCGGATAGGTGTCCACCTGCCCCCATAACGCCCCGTCCGGCCCGATCGCCTGCACAAACACCGTGTAGTTCTCCTCAGGTCGGGTGGCCGCCGTCCACCGCGCCGTGACAGCCACCGTGCCCCCCGGAAATGCCGACGGGTGCTCCAGGCTGGCCGCCTCCAGCGTGAACACCCCGGCGAAGTTCGCCAGGCCCGCCGGCGCGGGGCGCACCGCCAGCGCTGCCACCTCCTGATGACCGGCGACCAGCGGCAGCATCTTCGCCTCCGCCAGTTCTGGCACGTCCACGGCCAGCCGCGACAGGCGCTGATCGCCGCGCGCCAGCGATCCCAGGTCGGCGTGCGCTGCCCAATCGCCCCACCGCACGGGCACCTCATAGGAGCTATCGGCCAATGCCAGCCAGTGCAGGACGATCACCGCCGTATCCCCGCCAATCAGCACGTCCGGGGCATCGTACCCCAGCAGAACCAGCCCCGGCGCAGCTTCCACATCGAGTCGCACTGTCGGGGGGGGCGGCTCTAGCGCAGGCCAGACGGTGACCGTAGCCACCGGTCCCCAGGCATCCGGTCCCGACCCGGCGATACCCTCCGCCGCAAACGGCAGAAAAACGCCCGCTTCCAATGCGTAAGGCCCCCCAAACGCCAAGCCGTAACCGGGCGTAACTTCGTAGTAGTCCAGCACAATCTCATCGCCCTTCCAGGCGTTGACCGGGTATGATCCGCCGACGGCAAAGGCGGCATGCTGCCAGACGACCTCGTCCGTGGCCGTATCCCGCAGGCGCAGCCGCACCTCGTAGCGGCCCGCCTGGTCAGCCAGGCGCTGCCAGGCCAGTGTGAACGCTGCCAGCTCGCCCTCGCGCCATTCCGCCCCATCCATCCGGACGCCCACCAGGGCAACTTCACCCCCAAAACGCACCTCCAGCGACGCGAATCCGGGCGGCAGGGTCAGCAGCGGCGCGCGCGCCACCTCGATGACCGGCCCGGCGCTGCGCAGATAAAACTCGCCTTCCAGGCCGGGCAGGTAGCGCGCCAGGTAAACCGGACGATTGGCGCTGAGGGCGTCGTACAGGCTCTCGCGGTAGCCTGCCTCATTGCCGCGCATGACCATGTCCATCCCCGGCCCCAGGCCCTCCACGGTATTCAGGTAGGCCAGCGGCGCGATCTTCTCGCTGTCAGCCAGAATCACCGCGTCATCCTGCACAGCGGCGATCACCCGTCGGCCCCACGGCTCGCCACCGTCATCGACGGAACGGTCGGCAGCCTCCCAATTCGCCGCCAGCAGGCCAATCGGCAGCAACGCCAGCGCGCTGATCGCCGCCACCGGGGCCAGAAGCGAGCGCGTCGACCGCCTCCACCTGCCGAGAAGCGCCGCCACGGCCATCGCCAGCCACAGCGCGCCGAAGACATACAGCGGAATCAGGAAAACCTCGATGTCCGGGATGTTGTAGGCCAGCGCGTAACCCAGATACAGCGCCCCGCTCACCAGCGACAGCACGCTCCACAACGGGCGTCGGATCAGCGTCACCAGCGCGCCAAGGAGCGCCAGAGCCGTGCCCACTAGCCCGAACTGATTCAGGATGATCCGCCCGATGATACCCCACCGCGCCGGGTCGGTGAGGTGATACCACTGCACCGCCCCAGTGAACTGCTGGCCAGTGGTGAAGGCGACGAAGTCCGCCAGCGACATCGTCTGGCCGGTCAGTGCCGGCCAGCGCAGCGGGATATACAGCCGGAGCGCGGCCCCCGCCGCCCCGATCAGGATCGCCGTCGCCCACTGCCGCCAGGTGAGCCGGGGGCGAGCCGCCAGCACGGCCAGCGCTGCCGCCGGGACCACAAACAGGATCGTCAGATGATGGGCCACCCCCAAACCCAACGCCAGCGCCAGCAGGTAGACCGGGAGCCGGTCCCGCTGACCGGCCAACAGCGCATCCATCGCCAACAGCGCGCCCACCAGCAGCAGCGCATTTAACGCGTATACCTCGGCAGCGGTGGCCGATTGCCAGAACGTCAGGCTGAAGGCCAGGGTCAGGGTGCTCAGCAGGGCGCTCGCGCCATCGGCCCCCATTCGCCGCGCCAGCCAGGTCACGCCGCCCACCGTCAACGCCGCCGGGATAGCCGCCGTCAGGTTGACTCGCCAGGCCACGCTCCCGAACGGGATCAGCCAGGCAAAGGCGTGGTTCAGCCACATATAGAGAGGATAGCCGGGCGGGTGGGAGACGCCCAGGAAATAGGCTTTGACCTGAAATTCAAAGGTGTCGATCTGACCCACATGCGTGCCCATCGTGCGCAGGTAGATAAGCCCGGCCAGCGCCGTTGCCAGCAGCGGCACCAGGCCGCGCCCCAGCCTGACCACGCTCAGCTCGGCTAATGCCTGTGCCGTGAAAGCAGCGGCCAGCAGCCCTCCGCCGAGGGCCAGCGCCCAGCCATCAACCAGGTCAACGCCGGAAAACAGGCGCTGGCGGAGCGGATTGGCCAGCAAGACGTTCGGCGCGGCCAGCGCCAGCGGAATCCACGCCCCGGCCAGCCGCCGGGCGACCGGCCCCGCCTCGCGCGAGGCCAGCCGGGCCACAAAACCGGCAGCCGCGCCATGGCTGACACCCAGCAGCAGCGCGCCCACGACGCCGCCCAGCAGGGCCGGGATGATGCCGGTCAGCGGAAAAGCGGCCAGGGGCCACGTGTGACCGATGAGCGGGGTGAGTCCCACCCCGGCCAGGAAACCGGCCAACAGAATGGGGAAAGATACATGCGGTCTGTCGAACACACCAAACGGTCCCTTTACCGCACCACGCCGGATAACCGGTCACTGCTGAGAAACCCCGCGAATTTAACTGACGGGCCGCGAATCCGCAATCGGCAGGCTTCTGACCTCTGGCCGATGAGTGGCCACCACTGACACCGCGTTGGCAGACCATCCCCCATGCGTTAGAATTCCCGCCACGGCACGGTTTCAACGGCGGTAATGGTCATGACGCACAAACACCAACGAGGCACGGCAACGCTCGTTTTTCGTCAGGAGACTTTCGAGGTTCCCGCCGGGATGACCATCCGCGACGCCATTCGCCGCTCCCACCTCAGCCCGGAAGCGGTGCTGGCCGTCAGGGATGGCGAACTGGTCACGGACGACCTGCGTCTCCAGCCAGGCGACCGCATCAAACTGGTGGCCACCATCTCCGGCGGGTAGCGTTCGACCAGAGGCGAGTGCCTTCGCCCATCGTCACCCGCGACCAGCATCAGGAGGCATCACCCCACCATGAAATGCCGCAAATGCCAGCGAACAGCCGCCATCAACATGCGGCAGCACAAACTCGCTCTGTGCCCGGCGCACTTCCTGGGATGGGTGCAGGAGCAGACCGAACGTTTCATTCACAAATACGGGATGTTCACCCGCGATGACCGGATACTGGTCGCCGTCTCCGGCGGCAAGGACAGCCTCGCCCTGTGGGATATTCTGCTCGAACTGGGCTACCAGGCGGATGGGCTGTACATCGGCCTGGGCATCGACGGCGGGATCGCCTATTCTGACGAATCGTACCGTTTCGTGCAGCAGTTCATCGACGCGCGTGGCGGCGGGCTGACGCTGCACGTCGTCGATGTGGAAGCGCTGTACGGCGCGCCCATCCCGGTCGCCGCCCGACTGGCCGGGCAGCGTAAGCTCAAACCCTGTTCGGTGTGCGGCCTGACCAAGCGCCATATCATGAACCGGGTGGCCCGCGACGAGGGCTACGACGCCCTGGCCACCGGTCACAACCTGGATGACGAGGCCGCGACCCTCTTCGGCAACACCCTGCAATGGGCGGTCGGCTATTTGCAGCGGCAGGGGCCGGTCCTCCCGGCCAGCGCGGACGGGCTGGCTAAAAAAGTTAAACCGCTGTGCCGGTTTTACGAGCGCGAGATGGCCGCCTATGCGCTGCTGCGCGGCATCGACTATATGTATGAAGAATGTACCTACGCCGTCGGCGCAAGGAGCATCCAGCACAAGGCGCTGCTCAACCAGTTGGAGGAGCAGAGTCCCGGCGCGAAGCTCCAGTTTTACCTGCGCTTCCTTCTGGCGCGGGAAGAATATGGCCTCTTCCAGCCGCCGGAGGAGACGGCCGCGCTGAACATCTGCGCCACATGCGGGCAGCCTACCAGCAGCCCGGACACCTGCTCCTTCTGCCGGACATGGGATCGCATCCAGCGCAAGCAGGTCGCGCCGACGAAAGCGACAGTACCCGCATGAGCGAACCTGAAAACCCGACGCTTCCCGCCCAGGAGGACCGGCCCGACGCTATAGAACCCCTTGAGGCGGCCCTGGGCGAGGTGCCGGAAGGCCACCGTTCCGGCTTTGTGGCGGTGATCGGACGGCCTAACGTTGGCAAGTCGACGTTGATCAACGGCCTGCTGGGGCAGAAGATCGCCATCGTCTCCCCCAGACCGCAAACCACCCGGCTCCGTCAGCTGGGCATCCTGACTCGCCAGGATGCGCAGGTGATCTTCGTGGATACGCCCGGTCTGCACAGGCCCCGCCACCAGCTGGGCGAGTTTATGGTGGCCGTCGCCCGCCAGGCGCTGGCGGACGCCGACGTGATCCTGTGGATGGTCGAGGCGCACGAACTGCCCGGGAGCGGCGACCGCCTCATCGCCGGGCAGATTGCCGAAGCCGCGCCGGATGTGCCCCTCCTGCTGGCCATCAATAAGATCGACCTGGCGTCGCCGGACAGGCTGCAAGCCCATGTCAAGGCCTACGTGGAACTGGCCCGGCCCACCGACTGGGTCGCCATCAGCGCGCTCCACACGGCGGGCACCGACGATCTGCTGAACCGCCTGATCGCCCTGTTGCCGGAAGGCCCCCGCTACTACCCACCCGATCAGGTCACCGCGACCTACCTGCGGGACATCGCCGCCGAACTGATCCGCGAGCAGGCGCTGCTCCACACCCGCGAGGAGATTCCGCACGTCATCGCCGTGGCGATCGAGGCATTCAACGAGCGCCGCGAAAACCTGACCTACATCGGCGCGACGATCTACGTCGAGCGCGAGTCGCAGAAGGCCATCGTCATCGGCAAAGGCGGGCGGATGCTCAAGCAGATCGGCGCTGCTGCCCGCCAGGAGATCGAGCGGCTGGTGGGGACCAAAGTTTATCTGGAATTGTGGGTCAAGGTGCTGCCCAACTGGCGTAAGGATGAGGCCATGCTGCGCCGCCTCGGCTACCGGATTCGGTGAGGAATGGCCCAGGAAAACGGTCAATATATCGGCCCGTCGCAGGGATAAAACCTATGGAACACGAAACAAAATCTTCGGACAGTGAACGTCAAATCCGTGCCGCCAGGCTGGATCGCATCTACCGGCGCATCAGCCGCCTGGATGATGATACGTTGGCCCAACTCGACCGGCTCACCGACACCGCCGAGGCCATCGAATTTTACGCGGAGCCGGAGAAAACAAAAGCTGACAACGGCCACCGTGGTCAGGTCGTCAACCGCCGGGCTTTTTTCGTCACGCTGCTGCTGGGCGGCATCGCGGCAGCGAGCGGTGGGGCAGTCTGGCTGCTCGGCCAGGAAGGAAGCGCCGCCCGCCAGACACCGGCCCCCGCGTCGACAGGGGAACTCTCCACCGCGACAGAGGTACTGTCCACGCCGACGATGCAGGGCGCGCCGCTCGCTGACTACACCCCCTCCCCCACCCCCGGTCCGCCGCCGGACGTGCTGATCGACAACCTGCGCGACCAGCTCACCCAGGCCCGCTCGGAGCGGATCGCGCTACGCGCCGAACTCGACGCCGCCCGCGACGAGGCCGACAGGCTGAGGGGCCAGTTGCAGCGGGCGCAAAGTGACATTGTCTCCTTACAGCAGGTGATCGACCTGTACGAGCAGTTGGAAGCCGTTGGGCTGGACGACACCATCGCGGCAGGGATGGAGCCGGTGGGGCTGGCCCTGTTGGCGATCGGCAGCGGGCGTAATCTGCTGGAAGCGGGGATTCAGCAGGCCGCCCGGCTGTTGGCAACCATCGAGGTCCAGTCGCCGACCATCGCCACCGGCCTGTTATGGCTGGAGGAACAGGTTAACGTCCTGGCGCAGACGCTGCAAGACCTGGAAGACGCCCTGAGCGACTTCTTCGACCCCGTCAGACCGCTGGCCGAACAAATCGGCGCGTTCATTGGACAGGTGCTGGACGCCCTGCCCTTCGGCGTGGGGCAGCACATCCGCGCCGGGCTGGAAGCGGTTGGCGCCATCCTGACCCATATCCCGGAACTGGTGGCCAGCATCAACCCGATGCTCATCACGCCGCTCAGGGAGTGGGTCAGCCCGGACGAGGATAAGGGTCTGGTGGCAGAGGTGGTCAATCCGATCAACGAGAACCTGATCGCCTCGGCGCAGAGCATGGTGGATGAAACAGCGACGCTACAAACCACTTACGAGAACCAGTTGAGGACACCGGTGGAAAACGCGCTGGCGACCCGCCGTCAGATACGCCAGATGCTGGCCGCCCTGACCGGGGCCACCTGAGAGCCGGGCGAAGGAGGAGTCCCCCTACCCCGGCCCGGCCAGATCGGCCAGGATGGCCCGCCCTTGCTCGGCATCCCGCCGAATCTGAGCGACCAGTTCCTGGACGCCGCCAAACCGTTTTTCTTCCCGCAGGCGGCGCACAAAATCAACGGCTAACATCTGCCCATAGATGTCGCGGTCGAAGTCCAGCAAATGCGCCTCGGCCATCAACTGGTTCCCGGCAAACGTCGGGCGCACTCCGATATTGGTCACTGCCATGTGTCGCTCGTCGCCCAGCCAGGCCCAGCAGGCATAAACGCCATTGGCCGGCAACATGCGCTCGGCCCATACATCCATATTGGCAGTCGGAAAACCGATGGCCCGTCCCCGGTGGTCGCCATGGACGACTTCCCCGTTGACGCGGTACGGCCGGCCCAACATGTCGCCCGCCACTTCCACCTTGCCAGCCTGTAACGCCTCCCGAATAAGGCTGCTGCTGATGACCTCTCCTGGGTTGCGCCCCATCATCAGGTCCACGGTTTCCACCATAAAACCTTTGTCCACACCCTGGGCCTTCAGAAAATCGACATCGCCCTCGCGCTTATATCCCAGGGCGAAGTTCGGGCCGACCCACAGGGCCACCATTTTCAGATGTTCCCGCAACTGGTCCACAAAGTCAGCCGCCCGGATGTGCCGCACTCGTTCATTGAACTGGTGCGTGATCACAACATCCACCCCGGCCCTCAGCAGCAGCTGGGCGCGCTCATCCGGCGAGGTAAGGTAGTACCGCCCCGTGACGCCTTTGATCACCACGTCCGGATGCGGGAAAAAGGTCAACACCACGCTGGTCCGCCCGCTTTCCCTGGCCTCTTTAACCAGGCGGCGGATGAGTCGCTGATGGCCAAGGTGCACCCCATCAAACATCCCAATCGACACGATGGAGGGTGTGGTGAGTTGCACGTCTTCCAGAGCGCGAATATGGCCGGTCAATCCCTGTTCCTCCGAGCCGTCAAAAAGCCACAGACGCCCCGACGATACCGCAGTTCGCCAGCGGATACAACGGACTGCGGCGGATCAGTCGGCGGCCAGGAAAACGGTCATCGGCTGCCACTGTCCATCGCGCGCGTTCAGTATCGCCAGCAGACGCCCGGCCGGGTCGTAAGCCCTGGCTTCCCCGGCGGCCTCCAGGGGGGCCGGAATCGCCTGGCCGTGCCGAACCCGCGTTGCCTCCGTCGCGTCCAACAGGAGGGCAGGCAACCCGGCCAGCGGCACGTCCGGCGGCAGCACGTATCCCCTCCACGAGCCATCCGCCATCGCCGCCCGAAGCTCATCCCAGGGCACGGCATCATCCAGGTGAAACACGCCGCTGCTCAGCCGCGTCAGTTCGACCAGGTGGCCGCCCCCCCCCACCACCCGCCCC
>DAOTXK010000387.1:0-16358 GCA_034435395.1 Anaerolineae bacterium | reverse complement strand
CGATGGCGCTATTTGTGTATGCCACTTCCGCGTTCGCGATTCCCGCGATGAACACCTATATTGCGCTGGAAGCAGGGCAGCGCCCCTCGGATGCCGACTCGAACCAGTTAATCCAGACGAGCATTTCCCAAGTGTTTGCATCCTATTTTGCCGGGACGGTGTTCTCCCCGCTGGTGGGCGGGTGGCTGGGCCAGCAGTTTGGCCTGCGCGCCGTGTTCTGGGTCGCGGCAGGATGGTTTGTGCTGTCTTCGTTGGTGGCTTCCCGCGTGCCCAGGCCGATGCCCGCTTCATCGCGAGTCCCGGTCGACCGCGCATCGCCGGGCGCTGCCAGGATGGTCCCCTGGTGGCGGCTTTCAGGCGCGCAAATCCGCATCTATGGCGTGTTGGCGGTTCTCTTTTTTGGCATGGCTCTGGGTTATACCCTGGTGCCGAGTTATCTGCGGGATGTGCGCGGGTTGGAGGTGGAAGCTGTCGGCGGCCTGGGTTCGGCGACGGCGGTAGGAGGTATCATCTGGCTGCTGCTGCTGGGCAAGCGTCAATCCCGGGTAGCGCTGGTGATGGCTGCCGGACTGATGGCTCTGGCGCTGGGCCTGTTGCTGGCCGTGCCGGTAGGGCCGTATCAGGTGGTTGCCCTGGCTGGTGTATATTTTTTGCTGGGCGTGTACCTGACGGCCCGCTCGCTGTCGCTGGGTGTGGTGAGTGCCCACACGCCCCCTGATCAGCGCGGCACCAGCTTCGGCATCTTGGAGACTATCTGGGGGGTCGGGGTGTCAGCCGGCCCCTGGCTGGCCGGCTGGCTTTACAGCCTCGCGCCAGACGTGCCGTTCAAAGTGACGCTGCTGGCCTTGCTGCCCCTGATGGCGGTGACCTGGCTGGCGCTGCGCACGCCCCGCCCACCGGCAGCGCGGGAGCAGCCAGTTGCTGCCCCCGCGCCGAGTGATCGATGATCGCGCTTACTGGTACGATAGCGACCGGACCGGCGTCGCCCGCACGACCAGCCGTTCCGCAAACACCCCCCGGAACTGATTCCAGGCGGTGCAGGTGACCAGAGTCAGCACGGGTTCACGGGTGGGATAGGCCACTTCGATGTCGTCCGGCGCGACCACGTCGATCGCTGTCACGGCATATTCGTAGATCGTCCCTCGTTCGGCCACGAAGATCGAGTCGCCGACTTCCAGCAGGTCCAGATCGCGGAACGGCCCTGGCACGCCTTCCGTGATCTGGATGTGACCGGCCAGGACCGTGTTGCCGCCGGTCTCGGCGTCGGCGTCGCTGACCCAGGTCGTGCCCTGCAAGAAGCCGATATACTGCCCCAGCTCGCGGACGTCCCAGGTCTGGTTCCGCAGCGGGATCTCGATGATGGGCACCGACCCGGCGAGGCCCAACCGTGGGATGAAAAGCTCCCGGTCATACTGCGGGTGGAAGGGCGGCACCGGGGTGGGCGTGATAGTGGGTGGCAGCGGGGCCCCGGGGCTCGGGATCGGGATGGCGGTGGGCGCGACTACCGGCGGCGGTTCGGTGGCTGGCGCGGTGGCCGGAGTCTCGCTGGGGGCCACTTCCGGCCCCTCCACCATCACGGCGCTGGTGGCCGTGGCGGTGGCCTCGGCTTCGGCGGCTGGCCTCCCTAAGGAGCTGGTCAGGTTGATCACCAGGGCGGCCACGGCGGCGATGATGATGATGGCTGCCGCTATCAGCACCGCCGCCATCACCAGGCGCGTGCCGGGATCGGGGTCCTTCAGGTTGATGCCGAACAGCCCGCCCAGCAGGAGCAGTCCCAGCAGGGCCAGGGCGACCGGCACAGGGCCTGCTGTTCCGGTGAGGCTCCCGTCCACGTGGCCGGTGGCGGGCAACAGTTCGGCTTCCGGAGCCACGCGAATGATCGCGGTGTCGCAGATTGACGTGTCTCCACCGATCGAGGTGGCACAGCCGATGTTCTGGATCATCTCTCCGGCGAACACGTCGCTGGCCACCCGGGCGACGATGGTCAGGACGGCTGTTTCGTTGAATTGCAGCACGCCGGTGGTCGCGGCGATGGTATTGCCCTCGGACTGGATGGTGCCATTGTTGATGGTCACGGTCTCCAGGGTCATATTGCTGGTGAGCGTGTCGGTGATGATGATGTTGCTCAGCGGATCGGTGCCCGGATTGCGCACGGTCACCGTCCAGGTGACCAGGCCGCCAGGCACCGCAAATGGCTGGTCTGAGTCTTTGGTCACTTCGGGGTTGGCCACACCGGGTATGGGCGTGCCGACCACGATGGGATTGCCGAAAGCGTCCACGGTGATCAGGGGGATGCTGATCAACGTGCTGGCGGTGACGGGCACTGGCGTGGTGCCAACGAGGCCCTGTCCCGTCACGGTCACCCGGAGGGTCAGGGGATTGTTATCCCCGCTGGTGACCACGTGGCTGAAGCCTCCGGTGGTGGACGCGCCCTCGGCCAGCGACGCGCCGAAGGGCAGGGCGATGATGATCATACCTCCCTGCTCATATGGTCGCTGTTGCCCGGCGGTGCCGCTCTGCAGCGTGGCGGCGGTGTAGTTGCCTTGCAGATTCCCGATCGGGCCGTCGCCGATGTTGAGGATGGACACCGTGTAGTCGATGCGGTCGCCGACGTTGGCCACCTGCCTGGTGGCTGACACCAGGAGGAAAAGCTCCGGCTTCTGGATGTTGAGGACATAAGTGTCGTTATCGGCCACCGAGCGGTTGAAGCTGGTTACGCCGCTGACGGTGAGCGTGTTGACCAGCGGGTCCAGGTCGCCGGAGGTGATCTGGTGGGTATAGGTGACGCTCATGCTCGTGCCAGGATCGAGCGTCGTCCGCGGCAGGTTGGTGAGCGGCCCAAACAGGTTGTCGATCGCGGCGATGTTGGTGAGTCGCTCATTGCCGGAATTGCTGATCTCGGCGGTGTAGGTGATCGTCTCCCCAACCGGGGCGATAGTCCGGTCACCGCGCAGCGTCACGCCAATGCGCGGACGGGCGGTATCGAGAACCAGCGAGAAGTTGTGGAAGACCTGGACGCCAACGGTATCCGTCCCCTGTACTTCTATCGCCACTTCGAGCGGATCGGGGACTCCCAACGGGACCAGGTAGCTGAAGTTGACCGTGGCTCTGTCGCCCGGCTCCAGCACCAGGGGGATATCCTGAGCGGTCACAACCGCGCCCGCCGGGAGATCAACGGTGACGTTGGTCAGCAGGGTAGCGCCGTCGTTAAAGATGGTCGCCAGGAAATTGAGGGTGTCCCCCACAACCGCCACGCAGGGGACGCCGCAGCCCACGGTGCGCAGATCGGAGTTGATCGACGAGGTTGTCAGGCCGACGGCGCTGCTGCCGGTGGCGGTCACGGTGCCGGCGGTGGGATGGGTCCCGGTGGCCGTGACTCGGGCCGTGATGGGAGGAATCTCATTCACCCGCACCTGGTAGTCAAAGGTGCTGGTGGCGCTCTCCCCAATGCCCAGGGTGGCTATGGGCGTGGCGAACAGGGCTTGAGTGGTGCCGTCCGGTCGGGTGGCCGTTGCGCTGACATTGGTGAGCGGCGCATCGCCGATGTTGGTGATGGTGACCAGGTAGTTGATGATCTGCGTGGGCAGCGCCGTGGCCCGGTCCGGGATGACCCGCACCCGGAGATAAGCGCTGTCCAGGATGCTGACCGACGCGCTGGAAGTGTCGCTAACCGCCACGCCCAGCGCATCCCTGCCGGAGACGAGGGCCACGTTTTCCACCGGGTCGCTGTCGACGCTGGTGTCGACTCGGTGGGTGTAGGTGGTCGTCAGGCGTTCGCCGGCGGCCAGGGTGGTGCGGGGCAGGGTGACGCCGGGCACCAGCGTGTCAGCTACGGTCAGATTCCTGACCTCCGTCAGGCTGGTGTTGACGACCTCCAGCGTGTAGGTGATGGTGTCGTTATGGCGGGCGGCGGCAACGTTGGCCGTTTTGATCACGGTCAGGCCGTTGCCGACCAGGTTGACGCTGGCGCTGGCGGTGTCGGACAGCGTGCTGCCGCTGATCGTGGTGGCCGTGACCGCCGCCACGTTGACCACCGGATCGCCGTCGTTAGCGGTGACCGTATGGGTGATGGTGGCGCTGGCGCTAGCGCCGGGGATCAGCGGCAGGCTGGTGGCGGGATCGAACCGGGCAGTGATGTCGCCGCCCAGCAGGGGGTCGATCACCGTCATGGCGGTGATGTCCTCCGCGCCGGTGTTGGTGATGGTGATGGTGTATTGAATATCGTCTCCAACCCTGGCCTGGGTGGGGAATACGATCTTGGAGACGCGCAGGCCGGGCGTCGGCGACACGATATCAACTGACGCGGTGGCCTGATCGGTGAGAGTAGCTCCTGGCGCAGTCGCCTGGGCGAACACGGTGCTCAGGAACGGGTCGGCGTCCAGCCCGCCGATCTGGTGGGTGTACGATCCGGTGGTGCTCTGGCCTGGGCTGAGCGTGGCCGCGCCCAGCGTCACCACCCCGCCCGGCGCATGGGGGCTGGTGGCCGTCAGGCCGGTGATGGTGTGATTGCCAGTGTTGCGAACGGTGACGTTGAAGGTCACGGTCTCGCCGATGCTGGCGATAGCCTGGCTGGGCACGTTGGTGACGACCAGAGCGCCGCTGGCGATGGTCAGGGTGGCCGAACTGGTGTCAGTCACGCTCGCGCCGCTGGCCAGCGTGCCGGTGGCGATCACGGTGTTCACCAGCGGGTCGGGGGTGCTGTCGGTGATGTCCACCGTGATGCAGCCCTGGTCCGCCCCGCCCGCGCCCAGCGTGGGGATGGTGTCGCTCATGGCGGTCTGGAATATGACCAGATCGCCGGTCAGCGCATCCCGCGCCTGCACATTGTTGATCAGGTCTGCCGGGTTGGTGCTGACGTTTTCCACGCGGATGTTATAGGCTACCGTGTCGCCGGGCCGGGCGACGGTGGTCGGCGTGGCTGTGGTGCACGGCGCGCTGGGGTTGGTGACGAGGCCCGCGACCGTCTTGGCGACCACGAGCGGCGAGGCTCCGAACTGGACGGTGGCGCTGTCGCTGTCCTGGATCGTGACGCCGGTGCTGGTGACGCCGGTAGCTATGGCGACGTTGGTCAGCGGGTCGGGGTCGCTGGCGCGGACGGTCCGCCTGATCTCGCCGGTCGCGGTGTCGTTGGGCGAGCCGGACGGGCCTAGCGTGCATGGACTGCCGCAGGAAGCCGTCAGGTCGACGCGATTGCCCGGCAGGCAGCCGCTGGTGGCCGTCGCACACAGCGGGTCGGTCACCTGCACGTTGTTCAGTGGCGTGACCCCTGCGTTGCTCACGGTGAAGTGATAGACGATCTCGTCGCCGATCCGGGCGATGACGGGATTCAACGGATCGTATGGGGCTGGTGGATTCTCAGCGGTCTTCTCCAGGACGATATCGGCCTGGCGGATGTCCACCAGGGCAATCGCGCCGGACGAGACGACCACGCCCGACGGCGCACGCCCGGAGGCGGTCACCCGGTTGACCAGCGGATCGCTGTCCGACGGCTGGACGGTGTGGCGGAAAGTTCCGGTGGCCGTCTCATTGGGGGCCAGCACGCCGTCTTGCGGGGTGCTGTCGGTGAGATCGAAGGTGAGGGTGACGGGCAGGCCGGACAGCTGGTCGATGGCCGTGACCGCGGTCAGCGTCTGATCGCTGGTATTGGTCACTTCGATATTGTAGGTGATTTCCTCGCCGACGACCGCTGACGTGACCTGGGGCGTTTTGATCACGCTGATGCCCAGGTTACGAATCTCGATGCTGGCCGCCGCCCCGTCGCGGATGCCCTGGTTGGTGGTGGCGGTCACGGTGTTGACGAAGGGGTTGGGTGTGGTCGGCTCGACCGTGTAGAAGACCACGCCTCTGGCCGTCTGGCCTGGGCTGAGGGTGGTTACTGGCTGGCCGAGGCTATCGACCACCGTCACCAGCCGAGGGCCGGAAGGACCCAGATCGTTATCCCATACCTGAAGCCCGGTGAGGGTCAGCGTCGGGCTGAGATTGGTGACCTGGATGATGTACTGCACACGATCGCCGATCGCGGCCCCGGAGCGGTCGGCGGTCTTGGTGACCTGCAACTCCGGGGTGACGATGTCCACGGCGACGGTGTCGCTGCCGTCAACCGAGTTGCCGGACGGGTCGGTGCCGGTGACCGTGATGGTGTTGAGGAACGGGTCGGGCAGGCCGGCGGTCACATCAACGGTGTAGCTGAGGTAGGCGACTTCGAAAGGATTGAGCGTTGCGGTAGTGAGGCTGGTGGTGATGGTGCATCCTGTGCACGAGCTGCCCGCGCCAGAGGCGACCAGCCCCACAGCCGGATCGGCGACCTGCAGGCCGGTGATGCGCGTCTGGCCGATGTTGGTGATGGAGACGTTATAGGTGACGCGCTGGCCGATCTGGACGATGGTCGGGGTGGCGCGCTTGTCCACCAGGAGCTGCGAAGACGAGATCAACACGCTGGTGTACGTGCTGTCGGAGAGCTGGTTGCCGGCGGCGGTGAAGCCGCTGGCTGAGACGGTGTTGAACAGCGGGCTGGGGTCGGCCTGGGTGATGGTGTAGGTCACATAACCGACGGCCTGCTCGCCATTCCTGAGCGAGCCAATGGTTCCCTGAGTGCCGTTCGGGAAGCTGAAGGTCACCGGGCCGGTCAGCGTGTCGAAGGCGGTGATGCCGGTCATGTCCGAGCCGCTGGCGTTGGTCACGGTGATCTGGTAGGTAATGGCGTCACCGATGAAGGCCACGGTTGACGAGGCCACCTTGCTGACCCGGAACTCGTTGTTGATCAGGTCCACAATTTCGGTGTCTTGCGCGGCCACGTCTGTGCCGCCCGTGGTGCGCCCGGAAACGCGCAGCGTGTTGACCAGCGGGTCAGGGGTGCTGGCGGTGATGGGATAGTCCCAGCTGCAGATGATGGTGATGGGCGGGGCTGTGTCGCTGGGTTTGCCGGGAATGGCCGACGGGCAGGCGCCGGCCCCCACCGGGATGGTGAAGCCGGTCGAGTCGACGTAAACCAGGTTCACGATATCGCTTCTGCCGTTATTGGTGATCTGAGCGGTCCATCGGTAGTCGGTATTCCGTTCCGCCTCCGGGGCCGACGGGATCAGGTCCACCGACAGAATCGGGTTGGTGATGTCCACCTCTGCCCTGCCGATGCTGATCAGCTCATAGGTGGTGCCGCCGATCACCATCTGGCCGCGCGCCTCGATGGTGTTGACGAACGGATCGGGCGCGGCCTGCGGGATGGTTACCGGCACGGTGCCCACGGCTGGCGCGCCGTGAGCCCGCAACACGTTGCCCGGTTCTGGCCAGGTCAGCAGGCCGGTGATGTCGCCGCCCGCCTGGTCATCGATGACGCTGGTGATCGTGATGTCGTTGTCGCCATTGTTGATGATCTGCACCGAGTAGGTGATCGGGTCGCCCACGTTGGCGATGGGCGGCCCGATTTTGATAACCTGCAAGGGGTTGCCGACCGCCACTTCCGCCTGTTCCGTGGTGAGGATGATCACGGGCGACGCCGGAGGCTGCGTGACCCCCCGCGCCGTGACGGTGTTGATCAGGGTCTCGGACGCCAGGTCGGCGGGGGTCACCGTATAGTTGGTCGCTGGATCGGCGGGATTACTTTCCAGGTAACATCCGAACGGGGCGCAGGCGGGATTGGTGACCGGCGGCAGGGTTTGGGGAGCGGTGCTGTACGCGCCGCCCAGGTCATGCCGGCGGACGGCTATTGGCCCCAGATGGTCGTCGGTCACGGTCACCTGGGCCATGCCGATCTCGGCCACGTTGAAGACGACGAAGTCGTAGTGAATCTGCTGGCCGACGGTGGCGAAGGCCCGGTCGGGAACCTTGATGATGGAAAACGGGCTGAAGACCTCCACGGTGTGGGTGGTGAAGAACGTCAGGGGGTCCTCGTTGGGATCGGCGGGATTCTCCTTGACGGTGATCGTAAACGTGTTCACCAGTTCATCCGGGTCCGTCGGGCTGACCACATAGGTGTACTCCACCGCGGCGATCTCGCCAGGGGAAAGGATGTTGTCATCGGTAGTCTCGGTGCCGTCCGCCCCTTCGTCCAGGAACGGCAGCACGTCAACCGCGACGCCCAGATGGGCCATGGTATCGGTCGCCGCCAGGATATGCCAGGCGGTGTCGGATACGTTCAGCAGGTCCACCCGATAGTCCAGGGTGTCGCCGATGATGGCGACCGCCGGGCCGGTTTTCTGGCCGGTGATGGGGGTCACAACCTCGACTTCCCAACTGGCGGTGGCGGAGACGGTCTGCCCGTTCGCCGTGCCGATGGCGGTGACCGTGTTGGCGATACGGGGGCGGTCATTGAGGAAGTTGACGGTGTAATTGACGACCTCAGTCTGGGAAGCGCCTGGGGCCAGAGACGCATAGGTTGCGATGACGGGACTGCCGGGGTTCAGGCGCGGGTCGGTCACCACCACGCCGGTGATGGCGTTTTGGGCACCGATGTTGCGCGTGGTGATGGTGTATTGAACGTTCTGCCCGTCGGTGGCCACGGCGGTGTCCGCTACCTTTTCCACCACCAGCGGGTTGAAAACCTCCAGCTCCCAGAACGAGGCATCGGTCACCTGGCCGATGCCGGCGATCGTGCCGATCACGGAAGCCTCATTAACCCGCGTGCGGTTCGTCAGGTTAAGGTCGGTTGCCTGGACGGTGTAGACCAGTGAGCCGAGGGCGCACTGATCGACGAGCAGGTCGAGTTCCTCCGCCGGGCCGCCCCCCCCTGAGGGCGTGCCGTCGCAGTTGTCATCGAGGTTCAGGGGGATCACCAGCGTGCCCAGCGTGCTGTGGGTGACACAACTGCCCGGCGCGACCGTCGGTTCCGAGCAGATAGGGTCAGACACCCGGACGTTGTCAATCGGCCCGCCGGAGATGTTCTCGACATAAAAGCGGTAGGTCACGTTGTCGCCGACGGCGGCGCGGGAAGCGCTGGCGGTCTTGCTGATGCGGAGTTGGGTGGCCAGTACGTCCAATCGGGCCACGCCGATGAAGGTCCGCAGGTTATTCTGGTCGTCCCGGCCCGTGATGCGCACGGTGACGATAAACGGATCGGGATCGCTGCTGGAGACCGTGCGGCCGAGGCTGAACGAGCCAGAGGCGCTCTGGAAAGGCGCGAGCACGCCGCTGGCCCCGGGGAAGGTGATGGGGAACGGCTGCGGCGTATGCGGCGGGACCATGTTCTCGATCTGCCAGGTCCCTTCAATGTCCGTCATGGTGACGCGGCCCACGTTGGTGAAGTTCACCGCGTACTGGGGCACCACCGTGCCGGGCGCGATTTCGCGGGCCGGGGTGGAGGTGACGGTCACGAACAACTGCGCATCGCTGATATCCACCACCGCCGAAGCGGTGTCCCGGGGATCGTTGGCGGTGCCCGGCGTGGACGGATCGTCCGTCTGGACAGTCACGGCGTTAAGCAGGGGATCAGGGTCGTTGCCGGTCACGGTGTACTGCACATTGATCGTGCGGCTGTCCCCGCCGTTCATAGTTCGGTTGGCGGGCGGGATGGCGCTGGTGATATCCCCCAGCAGGCTGTCGGTGATTGATACGATGTCCAGCGTGGTGCCGCTGGTGTTTTCAATGGTGATGGTGTAGGTGATGGTGTCACCGCGCAAGGCTACGGAGCGATCCGGGGTCTTGGTGACGCGCAGGAAGGCGTTGGTGATATCGACCACGGCGGTGGCGGTGTCCTGGACGGTCGCGCCCTCGGTGGTGGTGGCTGTGGCGGTGGTTCGGGTGATGAAGGGGTCCGGATCGTCGGCCTGCAAGGTATAGGTGAAGGAGCCGGTGGTGGAGGCCCCGGAAGCCAGCGATGTCGCGCCCAGGGTGATGTCATCCCCGATCAGGACGCAACCCGTCGGGGTTTCTTTGCAGATGTCCAGGCTCAGGTTCACCAGTCCACTGGGGCCGGTGTTGGTGACGCGGTAGTTGTAGGTCACCGGATTGCCCCTGGACTGCTCTGGTGGCGAGACGGACGTGATCTCCAACTGTACCGCCGGGTTGGTTTTGTCGACGCTGACCGTCCAGTTGCTGGTGACGATACTCCCGCTGGGGGTGACGCCAAAGGCCGTCACAATGTTGATCAGCGGGTCGGCGTCCTCGGCGCGGACAGTATACTGCACATCCTGGGTATAACTCGACGGTCCCACACAGCCGCCCGCCGGGACGGGGCACAGCGTGCTGGGAACCCCGACCAGCAGCCCGGCCAGGGTGTCCACGACGGTGACGTTGTTCAATTGCAGGTTGCCGACGTTCTCCACCCGGATGGTATACGTGATCACATCGCCGACGGCGGCCTGCGTCACATTGGCCGACTTGGTGACCCGGATGGATGGCAGGAGTTTATTGACGCTGACACTGGCCCGAAAATCGACGCTTTTCCCCCCGGCGGTGGCGTGGACCGTGGCGGTGTTAGTGACCTGGTTGGGATAACTCTCGTCCATGTCGCACGAGAAGTTGGCAGTGGCTGCTGCGCCGGAGCCCGGTGCTCCCGCCGGGTTGAGTGTCAGCGGATCAGATGGGCCGGGCACCGTCGCGCCATCATCTCTGACCAGTTGGCGCGTGACTTCATTGGTGCCGAGGGTATTGCAGGGAAGGGCCTCGAAGTAAAGGTCGTCCACGAAGACCGTCGTCGCCAGGAAGCGCCGGTTGGTGATGGTCAACGTCCAGTTGATGGGATCGCCGACTGCCGCGCTGGGCGGGCTGGCGGTGAACGAAAGCTCCAGGCCGGGGCCGATCACGTTGATGGGTCCGGGCGAGGAAGGGGCGCTGGAGACTTGCTGGTCGCAGATCAACACATCCGGCTGCGGGTCAGGGTTGTCATAGGTTCCCCAGCCGTTAAACCGGTAGCTGATCTGGGTCAGGGAGGTGATGGGGACCACATAGGTGGCGATGCCCACGGCGACCTGCCCCGGCAGCAGCTGGTGTTCGGTGCCCGGCCAGGTCCACTGATCGAAGTCGTCATGCTGCAACGTGATCGTCACAGGGTTCCCGGCCAGGTTAATCACCAGTTCGCCGAAGACGTTGTAAGCGGGTCTGGCCCCACCGGGTCTGCCGACTTCCCCGTTTTCTATCCGCACCTCAAACGTGACGGTTTCCGTCGGCGCGGCATCCACCCCGGCAGGGTTGGGAGCGATGGAGGTGCCGTTAGGGGAGGTGAGCTGCTGCACCCAGGTGCCGATGTTGTTGATGGTAGGTTCGATCACGTCGTCGTTGGGGCATCCGGGAGGCGCGCCAAATGTGTCCGGCTGGCCATCCGCTGGCCTGTCGGGATCATATGAATCCGTTGAGGCAGCATATGCCGGCAGCAGCAGACCCGGCGCGAACAGCCCGGAGATATTGAGGATAAGCGATGAGGCATACAGCAGAATCAGGACTCGCCGCAGGTGTTTCCCAGGCATAACTTCCCCCTAATAACTCAACTTCGTCGGCAGGCACCCTGCGCGTGTGATATCTGTGAAGCGTGGAACGATCATTGTGGATGATTCCCAATCAGTCAAAAGATACATTCCGCCTAAATATCATTATCCGGTGTATTGTGTCTCTAGGGCAAGGTACCGAACGTACTATTTTTGTTACAGAGTTGTGTGGGTTCCGTAAGTGCCGCCAGGGACGTTAACGGCTGGTCAGGGCGATCTGCCGATAACTGGCCACCAGTCGAGAGGCCTGCGCGGGCCATCCCACCCGCAACTGCGCCTGCCGTGCGGCACGTTGCCACTGCCGGCGGGCCGCTGGCTCCCGCAGCCGGGCGATGGCGCGGGCCAGATCGGCGGGATCGCCGGGTCTCCATAAGAGACCGACGGGATGCTCGGCGAAAAAATCGGACAGGGCCGGCGTTTCCGCCCCCAGCACGGGGAGTCCGGCGGCAATGGCCTCAAACAGCTTGTTGGGCAGGGTCAGCGCGTAACCGGGGGATGACGAGTCAAAGGCGATGACAGCCGCATCAGCCTCCCGAATGGCCGCGCTGACCATCGCTGGCGGCACCGGCGGGACAAAGTGAACGCGCCTGGACAGGTTGAGGGCGCGGGCCAGCGCCCGCAGGTCCCCTTCCTGGGGACCGCCGCCGATAAACGACAGGTGAACGTCGTCGGGCGATGATGCCAGGCCGCCCAGCAGATCGGGCAGGCGTCTTCCGCGCGCGATCAGGTGGCCGGTGTGCACCAGCCACAGCCGTGCCCCCGCTGGGCGGGGCAGGGCGGGATGGTCCACGGGGGCGGTCGCGCCGTTGAGGATGACCGTTGGCGGTGGGATATGCCATTGGCGGGCCAAAAATTGGGCGAAATAGGGGCTGGTGGTGAGGATGAGGTCGGCGCGGCAGGCCAGCCATCTTTCCAGGTTGATGCCGAGCCAGCGCTGGAGGCGGTTCCAGGGCCGCCGGGGAGGGGCGGCGCGGTGGAAGTAAAGCTCGTGCGTGTCGTAGACCAGCGGGCCGGGGTTGCGCTGACCGAGTCTGGCCAGCCACAGGAGAACAAGCGCCGGGAAGTCGTGCGCGTGCCGGATGGCGGCCTCCTGGTTTCGCAAATGGTGGATCAGGGCGATGGCCTGCCAGGCGTGGCGGAGGCTAGCCAGAGCAGGGAGCCGCCGTAGCGCCTGCACGCCAGGGCGGTAACGGAAACGCGCCAGCGACCATCCGCCCACCTGCTCCTGATCGGGCAGCGGGCTGGAAGCATCGTGGCTGCCGGTTACGTGTACCGCGTAGCCTGCCTCGGCCAGGGCGTGGGCTTCCCGCCGGACACGGCTGTCATGGGTGAGGTCGTTGAGCGCGAGCATCAGCACTTTTGGCTGGGCGTTCTCCTGGTCCGACGGGCCATCGATTCCGGCTGGCATTTGGGCTATACTCTTTGTCGATGTATTGTATAGGTATTGGCGATTGCCGAAGGATTCTTGATGAAAATATATACCAGAACCGGCGACACCGGCGACACCAGCTTGTTCGGTGGGGGACAGGTCCGCAAGAGTGATCGCCGGGTGGAGGCATATGGCACGGTTGACGAGCTGAACTCACTCCTGGGGTTGGTGCGCACCTATGATCTGCCCGCGCCTGCGCCGGAATGGCTGGAGGCCATCCAGAATACCCTGTTTCATCTGGGGGCGGACCTGGCGACGCCGACTGACGTAACGGCAGGGCGGGCTGTGCGGCTGGACGCCTCCGCCATCCAGGCGCTGGAAGCGGCCATTGATCGGATGGACGGACAGCTGTCACCGCTGAGGGGTTTTATCCTTCCCGGCGGGACACCGGCAGCGGCGGCATTACACGTCGCACGAACGGTCTGCCGTCGGGCGGAACGGGTGGTCGTGGCGTTAAGCGATGAACAGGTGATCAACCCGACGGCGATCGTTTACCTGAACCGTCTGTCGGACTTCTTATTCACGCTCGCCCGTTGGGTCAACCATCACGCGGGAGAAAGCGAAACCGGGTGGTCGCTGCGCCCTTGAGGATCGGCCCTCTTCAGTGGCGAGCCGAGGGCGGAAGCCTCAGGAGGACAGCGCCAGCCGGAAGCCGACCACGTTGTCCCGTCCATGGGGGTAGTAGCAGTACCGGGCCGCGCAGCGCGCATCGTCCGGGCCGTGATACCACGATCCGCCGCGCACGATCTGCGGCTCGGTGACGTTGTCTGGCGATGAAGTCGGCGCTTCCAGCGAGAGTGGATAGCGGCACAGCGGCGACTGGCACCATTCCCAGACGTTGCCGGCCATGTCGGCGCAGCCATAGGGGCTGTCGCCCTGCGGCGAGAATCGGCCTACAGGCATGAGTTTGTCTTGTGTAGCTGGCCCCGGCTCGTCCCAGGAGTCAACTGTTGCCGACGCGACATTGCAGAAGCCGGGTTCCCAGCGGTTGCCCCATGGATATCGATTGCTTTCGGGGCCGCGCGCCGCTTTCTCCCACTCGGCCTCGCTTGGCAGGCGATAGGGAAGACCGGTCTCGTGGCGCAGCCACTGACAATAGGCCTGGGCCGTGTACCAGCTGACGCCGACGATCGGGAAGGCGCGGTCGCCCGTCCATCGCTCGTCGTCCCAGTACTCCGGCGCGGTGACGCGGTTGCGCGTGCGCCATTGCCAGCCAGCCTCGCTCCAGAAATCCGTCCTTTGGTATCCGTCCGCTTCCATAAAAACGGCGAACTCCGCCACTGTCACGGGATAGCGCCCGATCTGGTAGTCCGGCAGGTAGAGGGTATGGGCGGGCTGTTCGCGCGCATACCACTCCAGGCGGCTGCCGCGCGCCGTGCGGCTGAGTTGGCGCACCTCCTGGGAGTCCGTCCCCATAATGAACGGACCCGCCGGGATGACGATCATGACCGGCTGCAAGGGATCGAAGGTGGGAGGTTGGCAGGGCCGGGCCATAAGTCCTCGCTTCTCAAAGCAGGTCGATCAGCGGCGCAGGATGCCCGGCTGGCCAAGCAGCGCGTCCAGCGCCAGCAGGTAGCTCCGCCAGCCGAAGCCGCTGATCTGGCCCACGCAGACCGGCGCCAGCAATGAGGTATGGCGGAAAGGCTCGCGCGCGTAGATATTGCTGAGGTGAACTTCGACCACGGGCAGGTCTATGCTGGCGATGGCATCGCGCAGCGCAACCGAAGTATGGGTATACGCCCCAGGGTTGAAGACCACCCCGGCTGCCCAGTTGCGGGCCAGGTGCAGCGAGTCGATCAGCACACCTTCATGGTTCGACTGCTGGATGCGTACGTCAACACCCTGGCGGATGGCATAATCCTTGATTCGGTCGTTGATCTGATCGAGGGTCATCGACCCGTATATTTCGGGTTCGCGCCGTCCCAGCAGGTTCAGGTTGGGGCCATGCAGAATCAGGAATTCGGTCATGCGCCGCTCAGTTCCGCCAGAACGGCGATCACATCGTCCGGTGTTATGTTTTTAATGATAAGCGGTTTTCCGATCCCCTTCAAGAGGACGAAGCGCGCCTGCCGGTGCTGCCATTTTTTGTCGGTCGCCATCGCCTGCCACAATGCCTCCGGGCGATAGGTTCCCAGACGCGTGGGCAGTCCTAACGTTTTCAGCAGGGATTCAATCTGATTGGGCAGTTCGGGGTCGCACAGACCCAGCCTGGCGGAGAGTCGGGAGGCGGCCACCAACCCGACGGCTACGGCCTCGCCATGTTTCCAGGCGTAACTGCTGACCTGTTCCAGGGCGTGGGCGAAGGTGTGGCCCAGGTTGAGGTAGGCGCGGATGTTCTCCTCAAATGGGTCCTCCTCCACAATATCGACTTTGACTTTGACAGCGCGGGGCACGAACTCTGCCGCGCGCTCTCGGCGGAGCAGGTCGGGGTCCAACAGGGCGGGATCGGCGAGCAGGCCGTGTTTCACGACCTCGGCCAGCCCGCAGCGCCATTCCGCATCTGGCAGGGTGGCCAGCACGTCGGTGTCGATCACGACCAGCGCTGGCTGTTTGAACGCCCCCACCAGGTTCTTGCCTTCGGGCAGGTCAAGGGCGGTTTTGCCGCCGACGCTGGCGTCAACCATGGCCAGCAGACTGGTGGGGACCTGCACCAGCCGTACTCCCCGCATGTACGTGGCGGCGATGAAGCCGAAAGTGTCCCCAATGACACCCCCGCCCAGCGCCATGACCAGCCCCTTCCGATCCAGGCCCAGCCGGGCCGCCTCGCTGTAGACGGCGGCGGCAGTCTCCAGGGTTTTGTGTTGTTCGCCGTCGGGCAGGGTGATGGTCGCGGCGTTCGGCAGACGTTCGGCGAGCGGGCGGCCGTAAAGCGGGCCGACGGTCTCATTAGTCCCGATGATGATGCGGGGCGTGGGACCGTCCTGACTGATCAGCCCGCGCTCCGCCAGGATAGCCGTCATCCGGTTGAGCGCGCCCGGCTCGAAGAGGATGTCATAACTGCTGTCCGGTGTTTTTACGTGGAGTGTCTGGCCCATAGCTCCAACACGGCCTCCACAGTCGCTTCGGGCGAAAGACTGGTGGTATCCAGATGGTGAGGCAGGGCGGCATACGCCTCGGTGCGCGCGGCGAACAACTCCCGGATGCGTTCGACCGGATCGGCGGCAGCCAGCAGGGGCCGGTCGGATGTGCCCCGCAGGCGCGCCGCCAGCGCTTCCGGTGAGGCGGTCAGGCAGATCACGACGCCGCCCGCGGTCATGGCGGCCCGATTCCCCGGATCGAGCAGCGCTCCGCCGCCGGTGGCGATGACCAGCCCGCGTCGCCCGGCCAGCTCCAGGCAAAGATCGCGTTCCATCTGGCGGAAGGCAGCTTCTCCCTGGGTGGCGAAGATCGCCGGGATCGACTGTCCGGCGCGGCGCGCGATCTCGTCGTCCATGTCCACGAATGGCCACCCCAGGCGGGCCGACACCAGGCGACCGACGGTGCTTTTGCCCGTGCCCATGAACCCGGTCAGGATT
>DAOTXK010000386.1:0-5618 GCA_034435395.1 Anaerolineae bacterium | reverse complement strand
GGCAGGGCCGGCGGCAGGGCGACCAGCAGCACCGTATCATACACGTAGGCGTCCCGGTACCCGGCCAGCAGGCCGATCAACTGCCCGGAGGCGAAATATGGGCGGGCAATCGGCTCGGCGGCCACCGTCACCGCCGCCGCCATCGGCGTGTCCACCACCGATCCCACCTGCTCCACCCACAGGCGCACGTCCTCGCCGCGCTCGGCCAGCGTCAGGATCAGGGCGAAGGACACACTCCCCAAGCCGGTTGGCGCGCCTTGCAGGTCCACGGTGAAAAGGCCCCGCTCCAGCGAATCGGTCCCGGCGCTGCTGGCCGCCAGGGCGCGCAGACCAACCGACTCCCCTGGCAGATAGGGCAGGATCACGTAGTCATCCGGCATGGCCAGCGGCGCGCCCGCCGGGCGGCCCCGGTGCGCCAACACGAACGGGCTCCGCGCCAGCGCGTCCAGCACGTCGCGGGCATGCAGGACGCCCGCCGGATTGGTGCTGATCACCACCGGGCGGGCTTCCCGGATCAGGATGTGCGTGAGCAGCGTCTCGGCCAGGGCATCCAGTTCTCCGGCAGCCGTGGGGCCGTACTCAAAGCCGACCAGCACCAGATCGCCGGGCCGGAGGGACTCGATATACCCGTCCAGCCGCCCCTGACGGTCCGGATCGAGGGCCACGACCGGCAGCTTCAGCAGTGACGAGACATTCACGCCAAAAGGCACCAGCAGGGCGATCACCAGCAGGATGCTGATCACCACCCGATCCGGCTTAAACCGGCTGCGGGCGCGGGCGCGGCGGGCGGCTTCCCGGATGCGGGCGGCCTCCGCGGCGTAGTCTACCGGGATCGGCTCGCCGTCCTCGTCGTAGGCAACCTCGCGCTTCACATCGAGGCCCAGCAGCGCTTCCAGCGTGGCCACGCGCGCCTGTTGGACCTCGTCCAGCTCGACGGCCAGCGCCATCTCCGGCCCGCCCGGCTCCTCCAACACCCGCGCCGGGGCCAGGCTGTCGGTCACTCCGGCCAGGATTCGATTGTCGGTGGGTGGGGCAGCGGCCTCTTCCGAAGCCTGGGCAGCCTCCTTACTCCGCTGGCGCAGGGCCTGCAGGCGGTCGGTCAGCTCCTCCACCGGGGCCTCTTCCGCAGAGCGCAAGGCGGTGTTCACCACCGAGAACCCGGCCCGCCCGACCTCAGGACGGGCTTCCAGCAGCCAGCCGGGCAGTTCGGCCTCGGCCTCGCTCACGGCGGGCAGCGCTGTCGCTTCCGGCCCGGCTTCGGCGGGCGCTCCCGGCAGTGCCGCCTCGTTCAGCAGGTCGGCCAGGTCAATAGCGGCCTCCTTGTCGGCCACGACCTGGGCTTCCGGGCTGAGGGGAGGCTTCGCCAGCGCATCGTAACCGGCCAGCTCCTCCTCGATGACGCTCATAAACTCGTCGCCCTCGGCCAGGAGCGCATCGACCGGCACTTCCGCCATATCGCTCGGCTGGATGGCGGAGAGCCAGTCCGGGACCTCCCCCGGCTCCAGCCCGGACAGGTCCGCTGGCGCAGGGGCGGCCTCGGCGGCGGGGACCTCGGCTCCCGGCCCGGGGGCCTCAAGCTCGGCGAACCAGTCGGGCACCTCGGCGGACACGCCCGCCGCGGGGGGAGCCTCTGCGCCCGGAGGTATCTCGGCTGGCGGCGCGGCCTCTTCCCCGAACAGGTCTGGGAGGCCCTCGCCGCCGAGGTCGTCGGGCAGCTCCGCCAGGAAGTCGAATTCCGGCCCTCTCGCCTCAGGCGCGAGTTCGGGCTGGTCGGCGGCGGACTCGGTCGGCGCGCCAATCGCCTCCAGCCAGTCCGAGGGTATCGGTTCCTCCTCGGCACCTTCCTGGCCGATCATGGCGGCCATCTCACCCGGCGAGAGTTCCAGATCGCTGAACAGATCGGTCACATCCTCGCCAGGCGGCTCCGGCGCGGGGCCGGGCGCTTCCGCCTCCTCCGGCCCCCCGAACCAGTCGGGCACTTCGGCCTGGTCACCGGTCTCCATAGCCGCCGAAAAATCCATATCGCCAAACAGGTCCGCCAGCTCGCCAGTCGACGGTTGCTCAGCTTCCATCTCGCCCAACTCGGCGAACCAGTCCGGCAGGGCGGCGGCTCCGGCCTGGCCAGCCTCTTCCGGCGGGGGTTCCGGCCCGGCTGACGGCTCCGGCAGGACCGGCTCGGCGGTCAGCGCCTCAGGGGAGAAATCCAGCTCGCTGAACCACTCCGGGGCGGCGGAGGTATCCTGTTCCTCCAGCCCCAGGTACCAGTCCGGAACAAACTCCGGCTCCGGCCCGGCAGGAGGGGGCGCTTCGGCGGGCGGGGCCTGGCCTTCGGCTGGTGGCTGCTCGATGGCCTCAAACCAGTCGGGGACTTCCGCCGCCAGTAACTCTTCCTCGGTCGGCTCGCGTTCCTGCTCGGCCTGAATCCGCTCCCCCTCGTCGTAGGTCAGGCCACTCCCGGCGGGGGCCGGGCCGCCAGGAAACTCGCCGGTGTCGGTGATCAGCCACTCCGGCTCAGCCTCAGGCCCGGCGGGGAGGGCCTCTTCAGCCGCCGTCGGCTCCTCCACCTCCGCCGCGAAGTCCTCGACGGCCCGCAGCCAGTCTGGGACGGCCTCGACGGCAGGGGGCGCTTCGACCGGCGCTTCCCCGGTTTCCTCCTCCGCCGCGAAGTCCTCGACGGCCCGCAACCAGTCCGGGACAGCCTCTTCAGCGGGGACGGCGGGCGGGCGCTCCTCCGGCTCTCCCTCGCCCGCCTCGGCCATCCAATCCAGATCGCTCAGGTCCCGCTCGCCCAGGTCGGCGAAGGGATCAAAGTCGTCCGGACCGACCCCCGCCGCCAGCTGAGCCTCGGACGACCGGTCGGCCACCACATCGGCCATCCAGGGAAGCTGCCCCGTCTGGCCTTTGAGTTGATCGGTGGACGGCAGCTCTTCCTCCGCGCCGGTCGCCGTTGACCAGGGCGGCACTTCCCCCCCCTCGGAGTAGGTCACCTCCGGGGGCGCTTCCCCTGGCTCCAGCTCCTCAAACATGGCGGTCAGATCAATCGCCGCCATGGGACCGGCTTCCGGGGTGGGAGCCGCCTCTGGTCGCGCTTCGCCTTCCGGCGGGGCTGCTGAACCCGCCCCCGGCTCCTGGCCGGGATAGGGGTGAATGTGCCCGCGCAGCCAGTCGGGCAGTTCGTCATCCTGGGGCAACGGACGGTCTTCCGGCATAATCCGTCTACTCCCGATAGCTGGGGTCCTGGCCCAGCAGCACGCGGATGCCTGCCGTGGTCGCGCCCAGCGCCACCCCGATCAGCAGACCCCGCGCCCCGGCGGAGGCAGGCACGGTCCGAATCCACTCGCTGAGGCCGTTAAACGCGCCCAGCGCCGGGACCTGCATCCAGCCGACCAACACAACCAGCAATGTCACGATGAACAATAAGCCCCCCCAGGTCACGCGGCGGCGCAACAGGCGGGCGGCGGCATAGACCAGGAAAAAGGCCAGCAACCCGGCCAGCGCGCTTTCCACCGACACCTGAACGGCATTAAACAGGAAACCGCTCAGCGAAACCCCGGCCAGCAGGCCCAGCCGCTCCAGGACGACGATCAGGATCACGGCCAGCGCCGAAAAAAACAGGGCAATGCTGTATGGCCAGCCGGGGTCCCCATTGAAGATGCGCCGCAGGTGTACCCCCAGCAGGTTGAGCACGCCGAGCAGCACCGCCACCGCGCTCACTACCACCACCAGCTGGATCAGCGCCGCCGCCACCGGCCCAACCGGCGAGCCGGGGAACAGCCCCCACAGCGTGATCAGCCCCAGGCCGATGACAATGGCTGACGCCAGAATCGCAAACACTCGACGCATCGGCTAGCCCCTCCGACGCCGCTGCCAGTACCGGAGCACAAATATCACCGCCAGCACGGCCCCGATCACCGCGATGAAGATGCCCACCGTCCGCAGGAAGCTCAGCGGATCCTCAAAAAGCGCCGCCGCCAGGGCCAGCAGGGCAGCCACCAGAATACCCACGATCGCCAGCAGCCGCAGCCCTTCCATGGCCAGCACCTGGCTCAGGTGCAGGGCCGAGGGGTGTTCGGGCAGGTAAGCCCCGGCGACATACAATTCTTCGCCGATCAGCGGGCGCTCCGCCATCACCCAGGCCACCGCCTGGCCATCCAGCTGATCGCTCTGGCCGAAAAACAACTGGTCGTACCGCATGGCCATCTCGCCGATGAAGCCGATCTCCGGGCCAAAGCGCCCCGCCACCACGCTCACGCTGACATCCTCGTCGGCCATCGCCCCGGCGACGCCCGCCGCGAAGGCCAGCGAGCGCGGCCCCTGCGGATACCAGCGCGCCGCGGTGGCCCGGTAGGCGGCCATGTTCCGGCGGCGCTCATAGGCGCGGCGCAGCGTGCCCTGCGCCAGGCCGAGCGCGGTCGGGTCGCTCAGCGAGATGATCGGCGTCTGGCTGGCGATGGCCGCCCGCTCGGCCAGCGGATACAGCAGATCGGCGGCGGCCAGCGCCGAGATGGTCGATTCCGCGCCCAGGCCGCTGCCGCCCAAAGACACGTGAATCGGTCGCTCCGATTCCACCGCCTCGCTGATGGCTACCGGCATGGCCTGATAGGCGCGGATGCGCCGCAGCGACAGCCGGAAGCGCTGCTGCCGCCGCAGGAACTGCGAGACCACCGTCACCATCACGAAGGTCAGCAGCAGCACCAGTATGGTCAGCAGGCTAACCAGCGGGGTCATCCCGCCCCCTTTCCCCATCGGGAAACGCCCCGGCGTCCTCCGAGCCCATCAGCCGCTCGCGCATCCAGGCCAGGTTGGCCGGGTCTTCCAGCAACCGCGCCCAGCGACCGACCGTCCCTGACGGCAGGAAAACTCCCAGCGCGGGTTGAGCCAGGTAGAGGGCCTGCGCTCCCAGAACGCTGAGCGGCTCGGCGGCTTCCAGCAGCGCGGCGGCCAGCCCTTCCAGCCCCCAGGCGCGCAGCCGCTTCCCACCGGCGACGAGCCGGGCCTCCAGTTGTGCACGTTCGGTGTCGTCTACCATAGAGTCAGTATAGCACAGGCCCGGCAGCGACAAAAGCCGGTAGGTTAGGATTGCGTTGGTTAAGGGATAGCCCGCATGAGCGATCACCAACCAGGCGGCCCCTACGTCGCCCGTGACCGACTCGCCGCCGCCATTCCCACCTGCCGCCGGACAGCCGTTATAATCACCCCGACACGCCACACCGGAAAAGGAGCTACACACCATGCGACTCGCAGTATTATCCGACATTCACGGCAACCTGCTGGCCCTGCAAGCCGCCCTGGCTGACCTGGAGGCGGCGGGCGGCGCGGACCTGACCTGGATTCTGGGCGATCTGGTGGCCTTCGGCCCGGAGCCGGCCGCCTGCCTGGCGGCCATCCGCGCCCTGCCGGAAGCGACCACCCGCGTGATCCAGGGCAACACTGACCGCTACGTGGTGCGCGGGCACCGTCCCGGCTGGCCCGCCCCCACCGCCGAGACCTGGGGCCACATCATGACGATCCTGCGCGAGCGCGACCTGAACTTCGCCTGGACGACGGAGCAGCTCGGCTGGGGGGAAGCCGAGTATCTGCTCCAGTTGGGGACCGACCTCGACGCCGAAGTGGAAGGT
>DAOTXK010000385.1:0-7068 GCA_034435395.1 Anaerolineae bacterium | reverse complement strand
GTGGGTGGCCCCGCCGCCAGTCCATCGTCTCCCAGCGGCACGCGGACCCACGCCCCAGCGGGGACCGTCCGCGTCACGCCCAACGCCGTCACCCGCGCCGCGCCCTCCACGATGCTCACCGTCATTTCTTCGCCCCGCGCCGCCCGCAGCAACGCCGTTGAGCCGAGCGCGATGTCCACCCCGTTGACCCGCAGCGCCACTTCCCCCGCCCCCGCCGGCGTCTGGATCAGCAGCCCGTCCGGCGCTGCCGCGCACGGCGCTTCCCCCAGCCCCGTCGTCAGGTAAAACGCCTGCATCGGCCCGTAGACCGGCGCGCCCGGCTCGACCACTGCCAGCGCGCTCAGGTCGCCCTCGGCCCTCACCAGCTCCGCAAACACCCACCCCACCCCGCCACCGGGCAGCCGCACCCGCAGCCACGAGCCGTCGGCCAGCCGCCCGTCCGCCGTGACCGTCTCCCCCGCCGCCAGCGACCCCAGCACCGCCGCGCTCGCGGTCGGGCGCTGCCGGATGTTCACCCCTGTTGTGGCGGTGACTGTCAGAAAGACCGGCTCCGCCTCCACCGCGTTGGTGATCTCCACATCCCCGAACAGCACCATCGTCACATTCTGTCCCGGTAGCGTCTCCGGCAGGTTCGCCTGAATCCGCAGCAGCGCCACCCCCCACGTCCCCGCTGCCATGTCCATCGCCGCCGTGCGCAGCCTGGCCAGCGCCGCCACGCCAGTAACGTCCCCCTCCCGCTCAAATACGAAGTTTTCCACCCCCGGCTGCGGCTCGGCTTCCACCAGGGCATGCCCGTAGCACGCCTGGTCCCGCCCCGTCGCCGCACAGGACTCGTCCGTCGCCGCCAGCGCCGCCTCCACCAGCGCCGGGCAGGTCTCCTCGCCGCCGCCCTGGGCCTGTATGAGGCCGGGCTGCGCCGCTCCTATCACCAGGATCAGGATAATGGCCAGACGTTTCATCGGATAGCCCTCTTTTTTTTTTACTGCGCGTGAACGACACAGCGGTCGGTCCAGACCATCGGACCGGTGCCGCCATCGGGATACCAGGGGCGAATGCCAGGATGGTCGTGGATGGCTTCTACGAGGTGGTCGCCGGGGCCGAGAGGGCCAACGCCGAAATAAGCGGGAAAATTGTAGCAGGTCTCAACGCCGTTCTCAATACAGCGGCCCACCGGCCCCAGGCCGATGAAGGTCGCCGGAGCCCCGTCCACCGTCAGGCTGACGCCGGTATAGGGCATCACCGCTGCTGTGTCCTCGGCGTTGTTCCAGCCGCCGGGGTGAGTCACCGCCGTGATCGGCTGGCCCGCCAAGACCTCAACTTCACCCCCAAGCTCATTGTTACAATGAGACACATCCAGCAGCACGGTGGTGATGGTGATCTCCCGCTCCAGCAGTTGCAGGGGCAGAGTTTGCAGGCGATCGCTGTCATAGGGGACGGGCTGGCCTGGCGGCCCGGAGACCGTGCCCTGCTCGTTCAGCGGGATGCCCCCGACCATCCCGGCGGGGATCACCGGCTGCATCCCGGCCCAACTGAACACCGCCTGCCCTTCCAGCACATGGGTGTACAGGGAATCCCCCGGCTGCGCCTGCAAAAAGACCGTCGATCCCAGACCGATGTTCCCCCCGTTTACCGCCAGCGCCACCTCGGCGGCTTCGGTCGGCGTCTGGATCAGGATACCGCTCGGCGGCACCTCCGCACACTGCGGCTCTCCCAGGCCGCTGGCGAAATAAAACGCCTGCATGGGGCCGTACTGGGGGGCTGTGCCGGACGGGTTGAAGACCGTCAGCGCGGCCAGATCGTCCGCGCTGCTCACCAGTGCGGCGGACACCCAGCCCACACCGCCTTCCGGCAGCCGCACCCGCAGCCAGGAGCCATCGGCCAGCCGCCCATCGGCCACGGCCCCCTCACCAGCAGGCAGCGACCGCACCACTGCCGCCGCCGTCGAAGGCCGCTGCCGCACATTGGCCCCCGTCATGACCGTCACCTGGGCCAACGCCGGAGCCAGCCCGCCCACGTTCGTCATCTGCACATCGCCGACCAGTATCATCGTCACGTTTTGCCCTGGTAGCGTCTCCGGCAGGTCCGCCTGAATCCGCAGCAGCGCCACCCCCCACGTCCCCGCTGCCATATCCATCGCCGCCGTGCGCAGCCTGGCCAGCGCCGCCACGCCGGTAACGTCCCCCTCCCGCTCAAACACGAGGTTTTCCACCCCCGGCTGCGGCTCAGCTTCCACCAGGGTGTGCCCGTAGCACGCCTGGTCCCGCCCCGTCGCCGCACAGGACTCGTCCGTCGCCGCCAGCGCCGACTCGACAATCGCCGGGCAGACGTCCTCGCCGCCCTGGGCCAGCGCGCCCAGCGGACCAACCCACGTACCCACCAACGCCATCAACAGGATGGTCACCAAACGTTTCATGGAAACATTCCCCCATCAATTCAGACAGCTCATCCTGCATTGTATCACAGAGCGATTGAGCAGTAATTCACAAACCCGGGGACGGGGCAAAACAACCGCGCCGGGTCCGATCATCGCCCGGCGTAAAAGTCACTTTGCCACAGGGGACATACGCTCAAAACCGCGTGCGCGGCTCCGGGAAAACGTCCGGCAGGGCGTCCGGCGCATGGGCACGGACCATGTCAGCGGCCAGGGCATTGGCGGCGCAGACGGCCCGGTAGAGGCGGGCGCTGCGGCGCTCAGATCGTTCCTGCGTCGCGAAGTCCACGCCGTACAGCCCGAACCGATAGCGCGGGTCGTAGCCCTCCGCCCACTCGAAGTTATCCACCAGGCTCCACCAGAAGAAGCCCTTCACCGGGAAGCCGTGCATGCAGGCCCGCCACACCCAGCGGAGGGTGCGGGCCAGGTAACCGGGCCGGAGGCGGTCGTCGGCGTCAGGCACACCCATCTCGGTGATATACACCGGGCGCTTCACCAGCCGGTAGAGATGCACGATACGCGGGAAGCTCTCCTCCGGCGCAAACTCGCCCCAGTCACCGGGGCCGTGTGGCACGTCTGGGCGGGCGTATTGCTCAAAGAACGCCATCTCCGGCTTCGCCGGGTTAAAGCGCACCATGTAGCGGTCGTAATATTGCAGGCCGATCCAGTCCAGCGTCCCCCGCGCCTCCGGCATGGGGATGGCGCGCCGCAACGGCAGTCGCAGCCAGCCGCTGACGAATGGCCCGAAGAAGGCCTCGTTGAACAGGCCGTGCAGCAGCGCCGCGCCGAGGTGGCTGAGCAGTGGGAATCCCCGCGCCTGGAAGGTGATCTGATGTTTGGCGAAGCCGACCTGCGCCGCCGGGTGCATCGACTTGATGGCGTGGTAGGCGGCGGCGTGGCCCCGCGCCAGGTGAACCATGGCGGTGAACGCCTCATTCGGGTTGTGGTGCCCCGGCGGCCACTTGCCAACCAGGTGACCGAGCGCGGCGTAGACCACCGGCTCGTTGATCGTGCACCACAGCCGGACCTGGTCGCCCAGCGCGGCCACGACTTTCGCCGCATACCGGGCGAACAGCCCCGACGTCTCCGGGCAGAGCCAGCCGCCCCGCTCTTCCAGCCACAGGGGATTGGTGAAGTGATGCAGCGTGACCATCGGCTCCAGGCCGCGCACCCGCAACGCCCGGCCCATCTCCCGGTAGCGGTCCAGCGCGGAGTCGTCCCAGCGGCCCGGCTCCGGCTCGATCCGGCTCCACTCCACCGACAGGCGCAGCGCGTTGTTGTTCAGCGAGGCGGCCCGGTCGAAGTCTTCTTCCGCCCGCCCGTCCCACCACTCGCAGGCCCGCCCGCTGACCTGATCCTGATAGATGCGCCCCCCGCCCTGGTTCTCCCAGGCGGTCCAGCTATTGGTGTTGCCGCCCTCGACCTGGTGGGCGGCGGTGGCCGTGCCCCACAGGAAGCCGGGCGGAAAGGTGAACGCCGCGTGCAGGTTGGCAGCCATCAGCCCTCAGCTTTCAGCCGTCAGCGGTTGAAGGCCATTCGAAGAGCCTGTCAGCCAGGTCCAGACAGTGATACTTCCTGAAGTTGCAGGGTCCTTTTTTCATCAACCGCAGGTTAAACAGGCGAATAGCCAACAGAGAATCGCGCCAGCGTGAGTCCCTTCAGCAGACTTTTTGGTGCTCCGCCAGGGACTTTGAGTCCCTGGCGGCGACTGCTCCTATCTCGCGTCTCGCCGCTGGTCGCCTGACGCCCGCCGCCGCGCACCGATCACGCCCCAGGCATACCGCGCCCCATAGGCCGCCAGGATCGCCAGCAGCGGGGTCAGCGGGGTGCGCATGCGGGTGTCGTTCATGGTCACGATCACCAGCGTCACCCCGCAGACGTACAGCACGGTCAGGACAATCAGAACGGCGGCCTGGCGGCGCTCCTGCCACAGCGGCCACAGTCCCAGCGCCGCCAGCCCGTAAAAGATGGCATGGTAGGCGATCTCCAGCGCCAGGACCGGGCGCAGTTCGTCCGTCCAGCCGAACATTTTCACCGCCCCGATGCCCAGGGTCAGGATAAAATGCAGCGGATACTGGGTGTAAATCTCCACCGCCATCTGGCGCATCAGGTCCAGTTCGGCCGGCGAGGGCAGGATGTAGCGGTCCCACATGCTGATCGCGGTGGCCCGGCTGGCCCGTTCGTCATCGCCCAGGCGGCGGGAGAGTTCGGCGTCCAGCTCGCGCTGGATGTCCAGCGGCGACTCCCCGGTGGCCTGGTGCAGCACCGATGTGCCGTGCATGTACAGCATGCTCCACGGCCCGGCGATGCTGAACTCCGGCGAGCCGAAGGCCCGCGCGTTGTGTTGCGTCCAGCCGACCACGGGCAGGAGGCTGATCACGGCCAGCACCACCGCCGGCCGCCACAGCACCCGCCAGTTGGCCAGCAACAGCCAGCCGCCCAACACGATCCCGTACAGCTGCGTCAGCGGGCGGGTCAGCGTGGAGAGGCCCAGCGCCAGGCCCGCCAGCGCCGCCAGCCGGTAGCCCGGTCGGCGCGCCAGCCGCCAGGTCAGCAGCAGGGCCAGGGTCAGCGCCGCGTTGGCCAGCGCCTCGGCCAGCGGAGCCAGTGAATGGACCACGCCCGCCGGGTCGAGCGCCGCCCACAGCCCGGCGAGGAGCGCCAGACGGTCATCGCCGCTGATCGCACGGGCCAGCGCCCAGGCCAGCCCCGCCGTGACCACGCCGAGCACCAGATTGGTCAGCACCATCCACCAGGGATTGACGCCCAGGACCGCGTAGATGGCGGCCATGAGCACCCCATAAGCGGGCGGGCGGGCGAAAAAAATGGCGTCGTTGAGCAGGCCCGTCTCCAGGAAATACTGGCCCATGAAGGCGTAACCCGATTGATCGCCCCCGCCCACGTCCAGCGGGGCCTGGCCGGGCAGGATGAACAGCAGCAGCAGTCCGGCCAGGCGGGCCAGGAGCGCCGCCAGCAGCACCCACCTCAAATCGCGGGGGATGGTTCCGGGCCAGCGTCGAACAGGATGCATCATCCACGCTCACGGGGAGGCCACCACGGCCTACGGTCGATGCCCTTCCAGGCAGACCACGCCCTCCGGCCCGACAGTGGCATCATGGCGCACGCCCGACGGCAGGTCGAGCCGGTCGCCCGCCTGAAGAGTGACGGACTCGCCCGTCTCCGGCAAGCCGAAGGTGATCGAGCCGCGCACCACGACAATCACCTTGTGGTAGGGATGGGCATGGGCCGCGTACCCATCGCCGGGGGCATTGGACCAGCGATACGGGCGCAGGCCCTCGGCCTCATACAGGCGCAGCAGCGCGGCTTCGGTCGGCGGGTCGCCGCCGTCCCAGCGAGTCACGCGGATGGGTTCGGTCATGGTAGCCTCCTGGAAGTCAGCGATGGATCGCCAGATGCAGCGGGCGCGGCGACGAGCGCTGGTGAGCCACCCGGCGCTTTGGCTGTCAGACATGAAAGCGAATGGTGATCACGTCGACGTCCTGCACCAGGTAGGTTTTCCCCTCCAACCGCTGTTTGCCCGCCGCCCGGACCGCCTTCTCATCGCCCAGTTCGCGCAGATCGGCGAAGGCGATCACCTCCGCCCGGATGAAGCCGCGCGCCATATCGGTGTGCACCGTCCCGGCGGCGTCGAGCGCCGTCCCCCCCACCGGCAGGCTCCAGGCGCGCAGCTCATCCGAGACCACGGTGAAGAAGGTCTGGATGCCCAGCAGCTCGTAGCTCAGCCGGATCACGCGGGAAGCGCCCGGCTCTACGATGCCATACTCCGCCAGGAAGGGCGCGCGGTCCTCCGGCGGAAGCTGGGCGATCTCGGCCTCGATCTTGCCTGCCAGGCCCGCCAGCGCCGTCCTCGGCCCCAGGGCCGTCACCAGCGATTCCGGCTCCGGCGCGTCTTCGCCGGTGTTGAGCAGGATCAGCAGCGGCTTGAGGGTCAGCAGGCCGTAGCCGCGAATCAGCCTGAGGTCGTCGTCGGTGAGGTCGTCCAGTGCGCGGAGGGGCCGCTCGGCCTCCAGATGGGCGTGCAGCCGCTCCATCAACGCCGTCTCGATCTCGTTCGGGCGGCGGGCGTCAGCCTTGATCTTGTGCCACTCGTCCTTGAGCCGCGCCAGCCGTCTCTCGACCGCGATCAGGTCCAGCAGCAGGAACTCACCCTCGATGATATCCACGTCGCGCTGGGGATCGATGCTCCCCTGCGGGTGCGGCACGTTCACATCCTCAAAGGCGCGCACCACGTGCACCAGCCCGTCCACCTGGGCCAGCTCGTTGCGCAGCGGGCCGCTCAGCCCGCCTTCGCTGATGCCCCGGTCCAGCCCGCCGATGTCTTTGTAGGTCACGGTGGCCTGGGTGACCTTCTGGGGCTGATAAAGCCCGGCCAGGAAGTCCAGGCGCTTGTCCGGCACAGGGACGACGGCGGTGTGCACTTCCATCCCCCCGGCCCCGCCGAAGCCGGTGGGCAGGTCCTGGCCGGTCAGCGCGTTAAAGACGGTGGTCTTGCCGCTCCGCGGCAGGCCGATGATGCCTAAACGCATGATGATTATTTCCGCCTCATGGGACGGGCGTCGAATAACAGAGAGTCAGTAAACCCCTTCCCGGCGCACTTGGGCAGGGGAAACCCAAAC
>DAOTXK010000384.1:0-4312 GCA_034435395.1 Anaerolineae bacterium | reverse complement strand
CCTCAAAGCGCTGGCCGCAGCCGTGGGCGAAAAAAAGCTGGCCATGGCCTCGCACCACGAAGCGGAGCAGTTGACCGGCCTCAAAGTGGGCGGCATCAGCGGGCTGGCGTTGACTCATAAAGGCTGGGACGTGGTGCTCGACTCCAGCGCGCTGGCCCACCAGGCCATCCTGATCAGCGCCGGGCAGCGCGGGGTCAATTTGCGTGTGCCGGTCCAGGATTTGTCACGCCTGCTCCACGCCGCGGTCGCGCCAGTTGCGCGCCATATTGAATAGGAGTACTTGTTGTGCGGTGTGCGCTTCTTGTGGCACGGTGACGCCCTACCATCAAGAGAGAAGAGCGACATGCGTTTTCTACGCCGAATCTTCGGTCGCCAGCGCGAGAGCCAGGCCGACATCAGGGATGCCACTGTCAACCCCAACCGCACGGAAGACCTGTTCCAACTGACCAAGGAAGGTTACGTCATCGCCCAGGACATCGCCAGCCAATATGAATATGTGGAGATGCAGCCCTGTCCTCATTGCGACGGGCCGCTGAAAGTTGCCGCCCAACTGAACCGCGCCAGCCAGGGGCTTAACGAGCTGGTCTGCGCCTGCCAGCGGTGCCAGCGACGTTCCAGCATCATCTTCGACGTGAGCAACGAGGTGTACCAGGGATGGATGGCCAGGCAACTGGGTCACCTGTACATTCGTAACTATGACGGGCCGCCGCGTAAGCCCGCCCGCCGCCGCTGATACACCCCTCTCAGAGTCAAAAACGTCCCGCCAAGTCTCCCGGCGGGACGGATGCGTTCTATTCGGAAGACGGCGCGCCTCTCCCTATTTGCCGGTGGGGATATACCGCCGGATGGCCCCGGCCAGGTTGGGCAGCGGCATGGTTTGCAGCCAGACCCGCCCCGGCCCTCGCAATGTCGCCAGGAACAGCCCCTCTCCCCCAAACAGCACGTTGCTCACCCCTCTGACCATCTGGACATCATAGTCCACCGTTGGCTCGTACATGGCGATGTGCCCCGGGTCCACCTTGATCATCTGCCCGGCCGTCAACTGATACTGCTGCACCTCGCCCGCGATCTCCACAAACGCCGTGCCTGGCCCGGTCAGCTTCTGCAGGATGAAGCCCTCCCCGCCGAACAGCCCTGTCCCCAGCCGCTTGCGGAAGTGCATTTCGAACTGTACGTCGTCCTCGGCGCACATGAAGGCGTCCTTCTGCGCAATGATCGACTCCCCGGCCCCCAGCGGCACCGGGATGATGTGTCCCGGCGCTTCCGGCGTAAACACGATCATCGCCTGCGATGCTACGCAGGTGTATGTCGTCAGAAACAGTGACTCCCCCGCCAGCGCCCGTCCCAACATCTTACCCAGCCCGCCGCGACCGCCGGTCTGCATCTCCACCCCGTCGCTCATCCACGCCATCCCCCCCGATTCGGTGTAGATGGCTTCCCCCTGGTGAAGCCGCAACTCCAGCATGGGCATCACCGTGCCCTTGATTTCGTATTCCACCGTCAGCCCTCCTTTCACCGGGCTACCCACAACCAGGCGTTCGTCATACCGGCCAAAACAGGTCTCAGGCCCCAGAGCGGCGCGGCCAGGACATCACCTCTGGGTGCCAGCTGACCTCGACACCGGGCAGGGCGCGCAACTCAGCCGCCAGCCCCTCGCAGTACCCGGTGGTATGATTGGGAAAATCCATGGGCACCTCCCCCCCCTCTCCACACAACACAATGCGGAAGCGGTCCCTCCCAGGATACGACACCAGGCAGCCGTGGATTCGACTCAACCGGCGGCGGTCCCGCGCCAGATCGTCGGAGCGCGTCAGGCGCACCACCACCATGCCGCATTGCTCCGGCGGGGACTCCGGCTCCACAGCAGGCCAACCACCCTCCGGCTCAGCCCAGACTGGTACTCCCTCGGAGGGCTGGCTCACCGGCGGCGCAGACCGGACATCCACCGGCTGCGGCACCAGGTCTGGGGCGTCCGGCGCAGCTCCTGCCGTGGCTGGGGCGACATAAACTGGCGGAGACGACAGCGGGGACGATTCCTGAGGGGCCGCTGCTGCCCAGTCTTCAACAGGGCCATCGTCGTCCGCCCCGGCCAGCGGCGGACCGGCTTGCTCGCCTGTGATCCCCGCTTCCAGCCAGGTGGGCAGCCCCAGATCGTGCGGCGGGCGTCCCTCAGCTTCCAGATTTACGTCAAAATTTTGCGAGACCGCATCCACGATGATCTGCGCCTCGCCCCGGCTGGCATCCACCTTACCCTGAAGGCGGACGATGGCATTCGGCTGGACCTTGTCCCCATATTCCTGCCAGGTGCGGGGAAACAACACGGCCTCGATCTGCCCTTGCAGGTCCTCCAGGGTGATGATGCCCATCATGTCGCCGCGTTTGGTGGTCAGCGTGCGCACCGTCTCCACCAGCCCGACCAGCGTCACCGGCTTATCCTGCCAGCTATCGAGATCATCCTTGATCTCGCGGCTGGGGACGACGTTGGTGAACGGACTCTGAATGTAGGCCATGACCGAATCCAGCGGGTGGCTGGTCACGTACAGGCCAACCAGTTCTTTCTCCCAGGCCAGCATCTCCCGCTGGTCCGCCTCCGGGATGTCCGGCAGGTTGCCCAGGATGTCTTCCACGGCATCGAAGACCACGCCGGTTGCCTCCCCAAACAGGCTGAGCTGGCCCACCTCGCGGGCGCGGTGCTGCTCGGCGCTGTAACTGAGCATGCGGTCGATCACGGCCAGCAACTGTGGACGCCGCCCAAAGTCCTTCAACGCCCCCACCCGAATCAGGCTCTCCAGCGCCCGCTTCTGCACCACCCGCAGGTCCACCCGGCTACAGAAATCGCCCAGGTCCGCGAACGGGCCGCCCGCTTCGCGCTGCTCGATGATGTGCTGGAGCGGCCCCACGCCAACATTTTTGACCGCCGCCAGCCCGTAGCGGATGCCGCGCCGCCCGTCCCCGGTCGGTTCGATGGTGAAGTCCAGGCCGCTCCGGTTGACATCCGGCGGCAGGATGGGGATGCCCATCCGGCGGCATTCGGCCATAAAATGGGAGACTTTCGACGTGTCGTCGCGGTGGACAGAGAGCAGCGCCGTCATGTATTCGACCGGGTAATGGGCCTTGAGGAAGGCGGTCTGGCAGGTGATGACGGCGTAGTCGGCGGCGTGGGAGTTGTGCACGATGAAGTCATTGGCCACAAAGTTATGGGTATCGGCCACAGTCAGGTCATAGGTCGGCCTGTCGCCGATGTACTCAACTGAAACCACTTTATCCCAGTACACGTCGTTATCGGCATACACGCCCAACTCATCCGAACCAAAGAAGTCAGCCAGCCGGCCGACCACCGCATGAGTGAAGCCAGACTTTGACCGGGCAGAAGTCGGCTGGAATTCGCGCACCGCGACACCAGTTGCCTGGCCGAGCTCCGCCCAGGTCACCCCCGACGCCGCCTTCTGACGGCGAATGATGCGCTTGACAGACAGCGGAACGACGTCCCGCGTCCCGCTGCTCACGGGCACCAGAGCAACCATCCTGTCCAGCGTTTCCCGCCGCTTGAGGTCAACGAAATGGACACCAACCCGCTCGCTGAAGGCGCGAATGTTTTCCTGGCCGGTGATGAAAAGCTGGTAGCCCGCCCGGCCATCTTTGTAGGGAAACTCAACCGTGCGCAGTTTGCCGATAATGCCTAGCCGCAACAGGAGATGCTGGAGTTGCCGCGCCAATCGCTCGGACGCGGTGGCATAATAGAGGCTGCGCCCTCGTTCGTTGATATGGCCATCGCCTTCCCACAAGCGGGCGATCAGCAGCGCTATCTGGTCGTTGGTGAGCGCAAACACCGCGTCGGGAATGAACTTGGTGTGGGAGTTCTTGCCCCACAACCCCAGTTGTTTGATGAACGTGACGACGCCGGATTCGCCCCGGCGATCCACCCGGCGGCTGTAGACCGAATACGATCCTTTGTGGCGGCCGACAGAAGCAGTAGTGTTGTCAAACTGCTCCACATTGGTGATGTAGTCGGCTAACTGCGCCTCATCAGTCGTATAGTAGTACACGCCATGGGGATGGCAGAGATTGCCTTCCGCCAGCAAATGCCCCAGCACAATCACCTCATGATCAGACCACCGGCGCGTCCCTTCCACTGGCACCCGACGTGGCACGGCAAGCTGGTCCCCAGGATTCAACTCGCCGAGCTGCCGCCAACCGTCGAACGTGTAGAACGGGTGGTTGGCCGTCGCTTCGATCTGTCGTCCCAGTTGCGTCGTCAGGCGGTAAACGGGCTTCACGCCGTTTTCCATCACCCGCGCGATCACCCCTGCCC
>DAOTXK010000383.1:0-2605 GCA_034435395.1 Anaerolineae bacterium | reverse complement strand
CCGCTGAAGGCTGACCGCTGAAGGCTGACCGCTGAAGGCTGACCGCTGAAGGCTGACCGCTGAAGGGCTGATCGCTGACAGGGAACGTATGCTGGAAGAACTGCGCATTCAAAACTTCGCCATCATCGAGGACCTGACGCTCAATTTCACCGGCGGCTTTAACGTGATCACCGGCGAGACGGGCGCGGGCAAGTCGATCATCATCGACGCCATGAGCCTGCTGCTCGGCGACCGCTCCGACGCGGCGGTGGTCCGGGCGGGGGCCGACCGGGCCATCGTGGAGGGGATTTTTTCCGTCCCGCCTGCCGTGCAGGAGCAAATGCTCCCTCTGCTGGCCGAGCACGAGCTGCTCTCTGACGATCCCGGCCTGGTGATCCTGGCCCGTGAGGTGCGATCCACCGGGCGCAGCGTGGCCCGCGTCAACGGCGTGACGGTCACGCTGGACGTGTTGCGCGAGGTCGGCGACCTGCTGGTGGACATTCACGGCCAGAGCGAGCACCTGTCGCTGTTGCGGCCCCGCCAGCACGTGTACCTGCTGGATCGGTATGCGGACCTGGAGGAGCCGCGCGAGGCCCTGGCCGGGCTGGTGCGGCGGCTGCGCGGCATCCGCGACGCCATCGACGAGCTGCTGCGCGACGAGGCGGAGCTGGCCCGCCGCGCCGAGATGTTGAGCTTCCAGATTGAGGAGATTCGGGCGGTTAATCCCACGCCGCAGGAAGAGGACGAGCTGCGCGACGAACGGACGCGGCTGGTCAACAGCGAGCGGCTGGCCGAGCTGGCCGGGCGGGCTTACGACCTGCTGCTGGGCGGCGAGCCGGATGCCCCCGCCGCCACCGATCTGCTGCAACAGGCGGCCATGGCCGTCGGCAAGCTGGCCGATATTGACCCGACCCGCCGGGAGCAGGCCGAGTGGGCGGAGAGTCTGAGTCTCCAGGTGGAAGAACTGGGCGAGGCCATGCGCCATTACCGCGACTCGGTGGAGTATAACCCGGCGCGGATTGACGAGATCGAAGAGCGGCTGGAGGCCTTCAACCGACTCAAGCGTAAGTACGGCGGCACCATCACGGCGGCGCTGGACTACGCGGCGCGGGCGGCGGCGGAACTGGAGGCCATCGAACACAGCGAGGAGCGGCTGGCCGAATTGCGCGCCCAGGAGGAGGACCTGTTGCGCAGCATCGGCGGCCTGGCGGCCAAGCTCTCCCAGGGGCGACAGCAGGCGGCGGACAGGCTGGCGCGGGCTATCGAGCGCGAGCTGGCCGATCTGCGCATGGAGGGCGGGCGCTTCGAGGTCAGCATCACCCAGGAGGAAGACGAGGAGGGCGGCGCGTTTGTGGGCGACCGCCGCCTGGCCTTCGATGCGACCGGCGTCGACCGGGTGGAGTTCCTCATGACGGCCAACCCTGGCGAGCCGCTCCGCCCGCTGAGTAAGGTGGCCAGCGGCGGCGAGACCTCGCGCATCATGCTGGCGCTCAAGGGCGTACTGGGGCGGGTGGATCATACGCCGACCCTGATCTTCGACGAGATCGACCAGGGCATCGGCGGGCGGATCGGGGCGGTGGTGGGCCAAAAGCTGTGGGGCCTGGCCGATTCCCATCAGGTGCTGGTGGTGACCCACCTGGCGCAGCTGGCCGGGTTCGCGGATACCCACTTCCGCGTGCACAAGCAGGAGCGCGGCGGGCGCACCATCACGCTGACGGAAATCCTGGACGACAAGGGGCGCGTGGACGAGCTGGCCGCCATGATCGGCGCGCAGACGGATTCGGCCCGCCAGGGCGCTCACGACATCCTGATGCTGGCCCGCCGGGTCAAAGACGGCGAGCGCGTGAGCCGGTAGGTAAGAACATGGAAGAAGTGAACATGCAAGAAACAGATATGACCATCCTCAGCATTGACCTGATCGCTTCCCATCCCAAGGTGCGCAACGGCAGCCCGGTGGTGGCGGGGACCGGCATCCGTGTCATGGACATTGCTGCTGCGACCATTTTTCACCAGCGCACGCCAGATGAGCTGGCGGTGGACTACGATCTCTCGCTGGCGCAGGTCTATGCGGCGCTGTCCTACTACTATGCGCACAAGGCGGAGATCGATGAAGAAATACGGCAGCAGGACGAGGCTTTTGTTCGTTTGAAGGAGGAAAGCCTTGCCAACCGCCGTTCGCTTTTACCTTGACGAGAATGTACCGGTTGCTGTCGCCGAGCAGTTGCAGTTGCATGGTATAGAGGCGGTGACCGTGCGCGGTCTCGGTGTGCGTGGCGACTCCGATGAGAGCCATCTTGCTCGCGCTACACAAATGGGTTATGTGCTGCGCTCCTATGACACTGGCTTTGTAGCGTTGGCAAAATCTGGGGTCTCCCACGCCGGGATCGTCATCGGTCGGCGGCGAAAGCATGCCACAGGCGATTGGGTGAGAGGGCTTGAACGTCTTCACGCTGTTTTGAGCGCTGAGGAAATGCGAAACCGAGTGGAATATTTGTGACACTCCCCACGCCTAAAGGCGGGGGCTTCTGACGGACGCCTGCCCTTGCTCGCCGCTTCGCGCAGCGAACAGCGGGGCTACGTTATCCGGCACGGGTGTGTCCCACCCGGCTCGACGCAAGATATTCAG
>DAOTXK010000382.1:0-13674 GCA_034435395.1 Anaerolineae bacterium | reverse complement strand
CGTACTGCCAGGCCGGGATCACGTGGCGCGTCCCGAACAGCCCTTCCTGATACAGCCCCAATCGACCGGTATCCGGAAAGTCACCCGGCAACACGTAATCCAGCCGGAAGGGGGCCACGGGCGGCAGGTCGGCGTCCACCACCACCCGGCCCGTCTCCGCCCCCTGGTAGACGACCGCCTCCCCCACCGTCAGCGTGACCTGGGCGGCGGCGGTGTTTTCGATCCACAGCCGGCGGGAGGCCGGTAACTGGAGCCGCCCGGCGAGGCGTCCATGTTCACCCGGCAGGGCGATGGCGTCCAGGTAGGCCCAGGGAGTCTGGTAAGATTTTTCGTTCGATTGATAGGTGACATGGGCCTCCGCCGGGAAACCCAGGACGTATGCCAGACCGGCCAGGATCAGCATCCCCCCGGCCAGCCACAGACGGCGGCGGCAATAGGGCGGATGGGCGGGCGAATCGGCGACAGAGGATGAGCCAGCGGGTGGCGGGGCATCGCTGGAGGGCGGCATACCGGCTCCTTACGTCAAAGGTCCACGCGGGGACGCTCTGGCAGCCAACGATATTACCCGATCGGGCGGTCGGGCGCTTGCGCCTCCCCGGAAAAAGCCGGGTGCGCCCACCCCGGCCTACAGACACACAATTGTCAGCACGGGCGACTCGGCTTCGCTCACCTGCACCGGGTACTGTTCGACCAGGCACCCCACCGCGCAGCGCCGCACTTCCACGATGTAGACTCCCGGCGCGATCCGGTCCTCCAGGTACACATCGGTCCAGAAGTGCGTGCCCGCGTCAGTTGTATCCATCCCGTGGTAGGACGGCGTGAACACCCGCCCGGCGGCATCCTTGAGGACGGCATGGACGTTAGCCGTGTAACATACGCCGAGACCGTGATAACGGTCGGTCGTGGTCCGTTCCATCACACAGCGCAGCCCTCCCTCGTCCAGCGAGGTACAGGCCGCCAGCGCCATCAGAACCAGCCACCACGCCCCTAACCGGCGCATCGTCGTCCCCCTTCGACAGGCCGCACGCTCATCCTTATCTTATCACGGTTCGGACGCCGTCAGGGGAAAAGGGCCTGACCCCCGATCCAGCGGCTGCCCTATTCTTCCGGCTTCGGAGGTGGCTGGCGGCCTTGTTTCTCCAGCTTGAAGGAGCGCAGCACGGCCAGCACCGTCCAGATGATCAGCGTGGCCGCCGCGCCGAGGAACCACGCGCCGGTTCCTACCGCCATGCCGACCGCCGCCGTGGCCCAGATGCTCGCCGCCGTGGTCAACTGGTGCACGTCCCGCTTACCCTGGATGATGGTCCCCGCCCCCAGGAAGCCGATCCCGGTGACGATCTGGGCCGCCACGCGGGCGTGGTCCTCCGGGCCGGGGAAGGCATACACCGACAGCACCGTGAACAGGCAGGCCCCCAGCCCGACCATCATATGCGTCCGCAGCCCGGCGGGGCTGTCACGCCGCTCCCGCTCCAGCCCGACGACCATGCTCAACAGGGCCGCCAGGAGCAACCGCAGCGCTGCCTCAAACTGAAGTTCCAAAGACATCCTTCCGCCTCCTCCTTCTCCTGGCCATCCCTTCCCCGCGATTGTAGCAGCGCTACCCATCCTCCGCCCCCCCCCCTGGCGACGCGTGATCGTAGCGGCGGCATGGATGCCGGCGAGAGCGTCGCGATTCCTCGTGCCGCCCCCCTGGCCCGTCAGGTTTTGCCCCCTTCCTGCGCCGCTGGCAGGCAGTAGATCGGATTTAAAAATCCGGTGTATACTAAAGGCGCATACCAGGGGGTGACGAACGATGAACGCACGACACACGCTCCGAAAATGGACCACCATTGCCACGGCGCTGCTGGGGATGCTCCTGCTGACCGCCGTCCTGCTGCCCAGGGATGTTGCCTCCGCCCAGGGCATCCTGACGGGCAAGGCCCGCGACGGGTATAACAGCAACGTCCGCAGCGGCCCCGGCACGGGTTATCTGGTCATCGGCAGGATTTACGGCGGACAGCCGGTAGCTTTCGTCGGTCGCAATGCCGATAACCAGTGGCTTCAGCTGTATGCGGAAGGCGTCCCCCAGTGGGTGAACGTCGGCTACGTGGACGTTTACGGGGACATCAATGCCCTGCCCATCACCCACCACACGGTCGGCAGCAATCCCATCCTGACCGGCGTGATCGGCAATGCCTTCGTGATCAACGTCCGCACCGGCCCCGGCGTGGCTTATGCTCCCGTGGGGCGCGCCGTGCAGGGGGAGACCGTGACCCTGGTGGCCCGCAGCGCCAACAGCGCCTGGGTGCAACTCGCCACCGGCGGCTGGATCAACGCCTCCTACGTGACCGCCCTGAACGGCTTCATCGGGGCGCTGCCGGTGAGCGACGCGCCGCCGCCCTACGCCTACGGCATCACCACCACCATCACCAACGCCTACGTGGTGAACGTCCGCAGCGGCCCCGGCCCCCAGTATCTGGCCGTGCGGCGGGTGACGCTGGGCGATCAGGTCACGTTGGTGGCGCGGAACGCCGACGGCTCCTGGGTGAAGCTGGCCTCCGCGCCAGATCAAACTCACTGGATCAACTCCTTCTACACCGCCGTCAGCGGCACGGGCGCGATCATGGAGCTGCCAGTGGTGGCTTACACCACCAACCCGGCCCCTGGCCGCCCGGTGACGGCCGCCCCCGCCGGCCCGCGCACGCATGTGATTCAGCCGGGCGAGACGCTGTTCCGCATCGCCACCCGCTACGGGGTGAGCGTCAGCGCGCTGGCCGCCCAGAACGGCATCAGCAATGTCAACCTCATTTATCCCGGCCAGCAGCTGGTGATCCCCTGATCGCACCGACCCGCCCTCTGTCCCTGGATGATCATACCAGCCCCCGCTCACCCCGGGGGCTTATGTTGACTCACGTCCGGCGCAGGATCGCCCGCACCGGACTGCCGCAGCCCCCGGCGATCTTGAGCGGGAGGGCGATCAGCTCGTATACGCCATCCGGGACGCCAGCCAGGGCCAGCATCTCCAGGTTGTAGATGCCGCGCTCGAACAGACGGCGGTGGCCTTCCAGCGCCTCGCTGTCGAAGCTGTCCACGGTGGGCGTATCCACCCCCAGCAGGACCAGACCCCGCGCCGCCAGCCACTCGATGAGTTCCAGCGTGGGATACGGGAAATCGGGCACAAAGCGGTCGTCTGGCACGTCGCTGTACCAGGTGTGAATCAACAGGCGCTGCCCGCCGCTCCAGTCATGGCCCGCCAGGTCCGCCGGGACGATGCCGCCCGCCGTCCGCTCGACGGTGACGACGTGCGCTCTCCCGATGAACGGCTCCAGCGGCAGATCGGCGGGATGAGCGCCGCCCGCCATGACGTGCCAGGGGGCGTCCAGGTGGGTCCCCGCATGGGCGGAAAGCGTGAGCGTGGTCAGGTTGACCCCGTCGCCCCCGGCCAGACTGAGGTTCTGCCGGAGGGAAAAGGGCGTATCCCCCGGCCAGACGGCCAGCGTCGGCGACAGGGTGCGGCTGATGTCGTAGATGTCGGTCATGGCTTCCTCGTTTTCTCGTGCGCCGACATGGCCCCGGCGGATCGATGGTCAGGATCAGCAGGATAACGATTATAAACGCTCCTCTCAAAATGGCGACGGCCCGCCGATTCTCAGCCAGTTTCTATCTCCTGTTAAGCGTGTGTTCACCTGATGGGTGTATGCTGAGGGCCGAAATGGTCACTCGAATCAAACGGACCCTATGGAGGCAAACGATCATGGCAGGTCTCAAGCAGCGACTCGGTTGGATGGTAACGGGCGGGTTGATCGTCGTCATCACCCTCCTGATCGTTGGCCTGGCCGCCGCCCCACAACTCGGCGCTCCGGCGCGGGTGGAAGCCCAGGCCAGCGTCTCGATCAACGCACTGGAGGCGCAGTTGATCGCGCTGTACACGACGGTCAATCCCTCCGTGGTCAGCATCCAGGTGGTGGAGCGAAGCGCGCGCGGCGCGATCGCCAGCGGGCAGGGTTCCGGCTTCCTGTTTGACACCAGCGGTCACATCGTGACCAACTACCACGTGGCCGGACAGGCCACCGCCATTCAGGTCATCTTCGCTGACGGCACATCGACTGACGCCAGCCTGGTCGGCGGGGACTCGGACAGCGACCTGGCGGTGGTGAAGGTGGACCCGGCGGCACTGCCGGCTGACGCCCGCCCGCTGCCCCTGGGCGATTCGGACGCGCTACAGGTCGGCCAGATGGTGGCCGCCATCGGCAACCCCTTCGGCCTGCAAGGCACCATGACCACCGGCATCGTCAGCGCCCTGGGGCGGACGCTGCCTTCGCAGGAAATGACCATCAACGGCAGCAGTTTCAACAACCCCAACATCATCCAGACCGACGCGGCCATCAACCCCGGCAGTTCCGGCGGCCCGCTACTCAACCTGGCGGGCGAGGTCATCGGCGTCAACACCGCCATCCGTTCCGCCACCGATTCCTACAGCGGCATTGGCTTCGCCGTGCCCGCCAACCGGGTGGCTCAGGTGACCCCGGCCCTCATCGCCGACGGGCACTACGATCATCCCTGGCTGGGCATCGCCGGCGGGACGCTCGTCCCGGCGGTCAGCCAGGCGATGGGTCTGGATGGCACCCAGCGGGGCGCGCTGGTGGCGTCGGTGGTGGCCGACGGCCCGGCGGATAAGGCCGGCCTGCGCGGCAACAACCGGGAGGCGCGGATCGGCAACCAGGCCGTCCCGGTGGGCGGGGACGTGATCGTCAGCGCCGATGGGCAGCCCATCGCGACCTTCGACGACCTGATCAGCTTCATCGACAATGCGGCAGTCGGCCAGCAGGTGACCTTCGGCGTGCTGCGCGACGGGCGTCTCATCGACGTGCCGGTCATCCTGGGCGCGCGGCCATAAGTGGCCTCCACGGCAGCTTTCGGCGGCGCGGGTCGCCTCCCGGCGGCTCGCGCTTTTTGTGCCCCAATGATCGGGCAGCCGCTGCCCATTTCTTACGGATTTTCTATCCGCATTTAAGACGATATTAAGCTATCGGGTGTATCGTCTTAGACGAGATTAGCGAGGGGTAAGGAGGAATCGCGCGCTGGATTGGTATCGCCTCACCAGCGATCGTCGCGGCCAACAGACCCGTCTGAAAAAGCCCGTCTGGACCACGAATTTTGGGGAACAGGCGCGTTTTATTCTGACCACCCTCGCACAAACCACAAGGAGGCGAGATATGTCTACACGTAAACAACAAATGGGTTGGATGATTACTGGGGCGGTGATCCTCGGCCTGGCGCTGATGATCTTCGGGGTCGTCACCGTCACGCCGCTCACGCTCAATACGAGCGCCCCCCGCGTCGCCGCTCAGACCAGCGAGACCGTCAGCCCACTGGAGGCGCAGTTCATTGAGCTGTACGCCCAGGCCGACCCCTCAGTGGTGAGCGTTCAGGTGCGGCAGCCGGTCACCACCACCGTCCAGATGCCCCAGTTCCAGTTCCCGGAGATACCGAACTTCCCCGGCTTCCCCTTCCAGTTCCCGCAGACTCCCCAGCAAAGCCAGCCCCAGCAGCGGTACGTCTATGGTCAGGGGTCCGGCTTCTTTTATGACACGGACGGCCACATCGTGACCAACTATCACGTCGCCGGGCAGGCGGACCGCATCACCGTCGTCCTGGCTGATGGCACGTCGCTGAATGCGGAGCTGGTCGGCGGCGACCCGGACAGCGATCTGGCGGTGGTGAAGATCGATCCGGCGGACCTTCCGGAAGGGGTCGCGGTGCGCCCGTTGCCCCTGGGCGATTCGGACGCGCTACAGGTCGGCCAGATCGTGGTCGCCATCGGCAATCCGTTCGGCCTGCAGGGCACCATGACCACCGGCATCATCAGCGCCCTGGGGCGGATGCTGCCCGCCCAGGAACGCGTGGCTGATGGGGCCACCTTCAACATCCCCAACATCATCCAGACCGACGCCGCCATCAACCCCGGCAACTCCGGCGGCCCGCTGCTCAACCCGGCGGGCGAGGTCATCGGCGTCAACACCGCCATCCGCTCCAACACGGAACAGAACAGCGGCATCGGCTTCGCCGTCCCTTCGGACCTGGTGAAGCGCGTGGTCCCCGTGTTGATCACAGACGGTCACTTCGACCATGCCTGGCTGGGCATCTCCGGCGGCACGCTGACCCCGGCCCTGCGCGAGGCGATGAACCTGGACTCGACGCAGACCGGTGTGCTGGTGGCCACCGTCACCACGGGCAGCCCGGCGGATAAGGCTGGCCTGCGGGGCAGCGACCGCCAGGTCACACTGGAAGGCGGCACGATCAGCATCGGCGGCGACATCATCGTCGGCGCTGACGGGCAGGTCATCGAGACGATGGATGAGTTGATCAGCTTCGTCTACAATGCCGAGGTCGGGCAAACGGTGAGACTCGACGTGCTCCGCGACGGGCAGATCACCACGCTCACCGTCACCCTGGCCGCCCGCCCACGCACCGAAACGTCATAACCCCCCAGGCTCGACTGCCTGAACACCACCCGCGCGGGTCGTCTCTTATGGCGGCCCGCGCGCTTGTATGGGTATCCCCGCTTGATCACCCCGCCAGCAGGGCCAGGAAACGCTCCACGTCGTGCAGGGCCATCTGCCCGGCTGGACCCAGGAAGCCCAGCAGCGCCAGGTCGAAGCCGTGATCGGTGAACGGGTATTCGACGTACAGCGCCGGGACGCCCGCGTCCCGCAGCGCGCTGTGCAGCCGGCGCACCGTCTCCGCCCGGATGGCCAGGTCGTGCGCGCCCTGGAGCAGCAGCGTCGGCGGGCAGTGCGGCCCGACGTGCGCCATCGGCGAGGCCAGGGCGTAGGCTCCGGGGCACTCCTCCGGTGAGCCGCCAAGCAGCCCACGCAGCATCCAGTCCAGGCCCTGTACCTCACCCTCCCCCATGATCTTCAGGCCCCGCTCGGCCACCCGGTCCAGGGCCGATTCACGCCGCTCTGGGGAGAAAAAGGTGGTCACAAAGCACGCATAAGCCGCTCTCAGGTCGGGCGGGCCGTAGGATGAGATGACGCCACAGATCGAGGTGTCGGCTGCCACATCGGCGGGTTCGAGGTCGGGATGGTTGGGCGCATAGGCGGCCAGCAATGCCAGGTGTCCGCCCGCTGACCCGCCGCCCAGGGCGATGCGGTCCGGCTTCACCCCATACTCGCCCGCGTGGGCCTTCATCCAGGCGATGGCCCGCTTGACATCCCCGATCATCTCGCGGAACCGGACTTCCGGGCACAGCCGGTAGGCCACGTCCATGATCACGTGCCCCTGGGCCGCCAGATGCCGGAAGATCGGGCGGGTGCCCGCGTCCTTATCCAGGAAGTGCCAGCCGCTGCCGTGCAGGTAAATGTACGCCAGCCCGGACGGCTCCACCCCCGCCGGCGGCTGCCAGAGGTCGCATAGCAGGAGCCGGTCCTCGCCAACCGTCCAGAAGGGCACGTCGCGATCCCAGCGCGGCTCCGGCACCGACGGCAACTGCCAGTGCCAGCGGCGGTCCAAAAAGCGCGCCCGGCGTTCAGGGGGGATACTGGTAGCCCAGTCGGGGCCGAAGACCTGGGCGAAGCCGTCATGCGGCTCAGCGACCCGCCCCGTGTAGCGCCAGGCCAGGGCCGCGCCGATCGCGCCCAGCGCCATGGCCTTCCCGTCCCGGCAGACGACGCCGAGCGCCGCCGCCAGGGTCCCCGCCACCGCCAGGAACGGCGCAGCCGCCGCCCCCACCAGCTTGGGCACCCACAGGAACAGCGCCCCGGCCATCGACCGGACTTCGAGGTAGATCGCCGCGCCCAGGACAAACGTGATCAGGCCAGGGATACGCGCCAGTGTTTTCACTCCGTCCCCCCTTCAGGTGATCAAAACAGGCGACCCACGATCGCCTGCGCAGTATCGCATGTCCATCAGGAAGATACAACCTGGAGCGGGCCTGGATCACCCCTCCGCTGGCGCATGGGCGGCGGCCACCGCCTGCATCCGCGCCCGGATGCGCGCCTGGTCGGCCTCGCTGTACCGGTCGAAGTTGACCGGCTCCTGCGCATAATCGGCGCGGCTGTAAAAGTAGCGCACCTCGAAAGTCCTCTGATAGGGCACACCGAAGTCGAAGGTCAGCGCTTCGTCGCCTGCCAGCGGAATGTCGATCACGGGAATGGGATCGTCGACGCCAAAGCCATAGACCTGCGTCACTCCCTGGGCCAGCGTGGGGCGGGGATCGGTGAGGATGATGCTGTACGGCGTTGAGCCGGGCTGGCGGTCCGGATAGCTGGGCAGGCGGCGGATCACCGGGCGGGATTCATGCAGGTAGTCGATCTCCACCAACACCGTCCCTGCCTTGAGCGTGGCATCCCGCTTGGCGACATAGTGCAGGAATCCGTCGCCCGGCGGCTTGTTGGTCGGCGACAGTAATTCGATACGAGTGACCAGTGATCCGCTGCGAATATCCCGAATCACCACCGCTGTCACATAGGACTCCCGATCCTCCAGTGTTTCGAGGGCCGCCAGTGTCAAAGTCGGCGTAGCAGCGACACCTCGCGGCCCTTCCGACTGCGCCGCCGATGGCTCCGTCTCGTAAATGGATACGTCTGGCACAGGGTAACGGATACGCTCACCGGTTTCGGGATGAAACTCGCGGATTTGCAGCGATTGCTCCAGAACCGCCTCGTAGCGGGGCGGCAACTGCCGGTCCAGTTCCCTGAACAGGTCATCGATGTGGGCAGCGTGAAACGGCAACCAGCCGCTGAATTCGTTTTGCAGCGCGCTGTTCAGATGGGCATTAACGCCGCGATACGGGTTTTCCTTGAGGATGAGGGGCATCGGCGGCCCTCCTGGCTTTCCGGTGTCTGCCTGTAGCATAACACAGAATGCGGAACGCCCTACGACTTACATCCACAACCAGCCCCCGTAGCCCGACCAGAACTGCAACGCCAGTTTATCCTGACCACTGACCGCTGAAAGCTGACCGCTACTTCTCCGGCAGCGCCACCCGGAACGCCTCAGCGATGGAGCGGGCAGGACTTTCATCCTCCGCGCCGGATACGATACCGATGGGGGGTGACAACGATCAGCGCCCCTCGAAGCTCATCCCGATACAGATGGGCGAGCATCTGGCGTAAGGTATCGTCCAGCGCCTCTTCCTCCCCGATCGGGTACCGCATGACGATAATGCCGCCATATTTTTGCGGTGGATAAACAAGCACGTTGGCAAAATCCATATCCACCGTCAGCAAGGCCGCATCAAGCTGCCGCGCCAACCGTATCACTTCATCATCCGGCGCATCAGCGGCGGTGTGGTCGGTCAGGAGGCTGGCTTCGTATCCCCATTCGTTGAGCAGTCGCAGGTATCTGCGGGGGACACAGTGATCCAACAGGATACTCATCCGGTGATCACGATTTCCTCGTTCCGCACCGTCCGGCTGGCATAGGCGAGACAAGCCAGTACGTCGGCGGATGTAATGTCCGGGAAGTACTCCTCGGAGGTGATTTCCTCGATGGTTTTCCCCGCCGCCAGCAGATCAAGCACCTGGTAAACCATAATGCGTGTGCCCGCGATACGGGGTTTGCCATGGCACACCTCGCGAGACACGACGATTCGGTCCATCAATGGGGTATCTGCCATGCTATACGCCTTCCTCCACTCAGGCCGCCAGCAACTTTTATTGCAGCGCCTCCTTACATCCACAACCAGACCCCGTAACCCGACCAGAACTGCAACGCCAGCTTATCCTGACCGCTGACCGCTGAAAGCTGACCGCTACTTCTCCGGCAGCGCCACCTGGAACGCCTCAGCGATGGAGCGGGCCTGGATCACCTCCAGCCCGGCATCCTTGAGCGCATCCTTACGACGGACGCGGGGCAGCAGGATGCGCTTGAAGCCCAGCTTGGCCGCCTCGTTGAGCCGGATGGGCAGCTGGCTCACCGCGCGCAGCTCGCCGCTGAGGCCGATCTCGCCCACAATCGCCAGGTCGGCGGGCACGGGCCGGTCCAGGTAGCTGGAAGCGATGGCCGTGGCCACGGCCAGATCAGCGGCTGGCTCGTCGATCTTGAGGACGCCGATCACATTGACGAAGATATCCTGCTCGGCCAGCCGGAAGCCCAGCCGACGGGTCAGCACAGCGGCCAGCAGCAGCAGCCGGTTGTAGTCGATGCCGTTGGCCGTGCGGCGGGCATAGCCGAAGGTGGTCACGCTGCTGAGCGCCTGCACCTCCACCAGCAGCGGGCGCGTCCCTTCCAGCGTGACGGCAATGGCGCTGCCGGGCGCGTCCACCACCCGCTCCGCCAGGAATGCCTCCGACGGATTGGCCACCTCCACCAACCCGGCCCCGCTCATCTCGAAGACGCCGACCTCGCTGGTCGCGCCGAAGCGGTTTTTGACGCTGCGCAGCAGGCGGTAGGTCTGAAACGGGTCGCCCTCCAGGTAGAGCACGGTGTCCACAATGTGCTCCAACACGCGCGGCCCGGCGATGCTGCCCTCCTTGGTGACATGCCCCACCAGGAAGACGCCCATGCCGCTGTTCTTGGCCAGCTCGCGCAGGCGGTTGGCGCACTCCCGCACCTGGCTGACGCTGCCCGCCGTGGAGGTCAGGTCGTCGGTGTAGGTGGTCTGGATCGAATCGACGACCAGGATTTGCGGGCTGAGCGTCTGCACGTGCTCGAAGATGTCGCCCAGATTAGTCTCCGTGACCACGTACAGCGCGTCCGCCCGCAGGCCGAGGCGCTCGGCCCGCATCTTGAGCTGCCGCGCCGACTCCTCCCCGCTGACATAGAGCACCGGGCCGCCGTCCTGGGCCAGCAGCGCCGCCGCCTGGAGCAGCAGCGTGCTTTTGCCGATGCCCGGATCGCCGCCGATCAGGGTCACGCTGCCGGGCACGATCCCCCCGCCCAGCACCCGCGAGAACTCGCGGATGGGCAGCGGCAGCCGCTCCCCGGCGTCGGCGCTGACCTCGATCAGCCGCTGCGGCTGGGAGCGCGGCACGGCGGCGGGACCGGCTGGCCCCCTTTTTGGCGCTTCCTCGACCACTTCGACCATGGTGTTAAACTCGCCGCACTGCGGGCAGCGGCCCATGTACCGAGGCGACTGCCGCCCGCAGTTCTGGCAGACGAAATAGGTTCTGGTTTTAGCCATGGAAAATTACACTCTCCGCCAATTCTCAACGGTTATGCCCAACCCGGCGAAGTCTTCCTCGTCATCTGTCACCAGGACCGCCTGGCGGTTGCGGGCAAAAACCGCGATCAGCAGGTCAGCGTCGCCGATAGGCCGACCCTGCGTGCGCCGCTGCGCCCACCACACCGCGGCCAGTTCCCAGTCCTCGCGGGCGTAGTCGTCCCAGACAAACCTCTCAAAAAGGGCCTCAGCAGCGCTCATCAATCGTTTGGAGTCTCTGGCAAGCAGCCCGCGTCGAACCTCATACCACACGGCAGGGCAGGCCAGGACTACCGCGTCAGAAGCCAGCATATCCTGCACCCGCGAGAACAGCTCAGGCTCAGGCCGAAGCATAAACGAAATGATGTTGGTGTCGAATACGTAGCGGGTCATTCGTCAGGCAGTCCCAAGTCACGCTCCGGGAAATTGAGGCGATTTTCCTGTAAGAACGCATGGAACTCTTCCCATTCGCCCTCATCGGCAAATACCTCTTCGGGATGCGCCTTCCATTCCTGGATCAACTCCAGCAACGCCTGCATTTGCCGCCGTTCATACGACTCTGCAACTCTGATCTGCACATCCACCTCCTGCCCTTCCTGGATTTCCGGGGGCAGCGGCTCTTTGGGCCGCAACACGCCGTTTTCATACACCGCTCTCACCGTGGTGATCATCGCTCACCTGCCTTTACCAATACCAGCCTTCACCCTATTCTACCCGATTCCCCGGCCCGCCTGGGGCATTATAGCTCATTTGTGCTAACGGGGGCAATCGCTGTCCAGGCAGGATGGTGCGCCAGCGCGCGCGATCTTATACTGTGGGCCAGGGCCATCCGGCGCGACCGCCGCCCCTGATATTCAGGCCGCCTTGTGGGGTCAACCCCCAGTGAGGGCCAACGGTGAGTTTACTGGCGATTCAGTACCTTGAACCGAGTCCAGACATCCCGACCCTGTCCCCGCAGGATGTGCGCGCCAGACTGCGGGACGCCTTCGGCCGCCTGCCGTTGAACAGGGTGCTGGTCGGCTGGGACCTGCCGGAGACGCTGCTGGACGTTTGCGCGGATGAATGCCGTCGGGCCGGGGCCGACCTCTACCGCTGGCAGCCACTGCTGACCGGCGACGGCACGCTTCAACCCCGGCCCGAATGGGGGGTGATCGGGCTGGACGGCCAGCGAGTGCCCGGCTTCCGAGGCATATCCGCCTTCACGTTTATGTGTCCCAACCGCCCGGCAGTCCAGAACGCGATCCTGGCTCACCTGCATGACGCGCTGGGAGATGATCGGTATCAGGGCGTCTTCCTGGACCGGATACGGTACCCCTCGCCCGCCGAAGACATGCCAGGCGCGCTGGGCTGTTTTTGCAAGGACTGCCAGCGACTCGCGGCGGACTTCCATCTGGACTTGCAGGAGGTCCGCCAGGGCCTTAAGCGCCTGATCCGCGCGCCGGAAGGGGCCGAGGGATTCGTGGCCGGCCTGCTGGACGTTTCCGCCGTCGAGGGTGACAGTCGCTCCTCCGAACTGGCGACGTTGGCCAGCTTCCTGCGCTTCCGATGCGCCGCCGTGACCCGTTTCGTCCGGGCGGCAGCCGCCATCGCCCGCCGGTCAGGCAAGACGGTCGGCCTGGATTGTTTTTCGCCCGCCCTGGCCGACATGGTCGGGCAGCAACTCTCCACCCTTGACGGTTGCGGGGATTGGATCAAGACGATGTCATATGGACATACGCTGGGGCTAGCCGGTCTCCCTTTCGAGCTGCTGGGGCTGGCCGACTGGCTCGTCGAGGGGCAGCACATGGCCGAAGCGGAGGCCATGGCCCTGCTGTCGCGCGCCTCACGCCTGCCGCTGCCGGACAGCCGGTCAGTTTTGCGGACCAGGGGATTGTCACCGGCGGCGCTGCAACGGGAAACAGCGCGCGGCCACGCCGACGGGGTGAGCACGCTGCTGGCGGGCATTGAGCTGGTCGAAATGGGGGGTATCGTCCACCTGGAGCAACAACAGCTGGCGGCGGACCTGGCCGCCCTGCGCGCGGGCGGCGCTGATGGACTGGTCCTGTCCTGGGACCTGTGGCACATCCCGCCGGAACGGCTGACGCTCGTCCGGGAAATCTGGGGCTGAAGGGGATTCTTCTACAGCGCCCCCAGCTCGCTCAGCCCCCGCGCGGCGGCGACGGCATGGGAGGCGGCCACGATCTCCCCGGCCCGCAATGCGTCCGCCAGTTCGGCCAGCGACAGCCAGCGCACGGCGATATCCTCGGTAGCCTCCAGCCGCTGCTCACCCACCCGGCGCGCCCCCCGCGCCAGCACCAGGTGCATGGACATGTCGCTGCGCTCCGGCAGCATGTAATACTGGCCCAGGGACTCAAAAGACTCCGCCACGCAGCCGACTTCCTCCCGCAATTCGCGCCGGGCACATTCGACGGGGGACTCCTCGCCGTCCAGGTATCCGGCAGGGAGTTCCAGAATAGGCGCGCCGATGCCGTGCCGGTACTGCCAGACGAGCGGCACACGCCCCTCGCCCGTCACGGCGAAGACGGCCACCCAGGAACGCAGCCCCAGCC
>DAOTXK010000381.1:0-2687 GCA_034435395.1 Anaerolineae bacterium | reverse complement strand
GCCCAGGACGACGGTGACCACGTCAAACGGCGGCTGCCCCTCCTCCCGGTTTCGTTGGGGTGGCGCTGTCGGGTAAGTCGGGGCCGGTCGCGGTGGCGGGGTGGTCTGCTGGACAGGAAACTGATACGGCGCTTGGGCGGGTATGGGCGTCTGTGACGGCGGCGCGTATGCCGGCTGGGACGGCTGGGTGTGCGGGCTGGTGGGGGCCTGAGGCGCGCCGGGCAAGTGCGACGGCGGATGGGCGGAGGTCGGAAGGCCGCTGGTGGCCTGATACCCCTGTTTGCGGTAACTGATCAGGATGCGCCCCAGCTGGTCAGCCGTGCGGTAGCGCGAGGCCGGTTCCTTGGACATAACCTTCTGGATGATCTGATCGAGCTGGGTGGGGATAGAGGGATTAAAATCGGTCACGCGCGGCGGCATGTCGCGGATATGGGCCAGGGCAAGCTCCTGCTGGTCAGCGCCGATAAACGGCAGGCGGCTGGTCAGCATTTCAAAAAGTACGATGCCGATGGAGTATACGTCCGACGCCGGGGTGGGGCGTTCGCCCTGGGCCTGCTCCGGCGAAAAGTAGTGCGGGCTTCCCCAGACGATCTTTTGCCGTTCGCCGATGGCGGCGTCGGACAGCGCCTGGGCAATGCCGAAGTCGGTGACTTTGACGGTGTCACTTTCCGACACCAGCACGTTCTGCGGTTTGACATCGGCATGGACGAGGCCGGAGCGATGCGCATAACCCACGCCAGCGCAAATCTGGATGGCGATGTTGAGCGCCCGTTCGACGCTGAACGGCCCCTGGGTCCGAATCAACTTCTTGAGGTCCTGTCCCTCAACAAACTCCATCACGATGTAGTGGGTGTTGCCGTCCTGCCCCACGTCGTGTACGGTGACGATGTTGGGGTGGGCCAGCTTGGCGACGCTGCGCGCTTCATTGCGGAAGCGTTCCAGGAAGGACGGATCGGTGATCAGGCTGGGGCGCAGAATCTTGACGGCCACCGTGCGGCCCAGCGCCTGATCGACGGCCTTGTAGATCACGGCCATGCCGCCCGAACCCTGCTGAGCCACCAGTCGATAGCGATTGTTGAGAAGCGTTTCTTGAGCAGCCATCGTCCATACTGCCAATCAGTGCCGGATAATGCGCTAATTTTACCGCTAAATCGTTCCCAATGCTCGGTCCAATCGGGCATACTGCCTGAAGGCGGCGGCGTGTTTTTCCCGTCGGCTGTGTTATAATTCGCCCGATTTTTTGAGGTTGCCACCTCGTGGGGCAGGGCTGTGATGGATTCCTGCTTTTGTCCGTGAGACAGTTGACATTTTTCACTGGCATGAACGTCATTCTCGCTTTAGGGTAGCGCGGATAAATACCGTCGATCACCCGCCTGTGGTGTGGAAAGGACAAGGCGTTAAACATGACCAAGAAGTGGGTATATCTGTTTGAAGAGGGCAACGCCCAGATGCGCGACCTGTTGGGCGGCAAAGGCGCGAACCTGGCCGAGATGACCCGGCTGGGTCTGCCGGTTCCGCCCGGGTTTACGTGCACGACGGAAGCCTGCCTGGCCTACCTCAATAATAACAACACCTTCCCTGAGGGGTTGTGGGACCAGGTGTTGGAGGGGATGGAAACGCTGGGCCAGAAGATGGGCCGCATGTTCGCCGATACCAGGGACCCCTTGCTGGTATCCGTCCGTTCCGGGGCCAAGTTCTCCATGCCCGGCATGATGGATACCATCCTCAACCTCGGCCTGAACGACCAGTCGGTGCACGCTCTGGCCGCCAAGGCAGCCGATGAGCGTTTCGCCTGGGACGCCTACCGCCGCCTGGTTCAGATGTTCAGCAAGGTGGTGCTGGATGTGGATGGCCTGCTGTTCGAGGCGATCATCGACAAAATCCGGGAGGAAGAGGGCGTCAAAACCGACCCGCAGGTGTCGGCGAAGGGCTGGCAGAAGGCCGTCGAGGAGTTCAAACAACTGACCAAGCGCGAGACCGGTCAGGAATTCCCCCAGGACCCATGGAAGCAGCTCGAATTGGCGATTGAGGCGGTTTTTAAGTCGTGGAACGGCAAGCGGGCGGTGGACTATCGGAATGCCACCGGCATTCCCCACACCCTGGGCACGGCGGTCAACGTTCAGGCGATGGTCTTCGGCAACGTGGGCGATGACTCTGGCTCAGGGGTGGCGTTCACGCGTAATCCCGCGACCGGCGAGAGGGACTTCTATGGCGAGTACCTGTTCAACGCCCAGGGCGAGGACGTGGTGTCTGGTGCCCGCACGCCAACGGAGGTTCACAAGCTAGCCCAGGAAGCGCCTCAGGCCTGGCATACGCTGATGAACGTGGCGGGGACGCTGGAGAAGCATTACCGCGAAATGCAGGATATGGAGTTCACCCTTGAATACGGCAAGCTTTGGATGCTCCAAACGCGCAGCGGCAAACGCACCGCTGCCGCCGCCGTCAAGATCGCGGTGGATATGGTGAACGAGGGTTTGATCACCAAAGAGGAGGCCGTCTCGCGCGTCGAGGCCTTCCATATTGACCAGCTCCTGCACCCGCGTTTTGACGCCGAGGCGTTGAGGAGCGCCGTCCGGCTGACCAAGGGCCTGAACGCGTCGCCGGGGGCGGCGGTCGGCCAGGTGTACTTTGACGCGGATACCGCCGAGAAGATGGCCAAGGAAGAGGGCAAGGCCGTGGTCCTGGTC
>DAOTXK010000380.1:0-3778 GCA_034435395.1 Anaerolineae bacterium | reverse complement strand
ATATCATGTTGCAGGTGTTCGGCGAGGCCCGGCTGACCGACGCCAACGGGCGGACGACGTATTTTCACAACGCCATCATCATCATGACCAGCAACCTGGGGTCGGATCAACGGGCGTTACGGTCGCCGGGGTTTGTCCAGGAAAGGGCGGATAGCGCGGACGACCGGGCGCTGGAATCCCACTACCGCTCCCGCGTCGAGGACTACTACCGCCCGGAGTTTGTCAACCGCATCGACCGGATCGTCACCTTTCACAAGCTGACGTTACCCGCGCTGCGCCAGATCGCCGCCCGCGAGTTGGGAGAAATTCTGCTGCGCGATGGAATCACCCGCCGCAACATCCTGGTTGAGATCGATGACGCGGTGATCGACCTCGTGTTGGAGGCCGGTTATTCGCCCGTCTACGGCGCACGGCCCCTCAAACGCGCCATCGAGCGCTTGGTCATCTCCAAGATGGCCCGCGTCCTGGCCCAACGCAACCCGGACGATCACTCGCTGTTGCGCATCATCGCGGAAGATGGGGAAGTGTCCCTCAAGACGATTCCCATTGACCAGGCGGAGCGCACCAGCACCGTGGCCCTGACCAGCGCCCTGGACAGCCGGGAGACGCGCCGGGTCAGGCTGGATGGGCCGGGTCTGGTGGAGGCTTTTGCCGAGCTGCGCCGTCGGCTGGCGGAGTGGGACGAGGACGAGAGCGTCAAACGGATGCGCGCCGAGAAGGAGCGCCTCCTGGCGGCGACCACCGAGCCTGATTTCTGGGACGACGGCGACCGGGCGCGGGGCATGCTGTCCCGGTTTTACTTCCTGGATCGGTTGCTGCGCCGCCTCGGCCAGTTGCACGATCAGGCTGAGTATCTGGAAGATTTTGCGATCCTCGTCAATCGTGAGCGAGATACCCGCTACCTCGCTGAATTGGCCGACGATTACGAGGAGTTCTACCGCAACGTCAGCTACCTGAACGTCGAGCTGCTGACCGCTCACCTGCCGCACCGCAACCAGGCCATGATGCTCCTGACCACGCTGGGTATGCCGCCCACGCCGCCCAGGCCGCACGACGCCTGGATGCGCCGCCTCAGCGAGGTTTACCTGCGTTGGGCGGAGCGCAAAGGTTACGACCATGATCTCTATCTGCTCACGCCGGGCGAAGATGCGCCGGGCGGCGGGCAATTTGTCCGGCTCACGGCGGGCAACTTCCGGGGGCTGCTGAAAAAATACGCCCGGTATGATACCACGGAGGAGATCGGTCTCTTCCTGCAGGGATCGAATGTGTTCGGCTTCCTCAAGGGTGAGCGTGGTGTGCACAAGCTGGTGGGCAAAGATTCGACCAGCGAGGAGCATGCCCGCGTGCAGGTATTCGCTATCCCCGATGGCACGGATATCGACGAGTGGTTCGCGGATTATCAGCGGATCAAGGCCGAAATCGCCGCTGGCAAGCGCCAGGCGCCGCCTGCCGAGAAACATAGCGTCATCCGCACCTACGCCCTGGAACGGAGCGACCGGTACATCCGTGACCTGAGAACTGGCGTGCGCCTGGCGAACGTCAAGGATTTTCTGGAGAAGGGGCTTCTGGACGCGTTCATCCTGGCGTACCTGGAGCAAGAAGAGAAGGCTACGGTCTGGGAAGACCGTTTTCCGCCCACCTTTCCGTTTTAGGGATTTGGTTGTGGAGCGTATCTCGGAGGGGCGCTCACCATGGGCCAACAAGCGAACACCCGTATGGATATCTGGACCGCCCGGTTGCAGGGCCTGCCGCGCGGCGTTCGGATGCTGCTTGCCGCGATCATCGCCCTGTTATCTGGCGGGCTGGTTTCTCAACTGGTGGGGTTGCTGATGGGGCCGGAGTCGATGATCGAACCGGCTTCAGCTACCCTGGCCCTGTTGATTGCGGCGGGCGTGGGGATCGTGGTGTATATCGTCGGCTGGTGGAGTCTGATCGGGTTCGGCGGCGAACCCGACCTGCCATTGGGGCGGCGGGCAGTTTACTTCGCCCTGTTTGGTGCCCTGGTGCTGCTGGCGTTGGTGATCTGGCTGGTCATCAGCCTGGTGATCGCCGCGCTGCCCCCGCAAATCCCGATCTGATCGTGGAGGTCGACATGAAACGGCAAGTGTTGCTGATGATGCTGATCGGGTGGCTGCTGGCGGCCTGTGGGACGGCGACCGGTCCCGCCGCCCTGCCAGCGGGGGCCACGCCCGACACGCCCCCGCCGACGGCCACCGTGGTTTTGCCCACGCGGGAGCCGCTGCCGCCGACCTGGACTCCGTTTGCCCAGGCGCAGCCGACGATCACCCCCTTCCCCGGCCCCACGCGTCCGCCCTACACACCCCCGCCGACTCCCACGCTGCCCCCGGTGTGTCTGGGTTTCGCGGCGGATTACGAGCGCATTGGCGACACTTTCGTCCCCGGCACCACACCCACGCTGTACTGGACGGCCATTGACGTGCCGGCTTACCGGGTGGTGGTGACCGATCCGGAGGGAGAAGCCGTGCTGGTCCGGTGGGTCGATGGCGATGTTGATACGTTCACCATTCCGGCGGAGACCTTTGCCGTCGACGAGGAATCACTCAGTCCTGGCTCGGTCATCGTCTTCGGCTGGGAGGTGACGCCGGTGGATGACAACCGGGTGCGGTACTGCGATCCCATTGGTGGCGAACTGATCCTGGTTTCCGGCGAGGGGTAGCGGCCAGTCATGCCCCGCCGCTCAGGATATAGGTCTCAAATGCCTCAGCCGTCCAGGGCAGGGCGGGCTTGAAGAAATGCTGGTGAATGGTTTGGGCATAACAACGGATTTCGTACTGGGCGTCGGGGGCCATGCGCAGCCGCAAAAAGTGCATCAGGTTGTGGGCATCCACTTTGGCGACCCACGTGTAGTAGACTGCGAAGCCCGGCAGGAACAGACGGGCCATTTCGCGGGCCACGCCAAGAGCCAACGCCTCCTGGTAAAGCTGATAGCTCCGCGTGTAGTGCGCGACCAGGGCACGGGTCAGGGCTTCGCCGTCCGGGCCGGTTAGCTCGCCCTCGCTGGCCTGCTTGTTGTCGCCTGATTGCAGCCGCCACACATCTGGCTGGTAAAAATCGTTCGGCTCAAAAGGGGTATAACGGCCGCTCTGGGCGTTGTAGCTCCAGGTGCGGTGTCGGGACCATTGCCACCAGGTGACCAGCGGCGCGCGGACGCGGAACTTAAACTCCACCATCTCAAAGGGGCTGGTGTGACGGTGCTTCATCAGGTAAAAAAGCAGCTTTTTGTCCCGCTCCGGCCCTTTGCTCTCATCCAGGAAACTCACCCTGGCGGCGTTGACGATCGCCAGGTCATCGCCCATCAGGTCCTGCAACTCGACCCATCCCTTGTCCAGCACGGCGACTCGGTGGCCGATCAGGGTTTCTCGCGTCATGTCAGTGGCTCCCATGAACTGACTGGCTGATTCGGGCGGATCATTGATCCGGGCGGATTATAGTGGCCTGGTCTATTTCGGCAAGAGAAGGCGCAGAGCGTTGATCACCACGAAGACGATCCGGGCGGCGACGATGGTCAACAGTGGCGTGGCCAGGAAAGCCGCTGCGCTCAGAACAACCCAGCGCAGCCGTCGGGCGCGCAGGCGCTTTCGCACAACCTCTTCGGTCAGCAAAGGAAAGGAAGCGTCTTCCGCCTGGCCTGATGTCCGGGCGCGGGCCTGCTCGATTCGACCGCGCAGGTCGGCCAGCGCGGCCCCGCTGTCCGCCAGGGGAGCGGTGGATGTCGCCCGGACACGCGGTGGGCGCGGGCCTTCGTCGTCTTCAAATG
>DAOTXK010000379.1:0-2608 GCA_034435395.1 Anaerolineae bacterium | reverse complement strand
CTCCAGCCCTGCCCGGCGATGGACAGCCTGACGGGAAAAGAGGGTGAGCGTCTGCGTCTCCAGCGCGAAGCCGAAGTCGGCGTCCGCCACCACCACGCCGTATGCCTCGAACGGGTAGGGACCGAAGAAATCGCTGAAGCAGGCGATCATCTCCGCCGTCCGCCGGAAGGTGGCGGCTCCCACTTCTTCCAGCCCTTGCGGATAGTAGTTGCGGATGGGCAGCCCTGCCGGGCCTTCCTGCTCCTCGACGACGAACCGGGCAATATCCACCGTGACCAGATAGCTGGCGGTGGGGTCGCTTGCCTCCCAGACGTAAGTGGTGGTGGCGTCTCCGTCGGCGATGACCGTTTGCAGCCGGCCGTTGGCGGCCACCACATACGGCTCCGGCACGGTGATGCGAAAGGTGTAGGTGGCCTTGTCCAGCGGGTGGTCGTTGACCGGGTACCAGGTCGAAGCGCCCGCCGGTTCGCTGGCGACGTAAACGCCGTCCTCGGTGCGGTTCCAGCCGAGGGGGATGGGGATGGCCGCCGGGACGAGCGGCTCCGGCACGCCAGCATAGGTCACGGCGACGACGAAGGTCTCGCCGTCAGGCAGCGGCTCGTCCGGGGTGATGGTCAGCTCCAGGCCGTCGCGGCTCCAGGCGGCCGGCACGCCGTTGACGGTGATGGCTTCGATGGTGAAGCCCCGGAAATCCAGGTTGAAGGCGCTCAAGGGCTGGGTGGCCGCCGCTTCTATGGTGACGGTGCCGGCGAGGACGTTCGTCTGGTCGTCCCAGGCCAGGTCCAGGGTGTAGTGGTGGGCGTCATAACCGCCGTTGCCCAGCGGCGGGTAGTAGCTGTCGCCGAGGGTGGGGCTGCCGGGCCTGGCGACCGGACTTTGGGCGGAGACGCCGCCACTGGCCGTCAGCAGGATGAGCAGAACAAGGATGATCTTGCGCATGGGATTCTCCCACAGACACTGACTCTTCTTAAAGTGGCCAAATTGTAATCCGTAAGCTCGCCAGTGGCGACGAATCGCCCGCTCTCGTTTGACAATCCCCCCCGAATCGCCTACAGTCCGCTTTGCGGATATGATGGTACCCAGACCTGGCCCTGTCCATCACCAGGAGCGTGTTCCATGGCCCTGAACTATGCCAAATTTGGGCTGGACGCCAACCAGCCGCTGGATCAGTTCGGCAACGTCGCTGCCCGCCTGCGCAACCCGGACTTCATCGTCGGTTCGGGCGCACACTGGCTGCGGCTCAACTTTGTGCTGCCCAACCCGGCCTTCCTGGACCGCTATGACGCCATCGTCAACAGCTTCATTGGCCGGGGGATGAAGATTTACGCCACCATCGGCCACGACGCCATCCACGACGCCTGGATCGGCGATTCGCTGCGCGAGGCCAACAGCCCTCACGCCGCCGCCTGGATCAACGCCTATGCCGGGCGGTTCCTCCAGATCGTGGAGCGCTACCGGGGCAAAATCTTCGTCTATGAGGCGATCAACGAACCCAACGGCTGGCAGGGCGGGCAGAAGGCGCTGGTCCACCCGCGCTGGTTCGTCTACCTGATGAACACGCTGTACCAGACGATCAAACCGCGCCAGCGCGGCATCCGCCTGATCGCCGGGCCGCTGGAGGCCACCTGGCTCAACGACAACGAGGCGGCCACCTACCTGCGCCAGGTGTACCAGCTTGGCAACTGGGCGCCCGGCGAGGCCCCCTGGGATGGCATCGGCTACCACCTGTACATCGGGGAAGACCCCGCCTCGCCGCCCGGCACCGACGGCTCCATCCAGCCGCAGGACGTGCGCCAGACCTACCAGACGTTCCTGGACCGCATGTGGGCCGTCATGAATCAGGGCGATCCCGGCACCAAACACCTGCTCTTCGTCTCCGAGTTTGGCTGGACCTCCGACCTGGGCGAGGATTTCCAGGCTCAGCAGATCCGCCTGGGCATGGAATTGCTGGCGGCGGACGACCGGGTGGCGATGGCCTCGCTGTTCTGCACGGAGGACTTTGACAAGAAGTACGGCCTGTTTGAAAAAGGCATGGGCCGGGCCAAAAAGGCGTACACCGTCTACCAGGAGATCATGCGGGCGCGCGCGCCCAACCGCAGCCCGGCCGTTGACCTGTCCAAGTTGGAAGGGCCGGTCGACGTGCCGGTGGTCACCGCGCCGGGGGAAGCCCCGCCGGGCGAGAGCATGCCCTGGTCGGTGGGGCCGGGCCTGATGAAACACCCGGTCCAGAAGCGAGGCGTGATCCTGCTGCCGCCGTTCGACGACGGGCGCTGGGCGCGGGCGGCGCTGGACGCCGGTTATCACGGGCAGGGCGGGGTGACTCTGTGCTGGAGTCCGGGCGAGGCCGGGCTGACCATCGCCGGGGAGCAGCGCTTCGTGCTGGTGGTCAACCCCGCCGAGTGGGGCACGCCGGACGGCTCCATGATCCCCTGGTTCAACCGACACACGCCGGGCGTGGGCGTGCGCGAGGAGACATTCCTCAATCCCCAGGCGCTGACCGACTGGCTCCGCGCCAACCCCGATCCCTTCACGGCGGGGGGGTAGAGGGGAGGCGGGCACCCGTAGCGGCGCATTACGATGCGCCGTCCGTCGGACCCCAGGCTGACGC
>DAOTXK010000378.1:0-13438 GCA_034435395.1 Anaerolineae bacterium | reverse complement strand
CCAGAAGACGATAAACGGGTAGCATGACCACAGCATTATAAACCATGCTGGGCAGCGTGACCGTTAAAAGCTGGTCGATCACCGGCAGGGTCCGCCCCACCACGACCAGGACGACCAGCGTGACCACGTGGGCCACCACAGTACCGCCACCCGCCGCCAGGGCAGGATAGACCAGATTACGCGGGCTGATCTGCCCGAACACCAGCGAAGCCAGGGCAGTCACCACCACCAGGGCCAGTGAAGTCGTCCCCAGCGGCGCGGCTGAGACCAGGTCTTGCAGCAGGCCGCCGACCATCGCCCAGACGACGCCTTGTTGGAAACCGGCCATCAGGCTCCAGGCCAGCACCAGGGTCAACACCAGGTCGGGCGTGGCGCTGCCCAGCCGGATTTCCGGCACGATCGTGGCCTGAATGACGACGACTATGGCCAGGACCGGGATGCTGAGATACCTGCCCACATTACGGCGCTCCTCCAGTCCCGGTGCCGCCCGGCTGCTCAAAGGCCGAAAGGTCAACCGGCTGGAAGTTGGTGATCACCAGCACCGTTTCCAGACGCTCGAAGTCGTTGAAGCTGCGCACCACCGCCTCCTGGAACAACTCGGCCACCTCCTGACGGATGCTGGTGACCTGACCGATGATAATGCCTTCGGGGAAGTTGCCTCCCAGGCCGGAAGTGACGACCGTGTCGCCTTCCCGGACGGCGGCGTTGAGGTCGATAAACGTCATCCGCAGGCCGCCGGCCTCACCCTGTACACTGCCTTCGACGCGGGTGTTTAACAGACGGGCATTGACCGAACTCACCAGGTCGGTGATCAGGAGCACCTGCGAGGCGTTGGCGCTGACCTGCATGATACGCCCCACCAGCCCCAGTTCGGTCACCACCGGCATGCCAACCGTCAACCCGTCGCGGGTCCCCCGATTGATGTAGATCACCCGCGTGAAGGCGCTGATATCCCGGCTGATCACGTCGGCGACCACAAATTCTTCGTTCTGACGGCTGCGCGTATAGTCCAGCAGGGCCGCGATGCGCGCGTAATCGTGCTGAATCTCGCGTAACTCGACCACTTCCGAGGTGAACGCTGCCAGGGCCGCTTCCAGATCGCGGTTGCGTTGTTGCAGGCTCTGAATCTCCATCAGGTCCCCGATGAAGCCGCTGCTGCTCCGCACTACACTGTTAACGATTCCCTGGACGAACTGGATAGGAACGGCGAGTAATCCCTCCGCGGGAGCCGTCAGCCCGGCGGCGCTCAGGCCGATCAGCACCAGGCAGATAAAAACGCTCACCATAAACAGCAGCAATCGGTTTGACCGTCCCATAAACGCTCTCAGGCTTGCCGGGGCGTCACCCGACTGACCGGCGCGAACGCCCTCAGGCGGAACCCCTCAAGTGAGGTGCTGGCGCGGTCAGCCGACGGAGATCAGGCGCTGCCCATTGCCCGCTGGGCAGGCAGCATAACAAGCCAGCCGGTCAGTGCTGGGTGCTGCCGCGCTCCAACCCGACCAGCAACCGTCGCAGGTTATCGTAGTCTTCCAGGATGCGTCCGGCGCCGCGCGCCACGCACGTCATGGGGTCATTCGCCAGCCACACGCGGACGTTGGTCTCCTCGGCCACGCGTTCGGTCATGCCATGGAGCTGGCTGCCCCCTCCGGCCATGCAGATGCCGGCCTCCATCAGGTCAGCGACCAGTTCGGGCGGGGTCTCGTCCAGGGCATCTTTGATCGTATCCACAATGATGGCCGTGGAACCGGCCAGCGCCTCCCGCAGTTCGATGGAACTGACCTCGACGGCCTCCGGCAGGCCGGTCACCAGGTTGCGGCCGCGCATGGTGAAGGTGCGCTCCTCCGGCAGGGGATACGCCGAGCCGATCTCGATCTTGGCGCGCTCGGCCATACGGTCGCCGATCAGCAGGTTGTACTTGTTGCGCATGTACTGCACGATGTCTTCGTCCATCTCGTCACCGGCCACCCGGATCGAACGGCTGATGACGATCCCCCCCAGCGAGAACACGGCGACTTCCGTCGTGCCGCCGCCGATATCCACCACCATGCTGCCGTGGGTCTCCGTGATCGGCAGGCCCGCGCCAATGGCCGCCGCGACCGGCTCCTCGATCAGAAACGCCTCGCGCGCCCCGGCGCTCATCGTCGCATCGTAAACCGCCCGCTTCTCCACCTCCGTCACCCCGCTGGGAATGCCCACCACCACCCGCGGACGGGGGATCGGCACCCAGGTCTGCTCGTGGGCCTTGCGGATGAAATAATCCAGCATGGCCTCGGTCACTTCAAATTCACTGATCACGCCGTCGCGCAAGGGACGAATGGCTACGATGTTTGAGGGAGTCTTGCCGACCATCTCTTTGGCTTCTTTGCCGATCGCCAGCGGACGGCGGGTTTTTTTTTCGATGGCCACGTAGGAAGGTTCATTGATCACGATTCCCTTCCCCCGCACGCTGACCAGGGTGTTTGCCGTGCCGAGATCAACGCCAACGTCGAGGGAGAACAGGCCGAGTAACCAGTCTAGGGGACTTAACACCGTAGCAACTGTCTCCTTACATCCCGTCCACCGGGCGCGACGGAGGATTATAACATGGCCGCTGGCCGAGAACTATCAAGCCCGCCTGAGCGATGACAACACGCTTGTTTTACCATCTTTTTGGCATCCTGCAAAAAGACCCTGTCCCTCCGCCAGGGATGTCTTTATACTGGTGTCATGCCACTTCTCCACCACTTCTTACACCGTTTGCGGGCGTTTTCCCTGGTTGGGGAGCGCGTTGTGGTCGGCGTCTCGGGGGGGCCGGACTCGCTATGCCTGCTGCACCTGTTTTGGCGGGCCGCCGCCCGGCTGTCCCTGTCGTTACAGGTCGCCACGCTTGACCACGGCCTGCGGGGCGTCGACAGCGCCGCCGATGCCGCCTTTGTGGAGGAAACGGCCAGGGCATGGCAGCTACCCATCCGCCGGGCTTACCGCGACGTGAGCGCCATCGCCCAGACACATGGCCTGGGCATCGAAGAGGCCGCCCGTCGGACCCGTTACACCTTCCTGGCGGAAGTCGCCCAGGCCGCCGATGCGTCGGTTATCGCCGTCGGCCACAACGCCGACGACCAGGCGGAGACCATCGTCATGCACCTGCTCCGGGGCAGCGGCCTGGCCGGGCTGCGAGGTATGCTGCCCGCCACCCCCCTCAGCGCTCACCACCTGCTGCCGGGCGCGCTGCCCAGCCGACCGATCACCCTGATCCGCCCCCTGCTGGACATCCCCCGCGCCGACATCGACGCCTACTGCGCCGCTCACCACCTCCAGCCGCGCCAGGATGCGACCAACGTTGAGGTGAGCTATCTGCGCAACCGGCTGCGGCATGAAGTGCTTCCCCTGCTGACCGCGCTCAACCCGAACATCCGGCAGACGCTGGCCCGCGCCGGGCACGCGCTGGCGGCAGACTACGCCTTCATCGAGCAGTCAGTCGCGGACGAACTCCAGGCCGAACTGCGCGACCAGACGGAAGATGCCATCGCCTTGTCCCTCGACCGCTTCCGGCGACCGGAGTTGTCAACAGCCATCCGACGCGGCCTGCTCCGCCAGGCAATCCTGCTTCTCGCCCCGGACCTGGGCGAGGTGGGCTTCGCCACCATCGACGGGGCGCTGGCAGTCGCCCTCCACGGTCATACCGGTCGCCAGGCGGCCCTGCCTGGGGGGATTATGCTGCGCGTCGAATACGACACCCTGACGTTCCGGCGGCCAGGGGCCGCGCCCCATCCGCCCCCCGCCCCCTGGTTACCGGCGGGCGCCCGGCTGGCCGTGGAAGTCCCTGGCGAGACCCACCTGCCCGACTCCGCCTGGACGTTGCACACCCGCTGGCTGAATCCAGGCGAAGACCCGGCCCGCTTCTACGGGCAACCGCTCACCGCCGTGCTCCTCCTGCCAGCCAGGGCGACGCTCGCGCTGCGCACACGCCGTCCTGGCGACCGCTACGCTCCCCTGGGCCTGGGCGGGCGCACTCAGAAGATCAGTGACGCGATGATCGACGCCAAAATCCCCGCCCCGCAGCGCGATCACGTGCCCCTGTTGACCGTCAACGATCAGATCGCCTGGATCGTGATGGAACGGGGGAGCCGGGTCTCGGACACCTTCGCCGTCGGCGGCCAAACCGGCCGATACTTGCTGGCCCGGTGGGTCCGTTACCAGCCGATTCCGTGATAAGCCCCCGGCTATACCATCACTAATTTGCCATGGTAGGAAAAATGAAGTACAATTAAGGCAACATAAGCATATCATACCTATACGACGGATCGGTCCATGAGCACAAACTCTGATACAGCCCACATATTAGTAGTAGACGACGAAAGCGCGATTCGTTACTCCATCACCAAAACATTGCAGCGCGTCGGTTACCAGGTTGATTCGGCTGCCAGCGGCGAGGAAGCCCTGCAACTGATGGCGCAAAGAGACTACAACGTCATCCTCACCGACATCCGTATGCCAGGGATCAGCGGCGTCGACCTGCTGGCCCGTGTCAAGGAGCAGGCACCTGATGCCATCGTCATTCTGCTGACAGGGTATGCCAGCCTCGATACTGCCGTCGAAAGTCTGCGGCTGGGCGCGCACGACTACCTGATCAAACCCAGCTCCAGCCAGGACATCCGGGAAAGCGTGGCGCGGGGCATCGAACGCGCCCACAACCTCCAGCGACGGCGCGCGCTGCTGGATGCCATTCAGAACAACGTGCAGGAGTTGGCCGACGTTTCGACGACCACGGTCCGCCAGACCAAACCAGCGCCCAGCCAGCCGCAGCCGACCGCGCCGGCCACGCCGATTGCCACTCCCGTCAATACCATGACCCTGGGACCGCTCACCATCTTCCCCGGCCGCTACCAGATCGCCGTAGGCGAGCAACCGATCGATCTGACGCCTACCGAGTTTGATCTGTTGCTGTATCTGGCCGTGCACCGGGGGCGGGTGGTCCCGTGCCATGAACTGGTGCGGGAGGTCCGGGGGTATTCCATCGACGAGCCAGAAGCCCGCGAAGTTATCCGGCCCCACATCAGCAATCTGCGCCGCAAGCTCAAGCAGGCCGGGCAAAACCCGAACCTGATCGTCAACGTTCGCGGCATCGGATACCGCCTGGCTGATCTGCCCGACGCTCAGGACTAGGCCCATGCGGCTCCAGATATGGAAGCGCCACCTGGCAGCTCTGGGTGGCGCTTTTCTGATATTTAGCGCGCTCTTGGCCCCTGGCCGAGTGTTCGCGCCCGCTGTCTCAGCCGCCCCGCCGCGACAGGATGCCGGAGATCGCCTGGAAGTTATCCTGGCGAACATGCCGCTCGAACGCAAAGTCGGGCAGTTGTTCATGGTCAGCCTGTGGGGGGAGACCCTGTACGCTGAGGCAGCAGACTTTCTGTCGGCCTACAACCCCGGTGGGGTGATCCTGTTTGGCTACAACGCCGGTTCCCCGGCCCAGATCGCAGCCCTGACCAATGCCATCCAGCAGGCGGCGCTGGAAAGCGCCAGCGGCCTCCCGGCCTGGATCGCCGTTGACCAGGAAGGCGGGCTGGTCGCCCGGCTATCGGAAGGCTTCACCGCTTTTCCGGTCAACCTGGCAGTGGCCGCCACCGGCAACCCCGCCTACGCCCGCGCCGTCGGCCTGGCCATGGCCGAGGAACTGCGGGCCGTCGGTGTCACCATGAACCTCGCCCCCGTCGCCGATGTGCAGACCAACCCCCACAACCCGGTCATTGACCGCCGATCGTATGGCTCCGATCCCCGGCGCGTGGCTGAGATGGTCGCCGCCATGGTCGAAGGTCTGCAAGCCGGGGGCGTGCTGGCGACAGCCAAACATTTTCCCGGCCACGGGGACACCGGCGCTGACTCACACCTGGAACTCCCTGTGGTGGCGCTGGACCGTTCCCGCCTGGAGGCCGTCGAACTGGTCCCTTTCCGGCAGGCCGTCGCCGCTGAGGTGGGCGCGATCATGGCCGCGCACATCTGGTACCCGGCGCTGGACCCCACGCCGGACCAGCCGGCCAGCCTGTCGCCTGCGGTGCTGAACGGTCTGCTCCGCCAGGAAATGGGCTTCCAGGGGCTGATCATGACCGACGCCCTCGACATGGACGCCATCGACCGCCGCTACCGCCTGGAGGAGGCGGCCATCCAGGCCATCCAGGCAGGAGTGGACCTGATCACGCCGGGGCCGCACGTCGGCCTGAACACCCAGCGCGCCGCCATCGATGCCGTGATCAGGGCCGTCCAGGATGGGGTCATCCCGCTGGCCCGGATTGAGGAATCGGTCCGCCGCGTGCTGGCGCTTAAGGCCCAGTATGGGGTCTTGGACTGGACTCCGCTCGACCCCCTCACTGCCGAGGCGCGCCTCCACCGGGAAACACACGAGGCATTGGTGGCCGACATCCTGGCCGCGGCGGTCACCCTCGTCTACGATGACCACGATTACATCCCGCTGGACTCAACGCGGCAGGTCGCGCTGATCTATCCGGCCACTCGCCCCAGCATCGCCCGCGCCTGCGAGACCTATCATGACCATTTGCGGCTGGTGGGCATCTCCCTGGGACCCACGGATGAAGAACGGGCCTGGGCCGTCACGGCGGCGCAGCTGGCAGACGTGGCTGTGGTCTTCACCCAGGATGTGCTGGATAACGCCGCGCTCCAGAGGCTGGTCCGCGCCCTGCCGCCGGAAAAAACGGTGGTGGTCGCCCTGCGCTCGCCCTATGACTGGCAGCACTTCCCCAACGTGGCGGCCTACCTGGCCGTCTACAGCCCGCTCCAGCCGGCCATACCGGCTGTCTGCGCCGCCCTGTTCGGCGCGTCGCCGATCACTGGCGTGCTTCCGGTCGATCTGGGGGAAGACCTTCCTGCCGGAAGCGGCCTGCATCGACCGTGAGCGCTGTGTTATACTGGAACGACTGAGGCTGGCAAACCCGACCGGGGCGCTTAGCATGAGAAGCCGGGGATGGAGTAGAATAACAGTGGCGGAAACCGGTTGGAAGGAAAACGCCCTCAGCCGCCGGGCCAGCCGTCCGTTGGCTGGGTCGTCCAGCGCCTCGTCCCGGCAGGCTCCAAAAACGGGCACACCAGGCGGGTGATGGTGGGCCTGAACAAGAGTATTGAGGATCGCTTCATGACTTCGACTCTGAATCCTAATCTCCTGGCGAAAGACACCCTCGCCGTGATGAACGATGCGGTTAAGTTGATGGACCGCTATCGTAAGAAAAATATCTTCCCGGAAATGGCGCTGCTGGCCATCCTTCAGGCCACCGATACGCCGGGTTACAGCGTGCTGCAACGATTCGCCGCCGTCCAGAACCTCGACCTGGCCCGCCTGGAGCGGCAGGTCCGGCTGGCCGTGGAAAGCCGCCGTGACCTGCCGGGCGACCTGACCATGGCCACGCTGGACAACAAACAGGTGGAGCTGTCCCGCCAGATGATCATCGCCCTGGACGAAGCGCTGACCATCGCCCAGAACTGCAACGAAGTGTGGATCGGGACCGATCACCTGCTGGCGGCCATGAGCGAAAAACGCCTGGGAACCGGCGGCATCCTGCGGCAATACGGCATCACGCCGCAGTCTATTGAAGACCTGATGAGCGGTCGGGTGCCGGGCAAAGACGGCAAGGCCGCCCAAACAGCCCGGATGCCCGGCCAGGGCAGCGGCACCGTGGTCGATTACGTGGCCCTGGCCAGAGCCGGTGAGAGGCGCGAGGTCTTCCTGCGGGAAGAACTGCTGCGCGACCTGATCAACATGCTCTCCCAGAAAATCAGCCGCCATGTGGTGCTTGTCGGGCCGGAGGGTGTCGGCAAGCGCACCCTGGCCTACAGCCTGGCCCTGCTGATGGCCGACAACAAAGGCCCTGCCGACCTTACGTCGCTGGTCCAGGTGGATGAGGCGGCCCTGCTGGATAATCCGGTGCAGGCCATCCGGGCGGGCATCAACCGGGCCGGGGGCGGCATCCTGTTCGTGCCGCAGGTACACCGGTTTTTCGGCGGCCCGCTTAAGGCGCAGTTCCCCAAGGCCGCGCCCGACCTGCAAAAGGCCTTCCTGGGGACCAGTCCGGTGATCATCTGCACCACCACAGAAATGGAATATCGGGAGCGGCTGGAACCGATCGGCGCGATCCATGAGAACAGCCAGCGCCTGCGCGTGGAAGCCCCCAGCGAAAAAGAAACGGTCCAAATCCTGCGGACGCTCAAGCCCCAACTGGAGTCGGTCTATGCCATCACCGTCGACGATGAAGCCCTGACGATCGCCGCCTCGCTGGCCAACCGTTACCTGTCCGCCACCCCCCTGCCCCGCAGCGCGGAAAACCTCCTCCACCGGGCGGCGGCGCTGGTCGACATGAGCACGCAGAAGCACCTGGCCTTCAAGCCGGACATGCCCGACAACAGGCTCGACGCCGAGGATGTCACGCTCGCCGCCAGCCAGATGACGGGCGTGCCGGTCAGCAAACTGGGCGACGATGAGCGCACCCGCTACGCCCAGATGGTCGCGCACCTGCACGAGCGCATCATCGGACAGGACGAGGCTGTGATGGCCGTCAGCCGGGCGGTTAAGACGGCGCGTGTCGGCCTGAAGGATAAAAAGCGCCCCATCGGCGGCTTCCTGTTCCTCGGCCCGACCGGCGTCGGCAAGACGGAGCTGGCCAAGGCGCTGGCCGAGTTTATGTTCGGCGACGAGGATGCCATGCTCCAGCTCGACATGAGCGAGTTCCAGAATGAATCGACCGTCAACCGCCTGCTAGGCTCGCCTTCCGGTTACGTGGATAGCGAGGCCGGCGGGCAGCTCACCGAGCGCGTCCGCCAGCAGCCATACATCATTGTGCTGTTTGACGAGGTGGAGAAAGCCCATCCCCGTGTGGTGGACATTCTGCTGCAAGTGCTGGAAGAAGGCCGCCTGACCGATGGCCGAGGCAACGTCGCCAACTTCAGCGAGACGGTGATCATCATGACCAGCAACCTGGGGGCGGAATACCTCCAGACGACAACGATCACCGAGGCGATACGGGAGGCCGTCATGGACGCGGTGAACGATCACTTCCGCCCGGAGTTTCTCAACCGTATGGACGAGATCGTGATCTTCCACCCGCTCAGCGACGAACACCTGCGCCAGATTCTGGACCTGATGCTCCACAAGGAAAACATGCTGGCGGCAGCGCGAGGCCTGACGCTGGAATTCACCGACCGGGCCAAGACCTGGATGCTGAGACAAAACGACCACCCGGAATGGGGCGCGCGGCCCCTGCGCCGCATCATCCGGCAGAACCTGCGCGAGCCTCTGGCCGACTTTCTGTTGCAGGAAAATCCCAAGGTGGGCACCACCGTCCGGATCAGCGCGGACAAAACTGGGCTGACCTTCAAAATGCTGAAGCCGTGATGGCCCGCTAGTCGCCAGCCGGCCTGGAGACGGACCATGCCCACAAACCTGCTAGACACTGTGCAAATCCCGCGCCCGGCTGACTTGTGGCGCGCCTGGGAAGCCACCGCCGACTATGTCTCCCTGCACACCCGTCAGACGGCCATGCTTCACTTCGGCTGGAACTCGCACGGGGTGGATGCGCCCTGGATGGCCCAGTTCAACTGGATTCACAATGTGGAGCGGGTCAACGGCCTGGCCACCGCCGGGGAGGCGCTGCTCGTCCTGTGGCAGCGCATTGAGGGCACCTACCGTATCTTCCCGGACGCCATCGCCGCCCGGCGCGCGCCGCGGGCCTACGCGCCGGACTGCTGGTTTACCAGCGCTGAACAGACGCTCCTCGACCGGCTCACCAGCCTGGGAGCCGCCGGAGAGAAAGCCGCTGTGGTCACGCTGCTGGTCACCTACCACCCGCTCCACGAGCCGGAAGCGCGCCTGCAAGCGCGCCTGATCGCTCATCTGGAAGGGCTGACCGTGCGCGGCCAGGGTCCGACCCTGCTGGAGGCCTGCCAGGACCTGTATCCGCGCGTGGTGCGGGAACTAAACCGGGACCATCCTGACCAATAACGGTATCCGACCGGAGCATCACAGAACGAGGGCTTCATGACCGACCCCATACACTTTGGCACCGACGGCATCCGCGGCATCGCTGGAGTCCATCCCCTGGCCCCAGCGACCATCCTGGCCCTCGGTCGGGCCATTGGCGGCTGGCTGCGCCGACACGACAACAGCCCATCAGTCCTGATCGGGCGGGATACCCGCCCCAGCGGCCCCCAGATCACCCATGCCCTGCTGGCCGGGCTGGCCGCCGAAGGGATCACCGCCGACGACCTCGGCGTGATCCCCACGCCCGGCATCGCCCATCTGACCCGCGTTCTGGGCTACAGCCTGGGCATCGTGATCTCGGCCAGCCACAACCCGGCGGACCAGAACGGCATCAAACTGATCGGGGCGGATGGCTTCAAACTGAGCGACGAAGCTGAAGCAGCCATTGAAGCGGCCATCGTCGATACGCTGGTCAACAGCCGGCCGGTAGAGCGGTTCGGCCAGGTCCGCCCGGCGACCCAACTCTGCGAAAAGTATGTGGAGCACCTGGTCGCCGGACTGGAGCCGGATGCCCTGCGGGGGCTGTCCGTCGTGCTGGACTGCGCTAACGGCGCATCCTACGCCATTGCCCCTGCGGCCTTCGCCCGGCTGGGCGGGGCGGTGACTGCCCTGGGAACCAGCCCCACCGGGGATAACATCAACGTGCGCAGCGGCAGCGAATATGTGCGCCGTCACCGCGATACCCTGCTGGCGATGATCCGGGCCAGTGATGCCGACGTGGGCATCGCCTTTGACGGCGACGCCGACCGGGTGATCTTCCTGACCCCCGGCGGGACGCTGATTGACGGCGACCACATCCTGGGGCTGCTGGCGACCCGGTTGTTTCATCAGGGCACTTTGCTGGGGAACGCCGTCGTGGCCACGGACATGAGCAACAGCGGCCTGGCCCACTATCTGCAGCAGTATGGCATCACCCTGGTGCGCACCAGGGTCGGCGACCGATACGTCATGGAGCGGATGCGCCAGGGCGGCTTCATCCTCGGCGGCGAACAGGCAGGACACATCATCCTGCTGGACGACGACCACACCGCCGGAGACGGCATTTACATCGGCCTGCAAGTGGCCGCGTTGATCGCTCAAGATCGCGGGCTGTTGGACCGCGTCGCCGCCGAGGTGCCCCGTTTCCCCCAGGTGATCGCCTCCGCGCACCTGGACCGCCAGGCTCCGCTGGAAGCTATCGCTGGCCTTCAGCCGCTCATCGACGAGACGCTGGCGGCGTTCGACGGCCAGGGCCGCGTGAACGTGCGCTACAGCGGCACGGAGCCTAATCTGCTGCGGGCGATGGTCGAGGGTGGACCCCGATCCACCCCACAGGAAGTGATCGAGCGGGCGCTGGCCATTTGCTACCTGATCGCCGAGGCCAGCCGGACCGCCCAGCCCCACATTGACCTGGTGGACTGCGCCACAGGTGAGAAACTGAACCTGGGCTTGCCATAGAGAGGTACCGTCATGACACAGGTAAACCCCCACATTTTCCGCAAGTACGACATCCGGGGCACGGTGACGGGCGACAATCCGGATATCACGCCAGAACTGGCCGGCCTGGTCGGCAAAGCCTACGGCACGTACATGCAGCGGGAGCACCATATCGAGCGCGTATACGTCGGCTCGGATAACCGCCAAAGCTCGCCCCCGCTGCGGACCGCCATCATCGAGGGTGTGGCTTCCACCGGCGTTGCGGTGACCGACCTGGGTGAAGTGCTGACGCCCACGGTCTACTTCGCCACCTCTCAGCACGGCACGCGGTCCGGCGGCATCATGATCACTGGCAGCCACCTGCCCATTGATTACAACGGTATCAAGTTGGCGCACGGCAAGCTGGCCCTCTACGGTGACCAGATTCAGACGCTGCGGCAGATGATCGAGGCCGACGACTTCCTGGTTGGCGACGGCGCGGTCAACCAGGACCGGGACATGATCCACCGCCACATGGCGACCATCCAGAGCAAAGTCAGGCTTGGCGGCCGCAAGCTCAAGGTAGCAGTGGATGCCGGCAACGGGCTGAGCGGGGTGTACGTCGCGCCGGTCATGGAAGCGCTCGGTGTGGAAGTAGTCTGCCTGTTCTGCGAGCCAGACGGGACCTTCCCCCATCACCTGCCCAACCCCGAAGACCCCGACCTGACCAAAGACCTGGAAAGGGCCGTGGTCGAATATGGGGCGGACCTGGGCATCGCCTTCGACGGCGACTCCGACCGCTGCGGCATCATCGACGATCACGGCCATCACATCGCCGCTGACCGCCTGCTGGCGCTGTTGGCCCGCGATCTGCTCAGCCGCCATCCCGGCGCGAAAATCGTGTTCGATGTGAAGTCCTCGCAGGCCCTGGCCGACGAGATCAAAAAACACGGCGGCGTGCCGGTGATGTGGCAGGCGGGTCACAGCCTGATGAAAGCCAAGATGAACGAGATCGGCTCGCCCCTCGGCGGCGAGGTCAGCGGGCATCTGTTCATCGGCGAGGATTATTACGGCTTCGACGACGCCCCCCTGGTCGCGCTCAAGGTGCTGGAAATCCTCAGCAAGACCGACAAGACCATCTCCGAGCTGTTTGCCGAGATTCCCAAGCTGGTCGCCACGCCGGAGATCATCATGTCCACGCCGGACGAGGTGAAATTCTCGATCATTGAGACGGCCAGGCAGCAACTTCAGGAGAAATACGAGGTCATCACCGTGGACGGTGCGCGGGCGGTCTTTGAGCAGGGCTGGGGGCTGGTACGCGCCAGCAACACGCAACCCGCCATCACCATGCGCTTTGAAGCGTACACCCGGCAGGCGCTCGTCGAATATATGAAACGCTTTGACCGCTTGCTGGACGACTTCCCACAGGTGGACCGCACGGCACTACGAGAGCAAATCGAGGCCTTCGATCGCTAGCCAGCGGCCCCTGGCCTCAGGCTGGTGAGATGTTCAGGTTCTCCCAGACGGCCCGGTCCAGCACGACGATGTGGGGATGGTCGTGCACCAGGGCGTTATAGCTGCTGAACGGATAATCCGCCGGGTGGGTGCAGTAGCCCGCCCGGACAGGGTTCCGATGAATGTAGTCGATCACGCCGGGCAGCTTGCGCAGGTCCATGACCGGGCGATCCCAGAAGCCCGACTGCCATAACTGCTCTGGCAGGGAACGAGCCACCCGCAGGATGGCCTGGGCGGTCCGGCGTTTGACCTCTTCCACGATGTGGGGCAGATAATAGGCCGCCGGGTCCCTGGCGGAGCGGCCCCCCTTACGAATCTCCTTGATGGCAAAATCCTCAAACCCGGCTTCGGTGGGATAAATCACCCAGTGAAAATGATCGGGCAGGATCACATACGCCGCGCACAACAGGGCAAACCGCTTGCGCGCGTGATTCAGGTTGCTTTGCAGGACATGAATCCGCCCTTTATCCGCAAACACCGGGCGACGCGCAGTGGTGTTGACCGTGATAT
>DAOTXK010000377.1:0-20861 GCA_034435395.1 Anaerolineae bacterium | reverse complement strand
AATGAGAACTTGTGGGCGCGCATGTAATCGATGGCGTTGGATATATAAGGAGGCGAAGTGACAATCAAATCGGCGGAAGCATCCTCCAGCGGCAACTGCTGGGCATCCCCCCACCGGATATCAGGGGGATACCCGTCAGCCGTGTGCTCCAGCAGGCTTGAGAGGTTGCGATCCAGCCGCTTCTCGAATTCCTCCAGGGGGGAGCGTAGAGTTTTGGTCAGCAGTTTGACCCGACGGGACTGACTCGTGGCGAGATCATGCCCCAGCAGGATATCGCCTGTTTTTGTCCTGACAACCTTGGCTCTATGGGGTCTGGTATGGGCCAGGTCGAAAGCCAGCGACACGCCACCGGACTTGGTGATGATAATGCTGGACAAAACTACCTGAAAAAACTCTCGGCACTTGGCGTCCGGGATTCGTTCAATCTCTGAGACCAGGGCGGAAAGCTCGATCTGCGTTTCCCTGGCAAACCAGTAGTCAATGAATCGCCTGGTTTTACTATCCCAGCGCGCCGCGGCCAGCGTGGTCAGCGCTCTCCCCTTCCTCACCGCCTCGGCCGCCCGCTCCAGAATGGCGCGGCCCATCCCGGCCATCTCAGCCGGGTCCAGATGGGCAACTTTCACCCTGGTGAGTAGAATAGCCAGGGGATCAATATCAAACCCGACAGCCCGTCGCCCGGCCAGCAGCGCCTCGACAACTGTTGTGCCCGATCCCATCATGGGGTCCAGCACAATGTCGCCGGGTTCTGTCAGGGCATTGATGAATTTACGGGGCAGTTGAGGCGGGAATTTAGCGGGAAAAGCGTGAAAATTGTGCGATGCGTAGCGGCCAACACGTTGGCGGCTATCCTGGTCATGGAAGTCGAGATCGTCTTCCAACAGAGACTCTAAGCGCTGCCGGGGGGCAGCCGTTGCGTCCGCATCGATAAAAATTTTTGGAGTCGGGTTTGGCCCCATGTTGTTCATCTCGTTGCTGGTTCAGTTTTGTCGCTGCCTATTATAGCCAGGAGTTACGCAGTTGGCCGGAGTCATTCACCACGAAGGGCACAAAGCACACCAAGAGCGCGAAGAAAATCCATAAAAACCTTTGTGTTCTTCGTGAACTTCGTATCTTTGTGGTCAAAATAGGACGGTCAACCTGGAACTGCGTAACCACTGATAACATTTGTTCACCCCCCTCAGAGGCCCCCTGAGGGGCCGGACAGGTGCAGGTATCCGCCTGTTGCGCGTCAGTCAAGGGAGCAGTGTCTCCCATGCATACGAACGTGCAGTTGCCAGGAGGTAAACGGTGGACTATCAAGAACTGCCAGCCGCCGAGAGGCGCGCCCAGTGGTGGTCGTGGGAGCGGCGCAAATTCGACTTGCCCGGTTTTCTCTATCACCCACTTCTCTTCGCCGTGATTCTGGTGGCCGTGCTGGGGGCGGGCAGCGGTTTCATCGGCCTGCTGCCCGGCGTGGATACTCACCGCGCCACGCTTTCCGGCGTGGGCGCGCCCTGGCTGGGACTGGTGACGTTGGTGGGCATCGCCGCTCTGTGGTACTGGCAGGCGCTTCACAACGGCTATCCCCTGCCGTGGATGGCGGCCATTGTCGTGGCGGCGGCGGCGGTGCTGCTCCTCATCACCGACCTGGCGTTGAAGGAACTGGCCGTAACCCAGACGGATACGTTCATCGGCGGGTTGGGTACGGGCCTGCTTATGGGCGGCCTTGGTCTCCTGATGGGCCTGGCCCTGGATGGCCTGCTGCTGGGTATTCTCCTCGGCTTACTGATGGGAGTCGTCATAGGGGTGCTGCTGGGGCTACCGCTCGATTTTGAGGCGATCCTGATCATGGCCCTGATCAACAGCACCATCATGGCCCTGACCGCTGGCATCGGCGGGATGCTGCACCCTTTCATCAAAAAGCTGCTGCGGAAACAGACTTCTCGCCGCGCCTGAGCGCCCACGCCTGGTCAGCGGCCCCTGCCCGGCGATGGGGGCATCCCTCATCGCCAGGCCCTTTTGCGGAGGCCACTCCCTACCACACCTTGCGCCAGGCGTAGCCCTGGTATGCCTCGGTGAAGCCGATGGACTCGTAGAGGCGGTTAGCCGGGATAGTGTCCCCCGTCTCGACCGTGATCTGCCGCGCCCCCAGGGCCTTGAGGCGGCGCAGCCCCTCGAACATGAGCGCCTGCGCCAGGCCTCGGCGGCGGTGATCGGGGTGCGTGCACACCGGCTCATACAGCCCTCGCCGGTTGACCTCGTCGTCGATCACGCCCACATGGGCCGCGAATGTGCCATCTGGCGCGACCGCCACCAGGTGCAGGTCCTGCCGGAAGCACGGCGCGTGCTGGCCAAAGGCGGCGAAGTCCTCGCCCTGGTGAAACTGGCGGTTGAAGGCCGCGTTGAGCAGCGCCGCGATCTGGGCGCAGTCCCCGGCGTCGGTTGGGTCGACCGTGCGCAGGGTGTAGCCATCGGGCATGACCGGCTCCGGCAGCGGACGGTTCCCGAAGTACATCCGGCGGTTGACCCAGCCGGCCTCCAGTTTTTGGTAGCCGCGCTCGGCCAGCAGGCGGCGGCGCGGGAAGTCGTACTCGTACACGTAAAAGGTGACGGAGCGCTTCCCGTCCGTCGTGGGAGCGGCCAGGTGTGCCTCCGCCCAGGCGATCAGGTCGGCCTCGATAAGATGCCGGTAGTCGGGATGGACCTGCAAATGGGGGTAGCCCGGCGCGCCTTCGTCGTGAGCGGCTCCGGCAAGCTGGCCGTCAGCGGTTTCCCACAGGTGAATCTTGTCCCGCCATGCCTGGCGTGCGGCGGGGTCGGCGTCGTGAAAATGGCTGCCGTCCCAGCGGCGGATCTCCCAGTTGAAGCCCAGGCCGGTGATGGGGAAGGTCTCCACCAACAGGTTGCGCACCCGCCAGAAATCGTCCTCGTGCCGGTAGGGCCGGGTGAGGAAACGCGGTGCCGCGCCATTGACCGTCCCAGCTGCCATGGTGTTCTCCTTATGGTAAAAACTGCGCTGGCAGGGGCCGGGCAGCCCGCCCTCGCGCCCACAGAAGGAACTGCCGTGGTATTCCCTGCCGCCGCTCACCCAAAAAACCGCAGGCAGCGCGCCTGTGGCCAGTTGCCGCATAGGGTTCAGAGCGTCAGGGGGTATTTTGCCTGTTTAACCATCGCCTGCCGCTGGCTTCTCCCGGAAAACGGCGTTACTGTATCCCATCCTGGCCGGGCCTACCAGCCGGGCATTCCTCGCCCGCTCCCTCCAGCGGGGGATGTCCCCCGGATCTGTATTTGGCGTTCAGGAAACATCTCCGTACAATCGGGAACCACCGGGCGGTGCTGCTGCGGATAGCGCCAGCGCCCTGGGAATTGATGCCCATCACCGACCTGTATCAGGCGCAGGTTGGGCCACCAATGAAGGGAACAAGATAATGTTCGACGAACGCGCCCGTGCCCTGCTACAGAAGCCGCTCATCGCCCGCATGACAACCATCGGACCAGATGGCTATCCCCATACCGTGCCCGTCTGGTATATGCTAGATGGCGACGACATCGTGATCATCGCTGAGCGGAGCACGCGTAAGGTGCAGCACGTCCTGAGCGGCCACACCAAAGGCGCAGTGACGGTCGGCGGCGATTCCGGCGACGGCGCGGGCTACCTGATCAAGGGCGACTTCACCGTGGAGGAAGACCCGGACGACGCCTGGACGCGGACGCTGACCTACCATTACGAGGCCCCGGAGCAGGCGGCCAAAGATGTCGCCGCCTGGGCCGATCTGGACATCATCGTGCTCCGCCTGCGGCCCCGCAAGGTGATCAAGGTGATGTGATCGCGTCGTCGTCCCCGCGCCCCTGGCCCGAGAGGTGGCTGGCGACGGTATCAGAAACTTAACCATGGCGGGTTGGAGCCAGCGCCCACTCTGGGCTATACTACCGCCCAGGCCAGTGCGCCAGTGACCGCCCTGCCGGCGTGATCGTGCCGTTTGGAGAGGGATGAGCATGGTTCAGGAGTATCGGAGCGAAATCCTGGAACGCACGCTGAAGAAGCTGCATGTGGTCCTCGACGGCGTCAAGGCTTCGGTGATTGTGAACGTGGACGGCCTGCTGGTGGCCTCCTACCCGCCGGAGCGCGACGACGCGGACAATCCCACCAACAGCCCCCAGGTGGCAGCCATGGCGGCCACCCTGATCGGCCTGGCTGAAAATACGCTGGACCGCCTGGCGCAGGGCCGGCTGGATCGTATCCTCATGGAAGGGGAAGATGGCCTGATGCTGGTTTACCCGGCGGGGCGGGTGGCTTCGGTGGCCGTGCTGCTGGAGAAACACGCCCGGCTGGACCGCGCCTTTTTCGCCGCCAGCAAGGCCGCTGAGGAAGTGGTGGAGGTGCTGGGACCCCGATAGGGCCGGGGGGCGGGCGCGCCCGTTGAGAGGGGCGCGGATCGTGATCGGTTAACGGGATGGCTGTTGCTGCCCAGTCGCAATCGTGAGACGAACGCCCCGACCAGCACGGTTGGGGCGCTTGATGACGAGCTGTCAGGGGACCTGCCTGGCCCTGGCGCGCGGCCCGGCGGGCGAGACCCGGCGGCTACGACGATTCTTCCGGATCGGCGCTGGCCACCGCCGCGGGCGGCGACCCGCTTTCTGCGCCGGGCGGCTGGAACCAGATGCGGAGGATCATCTGCCCCAGCCGAAGCCGGTCCCCATCCCGCAGGCGATAGGGCCGGTGGGCGTTAAGCCGCTGGCCGTTCAGGAAGGTGCCATTGCTGCTGCCCAGGTCCCACACGTCAAGGTGATTCTCGTCGGCGGCGCGGATGGCCGCATGGCGGCGGCTGACGCCCATGCGATAACCGGCGTAAGGGGTCAGGTCAACGTCGGGCATGGCTCCAGTCGCCGGGTCGCGCCGCCCAAAGATCAACTCCTGTTTTGGCTTGACGAGGATAGGTTCCGGGCCGCCTTCGATATCGATGCGCAGGGATGAGCCTGGCACGAAATAATCGGTCCCGGCGCCAACCACCTGCTCGCGCGTGCTCACGGGAGCGCTGTCGTCTTCAAACGATTTGGTGGTGCCGACGGCGGCTTGCCCGGTCAGGCTGGTCCCGCAGTTCTCGCAGAACAGCACACCGGGGCGGTTGGTGTGTCCACAGTTTCCGCAAACTTGCATGGCTATGCCCTCTTTTGTGCCCAACGGCGACTCGCACGTGATTTCGCCGGAAAGGCCTGACGATCAAGAAGTCAGTGTTATGGTGCTTCAATCATCGCACAATTAGCCAGTTTATGCCAGCGGGCCGGCCGCCGGCAACCGGCGGTCCGGTGGTACAATAGCCTCAGACCATTGCGCCATGGCCCGTCCGGTAGTAGAATATATGTGCTAAAATTCAGTTGTCATGGAGATAACCAATGACCGATGAAGGCCGCCAGAAAGCCCTGAGCGCGACGCTGGAAGAACTCACCAAACGGTATGGCGATGGCGCCATTTTGCGGTTGGGAGACGCCCGCCATTTACAGGTAGACGTGATCCCCACCGGTTCGCTGGCCGTGGACATCGCCCTGGGCGTGGGCGGCATCCCGCGGGGCCGCGTGACCGAGATTTATGGCCCGGAAAGCGCCGGGAAGACCACCCTCTGTCTGCATGTCATCGCCGAGGCCCAACAGCGGGGCGGGATTTGCGCCTTCGTGGACATGGAGCATGCCCTGGACCCGTCTTTTGCCGAGCGCATCGGCGTTAAGGTGAACGACCTGTATATCAGCCAGCCGGATACCGCTGAGCAGGCGCTGGAGATCACCGAAGCGCTGGTCCGTTCCGGGGCGGTGGACGTGGTGGTGCTGGACTCGGTGGCGGCCCTGGTGCCTCGCGCCGAGATCGAGGGTGAGATGGGCGACGCGCACGTCGGTTTGCAGGCGCGCCTGATGAGCCAGGCGCTGCGTAAGCTGAGCGGCGCTATCAAACAAAGCCACACGGCGGTGCTGTTCACCAACCAGCTCCGCGAGAAGATCGGGGTGATGTTCGGCTCCCCGGAAACCACCTCCGGCGGGCGGGCGCTCAAGTTTTATGCCAGCGTGCGCCTGGACATCCGCCGCATCCAGGCCATCAAACAGGGCGGGGAAGTGGTCGGCAACCGCACCCGTGTTCGCGTCACCAAAAACAAGGTCGCCCCTCCATTCAAAGAAGCCGAGTTCGACATCATGTTCGCCGACGGCATCAGCAAAGAGGGCGACATCCTGGACATCGGCGCGGAGATCGGCCTGATCGACAAACGGGGCGCGTTCTTCCGCTATAATGACGGGCTGTTGGGCCAGGGGCGGGAGAACGCCAAGCAGTTCCTGGTGGAAAATCCCCTGGTGGCCGACGAGATCGAGGATGCCATTCGCACTCACTTTGGCCTGCCCTCGGCGTTTGTGTTGCCGGAAGAGGCGGTCGAGGGCGACGACCGCAAGAAAAAGAAGAAGTAGCGTCCGCTGTGTGGGGATGGCTGGGAGGGACCGCCCGGCGCGCCGAAGGGCTGACTGAGGGGGAAGGAAGGATGCGGGGCGGATGAGCGAGAAGTTGCAGCACCTTTTTGAGCTGCACTGTCTGACATCCTGGGACAAGCAGCATCGGCTGGCCTCGCTGGTCGGCGACCGCGACGGGCAGTTGAACGTGGATGCGGGCACCATCACCTTCGAGTTCCGCTATGTGTTCCCGGTGCAGGCGCTTGGCGCAGAGTCCACCGCCGACCGGACGTGGCTGTGGGCCTGGGCGGATAACGAGAGCGAGCTGCCGCCCAGCCTGCTGGAGACGGTGAACAGGCTGTGGGAATACGGCGAGCGGTATAACATTGAGGAGCTGGTCGCCGCCAGTTTTCCCCTGGACGACCTCACCGGCGATTACCTGGCGCTGGTGGCGGCGGGCATCAGCCGGGCCAGTTGTTACTACCGGCGTTCCGTCGGCGACCGGGCGGAGTACCTGCTGATCACCGCCAAGATGGTGGACAAACAGCCCCCCTGGCGGGGCGCGGAGCTGGCCGAGGCGTTTCGGGAACTGGCCGACCGCTTCACCTTCAACCACAAGACGGCGCTGCTGTCGTACTGCGTGGGGCGGAACCTGCCGGTGCAGGAGACGGCTACCGGCTTCGTCATTCAGATGCCGGAGGGGGAGGTCGTCCGCGTGCAGCTGGACGAGGCCAGTCGGGTGGCGCAGATCGCGGCGGGCTGACGGCGGGAACCGACTGGTGGGACAGCAACCGCCGGACTCGTTATCGGGTCCGGCGGTTTTGTACAGCGCAGGCGCTGACTAACTGCCTTGGGAATAACTGCTTTCAGCCGCTTGCCGTAGAGCCAGAAATGACTCTTTGAGGGGTTGTCGTACCGCGCTCTCTGGCTCGTCTAGTAACAATTCCTGGTAGCACTCAAGAAATTCCAAACGTAGTCTATGAAACAGGTGCAGAAAATGCCTGAGAAAACCAATACAATCCAGAATAACGAACTCGATACCTGCCGTCTCGCGGTATAAACTTCTCGCATACTCGGCTACGTCAAGATCAATGACATCGGTTGTAACAAAGATATAATTGTCGATGTGCCCGCCGAAGTTCCGCAGTTTCTGCAATGCGCGATCAATATCATCCTTTGTGATCTTTTTCATTTTCATTTCATAGGCGGTCACGATTTCATTGTCGTCAACCAGTGCAATCTCAATATCCCCGAGTGCACCTGTCCGCTCATCTGCTGCGGTGTGCGCTTGAAGGGGCAGCGCCCGCTCCCCAAGGTTATCCGAAGCTGCCTTGTAAGCTGCTGCTACGACCAAAACTGGTAAACGAGACGCGCTGGGTGACTTAAAATGTTGTTCAATCAAGTTAACAATGTCTTCAGCAGAAAGGGGTGTGATACCTTCTGCCTGTTTCAGCTCATCGAGTAATGATGAAATCCTTTGCGCTCTTTTGCGCTTTAGTTCCAACAAGTTTCTAACTGTCTCTTTGAGGAGGTCTTCGGCTTTGATGCGACCGTTCTCAACGTCATTTAGCAGCAGAATTACATCGTGATAAAGTCCTTTATCTCTGCCTCCCAGATTAATGCCTGGTTCAAGGATCACATTTTTGGTTCGCAAAGCGGGTGTTAGAAATGCCGTTGTGGGATTGCAGGGTAACTCATACCGATTGACAAACTCAGTCACGTATTGTTCATCGTATGTCCTCCCGGAATACGAATTCCCCTCCAATTCTGTGTAAGGCTTTCGAATATCAATTAAGGGATCGTGCACTTTGGCTAGGCTGCATGCGAGTATCAGCCGAACGCCTGCTCCGATTCGTGATCGGCTTACAGCGGCGATTCTTGATCTTACTTCCTGATCAGTGATGAAGCTTCGATCACGCCGTTTCTTGGCTTGTTGATAGGCGTCTTCGAGAATCTCGGCAGGTTCTCTATTGCTAACCATTTATTCTTTGCTCGGCTAGAACAGCTTCGGATTTTTGGGAGAAGACTCTTGACTTTGTTTGTCTGAGGATCCTCCTGCCACCAGACAAATCGCCGGATTGTAATTTGTCCACAACACCTCTTGTCTCAACGTTTTGACTGTATGCGTTTTTTTGACCGGGGCTTCCGTACAGTACCAATCCCAGTAAAGTTCATCCATTAGTGGACTGTGGTAACCTGAAATGGCGATCATACCTTGTGCGGAATGCAGCATTTCGGCAAGTCTGTAATGATCATCGTCTGTCATTTCGTAGCCATATGCATTGCTATCGCCTCGCGAGTCATGAGGATAAGGTGGATCGCAATAAAACAGTGTTTTTTCACTATCGTAACGTTTTATTACGTCGATTGCTGGGGCATTTTCAATCTGCACTCTAAGAAGTCTTTGGGTTATCTCGGATAACCCTTCCACACTGCCTAACCATCTGGACACAGCACCGGCCATGCCTGCGCGGCTCGTTAGGCGACAGTGAGCCCAACGTCCTGAACTTGCGGTTTGAGCAAGTCCAGTCCTGACTTGTCTAGCTCTGATGAAGAATCGCCGCGCTCTTTCGAGGTCTGTCAGCCCTTCCGTCGGCTCGGCGATGGCAAGCTCGAATTCCTCCCGAGAGAAAGGGGTCAGGCCAATTCTTTCTATCAGCTCTTCTTTGTGGTCCCGCAGTACACGAAAGAAATTGACAACTTCACCGTCAATGTCGTTATAGGTTTCTACTGGAGATGGAGGTCGATTGATCAATACGGCTGCTGATCCACCAAAGGGCTCGCAATAGTGATGGGCGGGTGGAAGAAGGGGTAAAAGCCATTCCAGATGACTGTATTTCCCCCCATACCAACCAAAAGCAATTCGGTACTGTCCCATTGCAAGCGCTCCAATGTCTGGCATAGCTTCGAGGACATCCATCAAATTGTGGGTTTTATTATATGTGTATAGGTAGATGGCAGGCAATAGAAATCGCGCGTTTGCTAGGGCAACGGAGCGATGCCAACTCGCTAGACCGTCTGGAGAAACGATCGCGACATAGGGGCGTTGTTGTGTGCCTCGTCGAACTGTGTTACAGTGTTCATGTAAAATCAGGTTGTTTTTGTATGAATAAGCGAGCGGTTTATGCGCCTTTTCCAAAAGGAGCGCCTGTGATGCGACGATTATTGGGTTTGCTGTTGATGATCAGAGGGCTGTCGCCGTTTCTGGTGCTGCTGGTGATCGGGATCGCCGGCGCGATCATGTACGGCGACCTGCGGGCGGCTACGGCGGGGCCAATCGAGAGTCTCCAGGCCCGGATCGCCGAGGCCAGGGAGGCAATCGATGCCGTGCGGAACGATATCGACGCGGTCGTGGATGAGGTTTCCGATGTGGTGGCGGCCCTGCAAAACTTCAGCCTGCCGGACCTGCTCCCCGACATCCCGGATAACATCTCCATCCCGCGCCTCACCATCCCGGCGATCAACGTGCCGCTGCCGGACGTCACCTCCCTGGGCTTCACCATGTGCAGCCTGGACGTGGGTGTCGCCGACCTCCCCTATCCGTGCGATGTCAGCATGAGCACCTTCAACTTCCGGTTGGATATCCCGGATATCCCTTCCTTCAACCTGCCGCTGCCCGGTCTGGGCCAGCTGGATGACCTGCTGCGGGAGGCCTTCTCCCCGATCACCGATATCTTCGCCGTCTTCCAGCCGCTGTTCGCCGGGATCAACAGTCTGAGCGAGTCCCTTCAGGTGGTGCCGGAGGCCTTCACCGCCATCGTGGAGGCGGGCCGGACGATGGTGAGCGACGTGAGCCAGGTCCTCACCCAGTGGGGGCAGACGCTGCTGGTGGTGTTCGTCGCCCTGGCGGTGCTGGCGGTGATCTACTTCGCCGTACCGCTCATCGACAACGTGACTCGTGGCTGGCGCATGCTGCGCGGCCTGCCAGTGGAGTAGGGTCATGCGACGACTGTTGGGATTGTTATTGATCGTTCGCGCGCTGGCCCCGGTGTTGATGGTGCTGGTGCTGGTGTGGGGCCTGGGGGACATGATCGGCGATTTGCGGGCCGCGCTGGTGGGGCCGGTCGCCGAGATCCACGCCCAGGTGGAGACGGCGCGGGCAGCCGTGGAGACGGCCAAACAGCAGTTTGAGACGGTGAGGGCCGATATCACGGCGCTGCTCGACAACCTGCGCCGCTTCCACGTGCCGGATTTTCTGCCGGACCTCCCGGACAACCTCACCTTCCCCCGCATCGACATCCCCGACTTCGACATCCCCATCCCCACCGGGGTGGACGTGACCTGGAGCGACCTCACGGCCACCATCAGCGATTGGATCCCTGATGACTGCCCGGACTGGATCGACTGGCTGTGCGAGGCGGGTCGCTGGGTGACGCGGGTGGTGACCATCCCCTATCCCTCCGATGTGGACTTCAGTTTCAGCGATTTCCGCGTCCGCTTCCCGAATATCCCCACCATCCGCATCCCAATGCCGGACGTGTTTGGGGCGATCCGCGACGGGCTGGGCGGGCTGTTTTCCGGCTTCGGGGACCTCTTCGGTGAGTTCGACGCGGCTTTCGCCCGCCTCCGCGACCTGGGGGATTCGCTGCGGGCGCTGCCGGACACACTGAATGAGGCGTGGGGCCAGGCACGGGCGCTCTATGGCGGCGTGCAGGACGTGCTGGTGCGGTGGGGCGTGGCCATTGCGGCGGCGCTGGTGATCATCGGCGTGCTGATGGCCATCTATTACGTCGTCCCCTTCCTGGACGACTTCACCCGCGGCTGGCGGATGTTGTTCGGCCCGCCGCCGGGGGCGTGAGCGGGACGGAAGGGCGACGTTGAGCGCCGGACTCGGTGATCGGGTCCGGCGTTTGTTGGGTAGACCCCCAAACTGGGTACAGGCGTCCGCGAACTGCAAATCTGGCAGGAAGAGTCTGTCGCCTGCGCCGAGGACAGGCGGCGGAAGCCGCGCTGCCACCACTCGCCTGCTGGTTGGAGGTCGGTACGCGACCGGGCACCGTCGCACTTCGCGGGGTATCTCGCGTCCGCTGAGTTCGCGGCAGCGTCTATGGTGGACCAGTGCGATTCCCCTTTTATTTTCGTGCCTGAATCTGTCCAGGATTTCACCGCAGGACATTTCGGATAAAGGCGTCAATGGCAGATGCCACTTCATCGCGGTGCGTCGCAAAGGCGAAATGTGTCGCGTTCTCCAGTAACTTCAGCTCCGCGTTGGGGATGCGCGCCGCGTGCAATTGGGCGGCGGCAACGGGAAGGTGGCGATCGTGGGTGCCATGAATGACGAGCGTCAGCGGGTGGATTTGCTCCAACACGATCCCACTGTGGGGCAACTGCTTAATATCATTGAGCGTGCCGTCACGCCAATCAGAGCTGGGAAAAAAACCGTCCAAAATGCCGTTCAGCAGCTTCATCTTGCGCCTGTCTGCCCGTACTTCGGGGGCAACCGTCCCCATCATCGCGCACCCGGCGAGCAAGTTTAACTGCTTAAGCAGCCACACCAGCCAATCGGCTGATAACATCGTCCGAAACAAGGGCAACAGCCACGCGGCGGCATGGATCGTCTGCGTTACTGGCCCGGCGGCGGAAAGTAAAATCAGCGCCTGGCAGCGATCAGGGTAGCGTTGGGCGAACTGGAGTGCTGGCATCCCCCCGGCGGATATGGCGATGACGATAACGCGCGGGATGTTAAGATCGTCCAGAACAGCCGCATATAAATCCGCTTGTGCCGCGAATGTTTTGCCCGTTTCCAGCGGGGTACGCCGATAGCCGGGGCGTGAAATCGAGATTACGGCATAGTTTTCGGTGTTCAGCAGTTGATGAAGCAGCAATCCCTGATCGTAACCGCCGCCCGCGCCGTGGATGACGAGGACGGGCGGCCCTTTACCGGCAGTAGCATATTCAACCAGACCGTATTGGGTGGCGAGCAGTTGGCTTCCTGACCGGAGGTGGGCCAGCGCTGTGTGTTTGTCGCGCTGATAGCGGGTGAAACCCCAGGCGGCGGCGATGCCCAGCATCAGCAGCGCCATGGCCGATGGGTAACGGCGCATGGAATGGGGCTGCGCGCGCATCGTTTTTTCCCTCATCGCCGGTTCCCCATGGAAATTGTTGGGAAGTCCAGTAAGCCGCCGGCCGCTGGACACCCGGACCCAATCGAGCGGATCATACCCGACTCCCAGGCGAGGCATAGACGGGGGAGTTGTCAGCCACGCTCACCCTGGCCCTCAGCGACCCGGACCCGGACGCCGGCCAGCCTATTCGCCGACCGTCTCCGGGCGGAGGATGGCGAACAGGGCGTCCTCGTACAACGGGCGGGTGAACACGGCCAGCAGCGCCGGGGCGATGTCCGCGTTATCGGGGGTGATGATGATCTCCATCATCGCCACGAACCGCCCACGCTGCTGGAACCCCCGCGCGTAAACCAGATCGTCCACCCCGCAGGCGCTGATTGCCCCCACGAACACCGGGAAGCCCAGCGTCGTCTCGACCGCCTCAAAGCCGAGCGCGGCCTGCATCTCCCCCAGACGGGGATCGTCCAGCGCGGCGGCGGCGTCCCCGGCGGAGGCGTAGGCGTCCAGCCCGTAGTTGAGCATGTACACCGGGAAGGCGGCCAGGTCACAGGCTTCGTTGCGCAGCACCGCCGCGGCGGTGTACTGATGACCGTGATCGGCGAAGTAGGCCCCCAGGTCGGCCTGGATGGCCGCCGGGACACCGGCCAGCATCGCCTCGGTCTCAAAGAACCCGCTCACCTCCGGGTCTTCCACCAGGCTAAAAACGTCGGAGAGGGTCAGCTGGAAGGGCAGGCCGAAGCGGTCCAGGATGATGGGCAGCCGGTCGGGCAGCGCCGCAAAAGCGGCGGCGACTTCCTCCGCCGTGGCCGGGGCTGGCGTTTCCTCGACAACGGCCAGGCCATCGGGATCGTCGATGATCACCACCGTTTCCAGCAGCGTGCCGGGCTCGAACGCCCGCTCCGGGTCGCGGAGGCGGATGGCGCGGACGCTGTCCTGCCCGGCCAGCACTTCCCCAAAGATGGTATGCTCGCCGTTCAGCCGTTCGGTGGGGACGGTGGTGATAAAAAACTGGCTCCCATTGGTGTCCGGGCCGGCGTTGGCCATGGCCAGCCGGCCGGGCCGGTCGAAGACCAGCCCCTCCACGATCTCGTCGGGGAACTGGTAACCGGGGCCGCCCCCGCCGGTGTTGGTCGGGTCGCCGCCCTGGGCCATGAAGTCCAGGATGACGCGGTGGAAGTTGGTGTTGTTGTAGTAGCCGGATCGCGCCAGGAAGACGAAGTTGTTGACGGTGATCGGCGTCTCCTCCTCGAACAGGTCGACGGTGATCGGCCCGGCGGACGTGCACAGCACCGCCCGGTAATCGACGCCGTCTTGCAACACGTCCTCCGCCGCGTCGAAGGTCCGTTGTGCGGGGGTTTCCGCCGGCGTGGCCGCCGCGCAGACCTCGGCGGGCGTCATCGCCCCTTCCTGGGCGGCGGTCGGGGTCAGGGGGACGAAGGCGGCGATGAGCAGCAGGGAAGCGAGCAGGGGTATGGTCTTCAAATGATTTCTCCTGGGGAAACGAGTCCACAACGCCAGGGGGGCAGCCCCGCGTCTGGGGTTTCAGTATACCACGCCGCCCTGGCTTTTGGCATTCCTCGATCAATCGGGCATACTAAGCGCCAGTCTCGCGCTCGATGCACTGCCTACACTGCCCAACGGAAGGTCGCTGCCATGTCTCCCACACCTGCCGACTCCCCCGCCAGTTCCCTGGCCGCCAACCCGTTGGCCGCCAACCCGTTGGCCGCCAGCCTGCTGGCCGACCTCGGACGCCGCATCCGCGCCCAGACTGGCCTGACCGCCCCATCCCGGCCTCATCGCTTCGTGATCGAGATCGCGCCCGGCGCGGACCCGGACGCGGTGGAAAACGCCGTGGCCCAGTCCCTCGGCTTTGCGGCGGCGGAGGCGGCGCGGGCGTCAGGCGTGCGCGCCGAGCCGCTCTTTCCCGGCGCTGAGGGGGCCGACCCCGTTTACCGGCTGGCCCGCTACCGGCTGGTCACCCTGCCGGTGGGAGGGGAACCGGCGCTGGCGGAGGCGGACCTGTTCGACGCCGCCCACGCGCTGCGGGCGGCGACCGGCGCATCCCGCGTCGATCCGGACCTGCCCGCATCGGTCATCCGGCCTGCCCCCTCGGAAGTCGCCGGGGTCAAGGAGGACTATCCCCCGGAAGACACCGAACCGGCCTGGTCGCTGCGTAATATGCGGGTGGACCGCGCCTGGGCGTTGACGCCGCCGCCGGGCGGACGGTCGCGTGGCCAGGGGGCCGTCATCGCCCATCCGGACACTGGCTGGGCACCTCACCCGGATGTCGATCTCGGCGACTACGACCTGGCGCGGGACTGGAACATCCTGGACTGGTCGGGCGACGCCCAGGACCCGCTCAGCCCGGAGCTGGAACACCTGCGCTTTCCGGGGCATGGTACGGCGACGGCCAGCGTGGCCGTCAGCCTGGCCCCCAGCGGCCAGACCGTGCCCCCCGATCGGACGCCGGGCGGGATCGCGGCGTGGGTGGCGCGGGTCAGGGCGTGGCTGGCCGGGCTGTGGAGGGCGCTGCGAGGGTTGGTCAGCGGGGGAGCGGGCGGCGGCTCCTTCCGCCTGAGTGGGGCGGACGGCGGCCCGTCAGCGGGCGGCCCGTCAGTGGGCGGCCCGCTGGCGGCGAGCGGCTCGTTGGCGAGCGGCGTCGCCCCGGAAGCGACGCTGATCCCGATCCGCTGCACCGACACGGTGATCATCACCTCCGGCGTGAATCTGGCGCGGGCCATCTTTTACGCGGCGGAGCAGGGGGCGGGCGTGATCATGATGAGCCTGGGCGGCCTGCCCACGCCCTGGCTGGAGGCCGCCGTCGCCTATGCCGCCCGCGCCCGGAACTGTATCGTCATCGGGGCGGCGGGCCAGCCGCTGCCGCTGGTCATCGCCCCCGCCGCCTACCCGGACTGCATCGCCGTGGCGGCCTCCAACGTCCATGACCGGCCCTGGGAGCTATCCGGTCGCGGCCCGGAAGTGACGGTCGCCGCGCCGGGGCAGGACGTGTGGCGGGCCACCTTCGACCGGCACGGCGGCATGCGGCCGCTGTTCCGGCCAGGTACGGGGACTTCTTTTTCGGCGGCCAACCTGGGCGGGGTGGCGGCGCTGTGGCTGGCCTACCACGGGCGGGACAGGCTGCTGGCACGTTACCAGGGGCGCGCTTCCCTGCAGGAGGTCTTCACAGCGCTGATCAGACAGACCAGGCGGGTGCCGGACTCGTGGAGCGCCTGGGAGCAGGCCCACTACGGCGGCGGCATCGTGGACGCCGAGGCGTTGTTGCGCGCCCCTCTGCCGGACCCGGCGGCGGTCCCGACCACCCTGGCCGCGCCCTGGCAGCCCCAGACCGACTACCAGATGCTGCGGCGGATGGGCCATGCCCTGGGTCCGGCCGGCGCTCTGCCGGACCCGGCGGCGGCTGAGCGGGCCATGCGCGAGCAACTGGCGGCGGCGCTGGGGGCCGATCCCGCCGACGTGCCCCGGCTGGCCGGGGATCACGGGCAGGAGCTGATCCGGCACTTCGTCGCCCTGGTGGAGCAGTCGGCCGCCCCTGCGACCGGGCCATCCGCGCTGGCCGGGCCGTCCGCGCTGGCCGGGCCGCCCGCCCGGCCTCTCTCACGGACGTTACGCCAGGCCATCGGGCGGGACTGAGCCGGCATCGCCCCCTGAGTCATGATCGATGGGCAGTGGTGGAATCCTGCCCCGGCGCGGTATACTCGATTCCCGACCCGGACTGTCTTGATCGACGGTTACGCTCAGGAGTGACCCATGGCCGACCGTTCCCCCCTCAGCGAGGCGCAGATCGTCGAGCGCCTGCGGACACTCCCCGGTTGGACGCGCCAGGGCGGCGTCATCAAAAAGACGTTCGCCATGTCCAGCTACCCCGCCGGGCTGGCCTTCGCCGCCGCGGTTGGCACGATCTGCGAGGGCTTCGACCACCACCCGGACCGCCTGTGCATCGGCTGGAAACAGGTGGAGGTCAGTTTCACCACCCACAGCGCCGGGGACAAGCTCACCGCGCTCGACTTTGACGTGGCCGCGACCATTGAAGCGCTGCCCTACCGCCGGCCGTAGAATCATCAAAAGCCCGATCACCAGAGGGCTGGTGGGCCATCAGGGCGCTCGTAACGGCGCGATGAATCGCGACGCCCCCGACTACGAGTGGTCCGCCGCTACGATCAGGCGTCGGGCGTCTGGGCCGTACCCGTCGAAAGCCGCACGGATTATCAACGTTCATCAGCCTCTTGTCCGTAAGTATCCGGATAGATGCCTGACCCATTTGTGCTTTTTGGCGATCTGTGCCATAGTGTTACAAACCTGATGTTCAGTTCAGCTAATGGAGATCACCATGGCCAAGAAACAGGCGGATACCACGCCAGCTAAGAAGCAGACGAGCAAGAAACCGGCCACCAAGGCGCAGGCGAGCAAGACGCCCGCCAAGGCCAGCAAGAAACCGGCCGCCAAGGCCGAGAAGGTCAATACGACCGCCAAGGCCCCGGCGGGCAAGAAACCGGCCACCAAGGCCCCGACCAGCAAGACGCCCGCCAAGGCGCAGACGGGTAAGGAGCCAGCCAAAGCCCAGACCAGCAAGAAACCGGCCAGTAAGCCCAGCGGCGAAAAACCAAAGAAGTAGCAGCGCCGCCCCGCACCCGGAGACCGCGCTTAGAGACCCCGGTTATTTTTCCGGGGGCTTTTATTTGGGTTGGGCGTGGCTCACATCAAGCCGTAAGCCGTCATCACCGGTCGGTGATCGGAGGGTGCCGGGCTGTCCAGGTAAAAGTCCACCGCGCCAGTGGCCATGGGCTGGAGCGGGCCGTGATGGAACATCCAGTCGATGGCCGCTGGCGGGTCCTGCTTGAAGATCGGGACCGGCGAGGTGGGGGAGCCATCACGCGCGCGGCTGGCGGGTGGACGGTGCCGGCCCGTCAGGACGCGGGCGTGTTGGCATCTTGCAGGTGATCCTGGAGCTGCTTCAGGAGTCCGTCGGGGTCGGCGACGCCCTTATGCGCCATCAGCTCCCCCAGCGTGCCCCAGTACGGCTTGCCGCAGACGACGCATACCACCTGATGATCGGCCAGGAAGCCCGCCGCCTGGGGATAAGCTTCCAGCAGTTCCTCCACCGGTAAATGGAGGGTGATCGCCACCGGACCTGGCATGTTGCCTCTCCTCTCTTTCCCTGGCTGAACCCGCCCCCAGCCGCCCGCCACCACCCGACTGAACGCGGGCGGTTATCGGTCAATGGGCCATGGCCTCCTGGAGTTTGCCCAGCAGCATGGCTTCCGGCGCGGCCCCCTCGAGGAAGATATCCTCGTTGATCACCGTGCGCGGCACGCCCATGACGTTATAGCGCATCGACAGATGCGGGAATTCGTTGGCCTCGATCATGTCGGCGCGGACCCGGTCTGAAGCGTAGGCCAGCTGGTGGGCCAGGACGACCGCCCGCGGGCAGTAGGGGCAGGTCGGCGTGACGAAGACCTGGAGGTGCAGGTCGCCTTCCAGCGTGTCAAGGTAGGCTCTGGTCTGGTCGGCGAGGTGCAACTGGCCGGTGGAAACGAGCTGGATCGCTTCCAGCAGGGACATAAATTCATAGCCGGACGGGATGCCGTAGAAGCGGATGCCGTAATCGCGGTCGTCCGCGCCCAGCACGGCGATGGCCGGGATTTTGTCGATGCCGTACTGTTGCGCCAGCGCCGCGTCCTCGCCGAAATCCCGGACTTCGACCGCGATCTTGTCGGAAAGCGCGGCTACCTCTTCGCTGATCTGGCGCGTCTCGGCGCACAGCTGGCATTCGAATTCCTGGCTGAACATCAGCAGTTTGACCGGGCCGGACAGGTCGCTGAGCAGCTCGCGGACCTGGTCGCGGGTGTGGTCGTCCATCAAAGGCATGGTTGCCCTCCTTGTCGGTATTTTATGGTCAGGGTTCTGGTCCATTGGATGCAGTCTGAGAGGGGAGGTTACACGGCGTCGAACGCGCTTCCCCGCCCCTTGCTGAGGTTTCCACCGCCATGCCCTTCTCGCATATAATAGACGAGGAGTCTCGCCTTCACGCGCGCAGGGGGCAGCGATGGCGCGAATATTTATCTCCTACCGTCGGGCCGATAGCCAGGCGATCACCGGGCGCATCTACGACCGGCTGACTCAGGCCTTTGGCCGGGGCAACGTCTTTAAGGATGTCGACCTGATCACACCGGGGTCGACGTTTACCGAAGTCCTCGCCCAAGAACTGAGCCGCTGTGACACCATGCTGGTCATCATCGGCTCGGAGTGGCTGTCCATCACCGCCGAGCGCGGGCAGCGCCGTCTGGATAATCCGGAAGATTGGGTGCGCATGGAGGTGGCCACCGCCCTCCAGCGCGCGGATATGCGCGTGATCCCGGTGCTGGTCGACGGGGCGGACATGCCCCCGCCGGACGAACTGCCGCCCGATCTGCGGGCGCTGGCCCTCCGGCAGGCGGTTGTCGTGCGCCACGATCCCGACTTCCACCGCGACATGAACCGCCTCGTCAGTCAGATCGCGCGACCGTTCCCCTGGCAGCGGCTGGTGATCGGGGCCGCCGCCCTGCTGGCCGTCGTCATCGGGGCCGCCGCCGTGCTCACCGGTCCTCTGAGTCCTGGGGCCGCGCCGACGCCGGCGGTCACCGCCCCGGTGGAAAACACGGCAGCGCCCACCGCGACCGCGACGCCCCCCCCGATCCCGACCGAGACGCCCGCGCCCACCCTCGATCCCAACGTCCCTCGCCCGTGGAACGTGGGCGATACGCTCTACCTCACCGGATCGACCATCGTGTATAACGCGGCGGGCGGCGGTGAGATCAGCCATGAGCTGGACGCGGGCGCGGCAGTGGTCGTGGTCCGGCGAAGGGATGCCACCAGCGAATACCAGTACCAGATAGGCGGCCAGTGGTGGTGGCATATCGGCGACGCTCCCAACGGCCTGCGGCCAGGGTGGGTACCCCAGAGCGCGCTGGCGGATACGCCACCAGCAGGCACGGAATAAACCGATCGTGAGCGCCCTACCCGGCAGCCCTCAAGGCGAGATTGGCCTGATCGGCTTGCCCTCCTGCCCCTCCGAGGTTAAGATACCTTTCCTGCGCCGACACATCGAATACAGGCAGCGGGTCCATGCATCTCTACCTGATCCGACACGGCCAGAGTCACGTCAACCTGCCGGGCTGGGACGGCGTAGTCGATGCCGGGCTGACCGAGCTTGGGCAGCGGCAGGCGGAGCGGGCGGCCGCCTGGCTGGCGACGCACCTCACCATCAACGCCCTCTACACCAGCACCATGCGCCGCGCCGCCGAAACCGCCGCCATCCTCGCCCCGGCGCTCGGCCTGCTCGTCCAGCCGGACGACCGCCTGCGCGAGATCGGCAACTGCTGGCCGGACGCCACCGCCGTCAACCTGGAGACCGAGCCGCCCCAGTATGCCGACTACTGGGCCAGCGAGCGGCCGTTCAGCCCCATCGCGCCGGAGGGCGAATCGTGGGGGGATTTTGTCACCCGGGTGGGCCGTTTCCTCAGCGAGGTCACGGCGCGCCATCCGGCGACCGAGGACCGCGTGCTGGTGGTCTGCCACGGCGGGGTGATGAACGCCGTCCTGGACATCGCCTTTAACGTCGGCCACTGGCGCTTCGTCGATGCCTGGGTGCACAATACCGGCATCATCCACTTCGAGTACCGGGCCCCCGCCCACCGGCAGGAAATCTGGCGGCTGCACGGGGTTAACATGGCCTATCACCTGCTGGGCGACGACGGCACCCTGCTGGGCTATGAGCGGGAATGGAGCGGATGAGCCAGCAGCGATTTTTCGGCCTGGCCGGGGACCGGATGATGGGCCTGGCCGGGCGGCATGAGGACTCAGCCCGAATCGACTATCGTTCACCAACCGCCGGTTGAGCGTGCGATCATGAGCGAACCCCCCATCACTGTGGAACCGATCCGGCCCGTCCTGGCCTACCCTGGCGGCCTGGCCCGCCGGGCGCTCAAGGCCCCGCTCCTGCTCTACCGTCTGGGGCTGGGTCGGCTGCTGCCCCCCACCATCCTGCTGCTGACCACCACCGGGCGGCGCAGCGGGCGGCCGCGCACCACCGCCCTGGAATCGCGGCGGCACGGCAGCAAGCTTTATGTGGTATCAATATGGGGGACGCAGGCCGACTGGTATCGTAACCTGCTGGCCGACCCGCTGGTGCGCGTCCAGGTGGGCGGGCGGAGCTTCGCCGGGCGCGCCGTGCCCATCGCCGATGCCAACGAACTGTGGCGGGTGCTGCACCTCTTCCGCAAGGGCAACCCCCTGCTCGACGCCATCCTGGGAGGGACGGCGGGCCTCTCCCTCAGCGCCCACCCATACGACCTGGACCGCCACCGCGAGCGGTTGGCCGGGGTGCGGCTGGAA
>DAOTXK010000376.1:0-9389 GCA_034435395.1 Anaerolineae bacterium | reverse complement strand
GCGCGACGGCTTCCCAGCCGTCCCCCCGCAGGACGTACAGCGCGGCGGGCGGTGCGCCGTCCCCGGCCCCCAGCCAGGCGATCACGGCAGCGCCGATGGCCAGAATGAGCAGCAGCCAGGTCCGGCGGCGGCGACTGGCCTGGCGGCGTTCGGCGGCCTGTTCGGCCAGCGCGTCCAGATCGAGCGAGTCCTGCATGTGTGTCTCCACTGTCCGGTCTCCCAGCGCAGGCGCATTATGCACCGGACGGGGAATTTCGCGCCAGAGCGGGGCTTTTGGCCACGAATTTGACCCTGATGCGGAACTTTTCCCGCCCGAACGGCGTTTATATAAGGTGTGCGCGGCACAACAGCGCAGGAGACAGCCACTCAAGACGCAGCATGCGTCACGAGCATATGGTTTAAGGGAGTGATAGATATGGTGTGGCAGCGTAAACTTCATGTGAGTCAGGTGGTTATGGCGGCGCTGGCCGTCGCCCTGGTGGGGGGCCTGTTCGGTTCGGCCAGCACGGCGCTGGCGGACGGCCCGGCGTCGCTGGCAGGCAGCGTGGTGGCCTATACCCTCAACGTGCGGAGCGGCCCCGGCGTGTCCTACGCGGTCATCGGGCGGCTGGTCGGCGGGCAGGGGGTGGTTCTGATCGGGCGGGACCGGGCCGCCTCCTGGGCGCAGCTTCAGTATGGGAGCGGCGCGGGCTGGGTGAACGCCCGCTACCTCCAGATCAACGGGGACATCACAACCCTGCCGATCACCGACGGCTCGACCAGCCCGGCAGTGCTGTGGGGCACCATCGCCCACGCCAGCGTGCTCAACGTGCGGAGCGGCCCCGGTCCGGGCTTCGCCGTGGTGGCGCGGCTGGTTTACGGCCAGTCGGTCGGCCTGGTGGGGCGCAATCTGGACGGCTCCTGGGTGCAGCTTCAGGCGGGCAGTAGCCAGGGGTGGATCAATGCCGCCTACGTCCAGACAGCGGGCAACATCATGAGCCTGCCGCTCACCACCGGGGAGAGCGCCGGGTACCTGTGGGGCCTCATCACCAATGTCTCCTTCCTCAACGTGCGGAGCGGCCCCGGCCCGGCCTACAATGCGGTGACGGTGCTGCAAAACGGCCAGCAGGTGGGCCTGGTGGGGCGCAATGCGGACGGCTCCTGGGTGCAGATTCAGGTGGCGGGCGGCGCGGGCTGGATTAACGCCGCTTACGTCCGGACGGCGGGCCATATCGGGAGCCTGCCGATCACCTGGGCCGCCCCGCCCGGCGGGACTCCGGCCCAGCGGACCCACACCGTCCAGCGCGGCGAGACGCTGTTCGGCATCGCCCGGCTGTATGGGGTCAGCGTCTGGTCGCTGGCCCAGGCCAACGGCCTCTACGACCTGAACCGCATCTACGCCGGGCAGCGGCTGGTCATTCCCTGAGACGGCCCCTGGCCAGCACCATTCCGTCAGACTCACCGAGACGCTCTCGCCTGCCCGGCGGGGGCGTTTTTTGCATCGGGCCGTGGGGGTTGGCCGGATACATGTCGGCCCCTGCGCCGAGGCACGTCTCCCGCGCGCGGGGGATCAGTCGCCCGCCGTATCCGCCGGGACCGCCTCGATCAGCCCCCGCTCCTCGGTTGTCTGCCGGATGGTGTGGCCGGGCGGCACAACCAGGAACTCGTCCGCCCGCCAGTCCCCGCCAAGCAACATCTCCAGCAGGCGGCGGTCCCCGACCTTACGCTCAAACAGCCAGCCGCGCGCCTGGGCCTGCTGCTGAGCCAGCCGCTCATAGGCGCTCCCGTCGCCGGTCCCCGTGTCGATGTAGACGGCGCGGTCGTAATGTTTGCCCCACTCGCCCAGCACTTCCATCAGGTAGTCGGCGTTGTCCTGGCCGTATTTGGCCACGTATTCCTGGTAGACCTCGTCCATCACGCCCAGGTTGGTCGCGCCCAGCCCGGCGTTGTCACCGTCGCGGTGGCGCTCCAGGTAGTCCAGGCTGTACCAGTAGGTGCCTGGATGGGCGGCGAACTCCTGGTGGTAGCGCGTCCGCGAGCCGAGGAACAGCGTGATGCAGTCGTGGGCGCGCGGGATCACCAGCGGCGTGTGGCGGGCGACCAGCCCCAACGTGGCCGTGCCGCAGATGCCGTAGACCAGCAGGATGGCGTCGCATTCGCCCGGCCCGATGGCGTCGATCTCGTCCTGAAGCGTGGCCCGCAGGCGTTTGGGGGTGTTGTGCAGGCCCTGGCGGTAAAGCCGGACGGTGATGGTGGGGGGCGCGGCGGCGGCGATGGCGTAGGTCAGGCGGGCCAGCGCTTCGCAGGTGATGGCGATGAAGTGTTTCATGGCGGCTCGTATCCTCGTCAGCAGGGTCGGCACGGATGTGGGCCGACTATACGCCAGGAGGCCGCGCCTGACAAGGGGGACGTTAAGCCGGGCGGACGGCGTCCGTCTGGATGCCTTTCCTCACTGGTGGCGGACGTGCTCCAGGCTGCGGGCGATCAGGTCGCGCACGTGCTCGTCGTCCAGGCGGTAATACATCAGGCGGCCCCGCCGCCGCCGCCTGACCAGATGCCACCGGCGCAGGGCGCTCAACTGGTGGGAGACGGCGGATTGGGTCATACCCAGCACGGCAGTCAGATCGTTGACGCATAACTCCGTGCGGGCCAGGACCGCGATCAGACGCACCCGCGTCGGATCGGCCAGCGCCTTAAACAGATTGGCCAGCCTCTCCGCGGTGGTGGCGTCCAGCATGGCAGCTTCGGCCAGCGCCACCCTGTCCGGATCGGTCAGGGGAAGGTCTTTCTCAGCCACGGAGCAGCCTCCCGACGGCGTTATCCGCCACGACCCCCTGCGCCCTCACGGCGACTCCCGCCTATTGTACCTCGGATGGGTTGACGTTTCCGGTTATTTCGTCTATTCTAGCATTAAAGTACCATGGCTGGAATAGCCCGGCGACGCGCTCGCCGGAAGGAGTGACTGCCGATGACTGATGCCGAACTGGCGATCCTGAGCCTGGTCGCCGAAGGCCCCCAGCACGGCTACCAGATTCAACAGGCCATTGAGACGCGCGGCGTGCGCGAGTGGGCGGCCATTGGCTTTTCCTCGGTTTATTACATCCTCAACAAGCTGGAAGGGGAAGGTCTGCTGGCCAGCCGCCTCACGCCCAGCGAGCGCGGCCCGTCCCGCAAGGTCTACCAGCTGACCAGGGCCGGGCGCGGCGTGCTGCAAACGGCGGTCGCCAACCTGCTCAGCACCCCCCGCGACCGGGTCGATGGTTTTATCCTGGGGCTGGCCAACCTGCACCTGCTGCGCCCGGACCAGGTCCGGCACGCCCTGGACTCCTACGAGTCCAAGCTGCGCACCCGCATCGCCGAGGTGAACCGGCAGCGGAGCGAGCACCAGTCCGCCCACCCGGACTGGCCGCTGCACATCCAGGCCCTCTTTGACTATAGCCTGCGCCTGCTGGTGGCCGAGCTGGAGTGGCTGACCGAATTCCGGAAGGCGTGGGAGGCGCAGGCTCCCCCCGCGTCGCCCGGCCAGTCGAGCCCGGACGCGCCAGCCATCGACCCACATCAGACCCCGCGCCCCAGGCCGACCGAGCAATTGCCCCGCCCGGAGGACGATGAGGACGCGGCGGAGCCGCCTTCCGATTCACCAGGGTGAAAAAAGGAGCCTGCCATGTCCAACCGAAGCCACGCGCGATCCCCCCTCAACGTGCCGTATCCTGCCAGCCCGTTCATGAAATACGCCTTTCAGTCGCCTATCCTGCTGTGGCGGCTGGGGCTGGGGCCGCTGGTCGGGCGGCAGTTGATGATCCTTACCACCACCGGGCGGGTGAGCGGCCGGCCGCGCCGCACCGCCATCGAATTCCACGAGTACCGGGGCCGCAAGTATATCTACAGCGCCTGGGGGGAGCGCGCCCAGTGGTACCGGAACATCATGGCCGACCCACTGGTCACGATCCAGACGGCAAAAGGGGCGGAGCGTGTGCTCGCCCGGCGCGTCAGGGACGACGAGGAACTGGCGGAGGCTTTCGACTTCATGGCGCAAAACCCGCTGATGCAGCGCTGGGTGGAGGCGATGGGCGTGCACTTCAGCCGCGAGGGATTCCTCGCCGCCAGAGACGATCTGTACCTGGTGACATTCGATCCGACCGACGCCCCCACGCCGCCGCCCCAGGAGGCCGACCTGACCTGGGTCTGGTCGGTGGCGGGAGCGCTGCTGAGCCTCGCGCTGCGGGCCTATTTCGCCCGCTACCAGCGCCGCCGCCAGCGCCGCCGGGCTTAGTTGAGGTACGGTCCCTGGGTGCTGCCGGGCGGTGGCGCGTGCTCGGACGTCAGCCGTCGGGTCTCGATCACTTCGTCCGGCGGGGCGATTTCCTGGCCGCCGGGCGGGGGGATATCCGGGATATACCGCTGGTCGCCGCCAGGGGGTTTGGGTTTGCGCCCCGGCTTCAGAAGCTCCGCCAGGACCATGAGGGCCGCGCCGCCGATCAGCAGGAGCGTGTCATCCAGAATGCGGGGCGGCGGGGTCAGCAGGGCGGTCACAAAGGCCAGGACGAGCATGGTGAGGCCCATGCCGCGCGTGACGGCGAATAGCGCCCCCCGGATTTCCGGGGTGAAACGCCGGTCCAGCCAGGGCACCGGCGGCTCGCTGACGATGACCGCGCCGCAGTAAGGGCAGAAACGGGCGTCCGCCGGGACAGTCTGGCCGCAGGCGTTACACTGCCGGGCCAGTTCCGCGCCGCAGCCCGCACAGAAAAGCGCCCCGTCCGGGTTCAGATGATGGCATTGCGGGCATTGCTTCATTGTTTTCCGAACTTTCTGTCCACTGTTTACGTCCTGGTTTAATTATAGCATACCCGGTGGGCGAATTTCTCGGCGAGGCGGTTGTTTTCGCCGCCGGAGGGTCAAACCTCCGGCTGGGACTGGCTAAGGCCGCTAAAGGGACTGGTGGGGGGCATCACAGGGCCGTGGACGAATCCCTTTAGCGGGTTCGGCGTGCCAGGCGACGGGTTCAAAACTCATCGCGTCAATACCTGCACACCAGGTTAACATGCTCCGCTGCGGTTGGGCGTTTTGGCGGGCTGTTCCTGACCCTCAAGTCCGCCAGCGGGCGGCGAAAGGAGCTGATTCATCGCTTACTCACCAGAAAATCCCCCGGAAGCCCCTATAATGAGGGTAGCCTGAGTCGGTCGGATGAGATGAGGAAACGCCATGCAGGCGAAACTGATGCGCTTTGGTGAGGTGGAAATCGACGGACAGCGCTACGATTACGACGTGGTGATCGACCGGGGCCGGGTGCGCAAGCGGAAGAAGAAACCCTCCCGGCGCTATAGTGACGAATATGGCCACACGCCGCTCTCCGCCGAGGAAGACATTCCCTGGGGCGGTCGGCGGCTGATCATCGGGACGGGCGTTCAGGGCCGCCTGCCGGTCATGGCGGAGGTCTACGCCGAGGCGGACCGGCGCGGCGTCGAGGTGGTGGCCGTGCCGACCCGGGAGGCGTGCCGGCTGATCAGCGGATGGGCGAGCAGCCGGTCCAGGCCATCATCCATGTGACCTGTTGAGCGGCTGCCCGTCGGAACAGGGCGTGATCGGGCCGCCAGGGGGGACGCAAGGGCCGTCGGCCCTGGACTCCCCTGGCACCTGGGCGGTACCGGGAGGAGAAAAAAACGATGCGCACCCTGGCCGGTTTGGGGCTGCTCTCGGCGGCCATGCTGCTCCTGCAGGTGGCCCTGACCCGGGTGTTTTCCGTCGCCCAGTTTTACCATTTCGCCTTCCTGGTGATCAGCCTGGCGCTGCTGGGTTTTGGGGCCAGCGGGTCGCTGCTGGCGCTGGGGCCGCGCCTGCGCCGCCGCGACGCCGGACCCTGGTACGCGCTGGGCTTCGCCGTGAGCGCGGTGGCCGCTTACCTGTTTCTGAACCACCTGCCGTTTGACTCCTACGCCATCGCCTGGGACGTGACGCAGGTTTACCTGCTGCTCGGCAACCTGTTGGGGCTGGCCGTGCCTTTCGTCTTCGCCGGGGCGCTGGTCGGGGCGCTGTTGAGCCAGGAGGCCGCCCAGGCCGGGCGCGTCTACGCCGCCAACCTGCTCGGCTCGGCGGCGGGCGCGGCCCTGGCCCCGCTGCTGATCGGTTCCCTGGGCAGCGAGCGGGTCGTGTTGCTGTGCGCGGTCCTGGGGGCGGGGGCGGCGCTGATCCTGGCGGCCCCGCCGGGGGGGAGCCATGGCCAGCCGAACCCCCGGACCGGGACGGCGCGGGGATTGGCCCTGCTGAGCCTCGCCGGGCTGCTGGGATTGTTGCTGGCCTTCCCCGCCGTGTTTGAAGTCCAGCCCTCGCCCTATAAGCGGTTGAGCGCCTTCCGCCTGGACCCGGATACGGCCATCACCGCCACCCGCCAGAACGCCTACGCCCGCCTGGACGTGGTGGACAGCCCGTCCATCCATTCTGCGCCGGGGCTGAGCCTGACCTACTTCGGCCCGCTGCCGCCGCAGATCGGGCTGCTGATCGATGGCGACGCGCTGGTCCCGGTGACTGAGGCGTCGAGGGCCTCCCCGGCGCTGGCCGGTGCTCTCCCGGCGGCGGTCGCCTACGCCCGACGCCCCGGCGGCGAGGCCGTGATCCTGGGCGCCGGCGGCAGCCTGGACGCCTGGGCGGCGCTGGTTAACGGCGCGGGGTCGGTCACGGTGGTGGAGCCGAACCAGCTGGTCTACGAGGAGCTGGCGGGGGAACTTCGCGCCTTTGCCGGGCTGGATGATGGACGGGTGAGGCTGGTCCACGACGAGATTCGGGCCTTCACCCCGCGCGCTGGCCGCACCTATGACCTGGTGCAGTTGGGCCTGACCGACAACTACCGCCCCATCACCTCCGGGGCCTTCACGCTGACCGAAAACTACGTCCTGACGGTTGAGGCGTTCCGCGCCTACCTGGACCTCTGCGGCGAGGACGGCCTGCTGGTGTTCACCCGCTGGCTGCAAAACCCGCCCAGCGAGGAGCTGCGGGCGCTGGGCCTGATCCTCGCCGCCCTGGGCGACCGCGACCCGCTCCAGCACATCGTCGCCTTCCGCTCCTTCCAGACCGCCACTTTCATCGTCAGGCCCCCGCCCTTCCCGTCGGCGGAAGTGGACGCGCTGCTGGCCGACATCACTCGGCTGCGCTACGACCTGCTGCTCGCGCCCATCATGCCGCCGGCGATGATCAATCGTTACGCCCGGCTGGAGACGCCGATCTACCATGACCTGTTCCTGGCGCTGGCGACCGCCCCGGACCGGGCCGCCTTTTACGCCGCCTACGACTTCGACATCGCCCCGCCCACCGACGACCATCCCTTTTTTTTCCACTTCTTCCGCTGGCGGCAGACGCCCGCCGTGCTGCAAAACCTGGGCCAGCGCTGGCAGCCCTTCGGCGGGAGCGGCTTTTTTGTGCTGCTGGCCCTGCTGGCCTTCGCCGCCCTGGCAGCGTTGATGTTTGTGCTGCTGCCGGTCGGGCTGCGGGGACGGTTCCGGGCGGCCTTGCGCGGGGCGGGTTCGGGACGGTCGGCCCGCGCCCTGGGTTACTTCACAGCCATCGGGCTGGCCTATTTGCTGGTGGAGGTGGCCCTGATCCAGCGGTACATCCTGACGCTGGGCCAGCCGACGCTGGCGGTGGCGACCGTGATCGGGGCGCTGCTGCTGTTCTCCGGGCTGGGGAGCGCGCGCTCCCGGCGTCTCCCCTGGCGGCGGGCGATGCTGGGGCTGGTGGCGCTGCTGGCTGTCTACCCCTGGCTGACCGAAGCGCTGACGCCGCTCCTGCTGCCGCTGCCACTGCTCCCCCGGATGGCGGCGGTGGCCCTGCTGATCGCGCCGGTCGGGTTGCTGATGGGGCTGCCGTTCCCGCGCGCCACGGCGGCCCTGGCGGACGCGCCCGATCTGGTGCCCTGGGCCTGGGCGGCCAACGGGAGCGCCTCGGTGATCAGCGCGGTGCTGGCGGTGACGCTGTCGCTGTCGTGGGGGTTCACGGCGGTCCTGTTGATCGGGGCCGGGCTGTATCTGCTGGGGGCCGCGCTGGCGGGGCGGGAAAGGTGAGTAGCGGCGGCATGAATGCCGACGCCTGATCGGGCGCGCCCCGATTCCTCTTGACAAATTCCCCGGCAGGCACTTGCCAAAAACCAATTGTTGGTTTATGCTTTAATTTACGTAGGAAAAAGGTTTGTCACGGCAATTATTGGGCGTTTCGTCCGGGACTATGAATCCTTATTGGAAGCGTTATCCTGGGACGCGCTGCCGTGAGAGTGGCGGGAGAGGAGCATGCTCACCAAAACCCTACGCCCGGCCAACATCCAGGAAAGCCGCTGCATCCGCGCCCTGCTCCGCAAACACAACATCCGTTGGAGCACGTTATACATCGACAGCGGAAACTGGGTGATCGGCTTCAGTAAACACGGGGTTCAGCCGGACCTTGACGAGCTGCGGGCCTGTCCCGACTGGCAGTTCGTCGGCTCGTCGTCGTTCGGTGGGACGCTCCTGGTGTGGGTGAGAGTGAGCGAGTAGCGCGCCATCCCCGTCGCCCCCATCCCCGCCTCCTGTCCTCTCGCCGTCACCTCGTCTCCAACGCCTGTCAGACGACCGCGTCCCTGTTGGGGGCGGGCGCGGGACGCGATCATTCCTGCTCGCGGGTGAGCGGCACGAAGCGCACATCCAACATGCGGGTCATCTGCACGTCGTCGCCGTCCCGGACGACCAGCCACAGCGTCTGCACGTTGCCCACCGGCCCGATGGGGATCACCATCCGCCCGCCGTCCGGATTGAGCTGTTCCACCAGCGGCGAGGGCAGGTGGTCTGGCGCGGCGGTGACGATGATGGCATCGAAGGGGGCGTGTTCCGGCCAGCCGTAGTAGCCGTCGCGGCGGTCGAGGTGGATGTCGGCGTAACCCAGCCGGTCCAGCACGGCCCGCGCCGTTGCCGCCAGTTCAGGGATGATCTCAACGGTGTACACGTCGCCGGTCAGTTCGCGCAGGATGGCCGCCTGGTAGCCGGAGCCGGTCCCGATCTCCAGCACTTTATCGCCCGCCTGCAGGTCGAGCAGTTCGGTCATCATGCCCACCAGCGACGGCTGCGAGATCGTCTGGCCGTAGCCGATGGGCAGCGGGTGGTCGTTGTAGGCCAGGTCGAGGTTGCTGGTGGGGATGAAGCTGTGGCGGGGCACGGCCCGCATGGCTGCCACCACCCGCTCGTCGTCGACGACCGGATCGACCCGGTTTTTAACCAGGTTCTCGCGCCACTCCTGCATGGCCGGGCTGTCCTCGAAGTCGCGGTCCAGTTCCTCCGGCGTGAGGATGACGGCGGTCGGCTGGAAGGCGGTCACTTCCGGGATGACCGGCTGGCGGGTGGCGGTGGGGCGCTCGGTGGGCGGAGGCGCGGTGTCGCCTGGGTGGGGAGGGCGGG
>DAOTXK010000375.1:0-10629 GCA_034435395.1 Anaerolineae bacterium | reverse complement strand
ATGCCAATCAGCAGGGCGCGGTCGGCGTCCCCCAGGCCGTCTTCCCGCCGGAGATGTCCGACGGGGCGCGCCGGGCCTGCCTGGCTGAACGGGTTTCCCCAGGGGCCATCCTGGTCATGCCGGGACACGTGATGTTATACCTGGGTCACCTGGACGGCGAGCCGTATGTCATCCACGACACCAGCTCCGGGCGGTACGACGGCGTCATCGTATCGGACTTGTCGCTGGGGGCGGACGGCCCCGCCGGGTCATTGCTGCGGCGGCTGACCCAGGCGGTCGTCATCGGGGAACCGGCCTGAACTGGTGTCATGCACGACCCGGAGCGGCTCTTCGCCGTGGCGCGGGAGATGATGGACCTCCACGCCCGCGCGGCGGATTGAGGGGTCCGCCCCGACCCCATCGCACCTCCAGCGGGCGGCGGCCTGATTCAGCCCCCTCAGCGGTGGGGGTGCATTTCACTAGGGGCGAGGGTGTCGCCAGCGGCTCAAAGCCGCCAGCTGGGCCGTCAAGCCCGCTAAAGGGGCTTTTGCGCCGATCCCGGCCCCTTTAGCGGGCTTACCAGAAGATCAGCACAGGGTTTTGAACCCCGTGCGGCCATGCGTCCACTGCCGTACACTCGCCCCCAGGATAAAATGCGCCCCTGCGATGGCGAGCGCTTTCCTATATCGGACAGGCGTGGTAGGATATGGTGACTTGCAAAGGAGAGAACCATGATCGAAAAGAAGCCGTTTGGCCGCACCGGCCACCTCAGCACGCGCGTCCTGTTCGGCGCGGCGGCGCTGGGCGGCGTCACCCAAGAAGAAGCCGACCGCACGCTGGACGTGCTACTGGAGTACGGCATCAACCACATTGACACGGCGGTGTCGTATGGCCACGCCGAGGCGCGCATCGGCCCCTGGATGGAGAAACACCGCGACCGGTTTTTCCTGGCCACCAAAACCGAACAGCGCACCTATCAGGGGGCCTGGGAGGAGCTACGCGGCTCGCTGGAGCGGCTGCGCGTCGATCACGTGGACCTGTGGCAGATGCACTTCCTGGTGGACCCGGAAGGATGGGAGACGGCCATGGGTCCCGGCGGCGCGCTGGAGGCCTTCATCGAAGCGCGGGACCGGGGGCTGGTCCGCTACCTGGGCGTGACCGGGCACGGCCTCACCGTGGCCGCCATGCACCGGCGCAGCCTGGAGCGCTTCGATTTCGACTCGGTCCTGCTGCCCTACAACTACCTGCTGATGCAGAACGCGCCGTACGCCGCCGACTTCGAGGCGCTGCTCGCCATCTGCCAGGAACGGAACGTCGCCGTACAGACCATCAAGTCCATCGCCTGCCGCCCCTGGCAGGAAGGCGAGCGCGACCGCGCCACCTGGTATAAGCCGCTGGAAGACCAGGCGGAGATCGACGCCGCCGTGCACTGGGTGTTACACGATGACCGGGTGTTCCTCAACTCGGTGGGCGACATCCACCTCCTGCCCCGCGTGCTGGACGCCGCCAGCCGCTTCGCCGAGGCCGCGCCCCGCGACGCGCTGGCCGGTCAGCTGGCGGAACTGATGGCAACCAGGCTGGAGCCGCTCTTCACCTAGCAGGGGCGGCAGGCGAGGACGGGCGGCACCCCCATCCCAGACTCACCGCTGATCAGAAGGAGCGCGCTCATGGCCCACGCCACCATCCAACCCACCTGCGGCCTGATCACCACGGTCGAGGCGGCCCTGGCTGACGACCGGCGGGTGACGATCCGGATCGAAAGCGCGTGTAAGGCCATCCGGCGGATCGCCGAGGAACTGACCGAGGTGGACCCGTACCAGGAGATCGGCGGGCGCGGGGCGGAATCGCGCGTCCTGGCGCTGGGGCGGGCGCACTGCTCCCACGCCTCCTGCCCGGTGCCGGTGGCGATCCTCAAAGCCGTGGAGGTGGCAGCGGGCCTGGACCTGCCCAAACCAATCGTCATCGCGATCACGGCTGATTAGCCGGAGTCGAGACCGCCCGGATCGCCGCATCTCCCCGGCCCCGGTCGCCAGGCCGGGGCTTTCCCCCCGCTTGCCGGGAGGGCGGCACACGCTGGATATTAACCAACTTATCCCACATATCCCGCAGCATCACCCACTGTTTCCCGCACGGCGGCGCTGGGTGTGGGATATGCCGGTATGCCCGCCAGCCGGGGCGATCCGCACGCCCTCCTTATACCCCAGGGACAGACTTGGGGGTAAAATGGTCCCGGCGCGCCAGAGGATGACCCGCCCGATGTCGCCCGCCTGGACCGTGTTGCTCACCCGACGACTCAGCCTGTTCGGCCTTCGGCCCGCGAGGTCTTGACGAGGAAACGATGACCAAAACCGGCCTTTCGATGGAAGCCAGACGACATGAGCCTCTGACTCGCACCGACGAGTTTCGTAAGCTGCTCGACCGGTTGGAGGCCAAAATCGGCCTGCTGGGGCGCGGCCTCGCGGGGGAGGCGGTCCATATCCCCGCCTGGCTGGACGAGGCCACCGAGACCCTGGAATCCCTTAAAAGCAAGGGAGGCGAGTTCTCGGCGGAAGAAGCCCGTCTGCGGACCATTTACGCCCAGTTCGACCGGAAGGGCGCTCAATTTCTGCGTGAAATCGGCGGCGCGAGGGCGCTGCACCAGGCCCGCCAGGCCGTCGCCCCAGATCGGGAGCGGTGGTGGTGGTACATGGACGAGAAAGTGGCCGCGCAACGCCAGACCCAGCTGCGTAATCTGCTGCGCACTGGCGCGCTTGTTCTCGTCGTGCTGGCGATTCTGTATGGCGTATACCAGGCGTTTTTTGCCCCGGACCCAGCCACCGTGGCCCGCCTCGAACACCAGCATGCCGCCGAGGACCTGGCGCTCAACGGGGATTACGCCGGGGCCTTACGCGAGATCGAGCAGGCGCTGGCCCTCGCGCCGGACGACGCCGAGTCGCTGATCATCAAGGGGGTGGTGGCCGATAACCTGGGGGATACGGCGTTGGCCGAGGAGTCCTTCGCCGCCGCCCGGACGGCGCTCGCCGACGACGAGGAGAAATTCCTGTCCACGCGGACCCAGACGTACATCGTCATGGGGCAACCGGAACAGGCCCTGGCCGACGCGGAAGCCTTGCTGGCCCTCAACCCCCAGTCAGCGGTCGCTTACTACTTCCGGGCCATCGTGCACGACTCCCTGGGTAACGTCCTGCAGGCCATCGCCGATCTGGAGCAGGTCAGCGCCCTGGCGCAGGCAAGCGGCGACGTTCAGCTGGAGGCCATGGCGCGCATGTACCTGAGCAATCTTTTCCAGCGGGCCGCCGTGCCCACCTTTGAGGTCCCTGAACCGACCGAATCGGGCGGATAGGCTGCCGCCCGGCGGTGATCGGCAGCTTCCGGCACAGGGAGACCGTCCCATGCCATACCTGGACATCGCCACTGGCGCGCGCCTGGAATACGTGGACGCCGGGAGCGGCCCGCCCCTGGTGGCCCTGCACGGTCTGGCGGGCACGGCCCGGCGGCACCTGGGCCGCATCATCGACTGGCTGAGCGCGGACGACGCGGACCCGGGCCCCTTCCGCGTGCTGGCCCCCAACCTGCGCGGTTATGGCGGCTCCACCCCCAAGCCCCGCGACTTTCCCCCGGATTTTTACCGCCGCGACGCCGGGGACGTGCTGGCCTTCCTGGATGCGCTGGGGATCGACCGCGCCCATCTGATGGGATACTCCGACGGCGGGGAAGTCGCCCTGATCGCCGCCGGGCTACAACCGGCGCGCTTCCGCTCGGTGATCGTATGGGGGGCCAGCGGCTACTTCAGCCCGGCGCTGGGGCAGGCCCTGTCCGCCCCCGGTTACCGGGAAAGCCTGATGCCCACGCCGACCGTCATGACCCTGCACGGCATCCTGGACGGGGAAGCCTTCGCCCAGGGCTGGATCGACGCCGTGCGCGGCCTGGTCGAGGCCGGCGGGGATGTCAGCCTCAGTCTGGCGGCGCGGATCACCGCCCCGCTGCTGATGATGATGGGCCGCCAGGATCACCTCAACTTCGCCGCCGACGCCCGCCGGGTCGCCGAACGCGCGCCGGACGGGCGGCTGGAACTGTTCGACTGCGGTCATGCCATTCACGAGGCAGCCTGGGACGACTTCCAGCGCGTCGTGCGGGATTTCCTGCGGCGGGTGGGAGACCACTAGCCGCCTGCAACGGTGGCGGCGGTGCCGTCCTGTGGTACTATTGGAGGCCATCCCCGCCGGGGATACAGTTGATCTGTGTGCTGAGGACAACCCAGGAGAGAAGTCCCCCCTATGGCGGCAACGGCGCGCACCTGGTTTTATCAGACACCGGAGAAAAACCCCTATCTGCTGCAAGAACGGGTGAACGGCTCGGTGTGGATGGCCCGGCTGATGGACGTTTATTTCGTCACGGAGCGGGCCGAACCCCCGTTTCAGATGAGCGCCGAGCGGAATGGCCAGACCCTGGTCATCGAGTGGGAGCCGAACCAGTGGTTCCGCCTGATCAGCCCGCAGGACATGCCGGATGTGGTCGGTGCGTTTTCTAACGTCTTACAGCTGCCAGCGGCATTGACGTATACCGATTTTGATGGGAAGATCATTACAGAATGGCACCGCGATGGTGGTGAAGCGCGATGGCGAGAAATTCAAGGCAACCCTACGTACCAAAGCCCGGTGCGGCTCAACAAGTCACGCCCATCGCCAAGGTGAACCTGATGCAGGCCACCCTGCTGGCTGTGCTCGGCGGCGCGCTGCTCTGGGTCTGGTGGCGGCGGCGGCTGGAAGCGCTGTGGCGGCACCCCCAGCATGCGCCGCTGTCGGCCCAGTGGTTGTAAAGACGAACCGAACCGCCATGCCCTCCTACGACGCCGAACGGGACCTGCGCATCCTCCAGGCGATGGCCGACCAGCTGGAGCCGTACCTGATCGCTGATGATCTGTTCTGGCCGCTGTCCGGGCGGGTGGCGGGGGGGATGCCGCGCCTGACCGTCGGTGGGTTGTTGTTGCGGCGGCACCGGCTGACGGCGCTGCACGCCTCGCTGACCCCGCGCCAGCAGGACGCCCTGGCGGCGGCGCTGGCCCAGTTCGCCGCCCAGCGCGACGCGTGGGCCGTCCACTACAACCGTAAGATGGCCCGCGAGTGGGATATGCGCCAGCGCCTGCTGGAGGAGTTCCTGCACGACTGCGACGACCAGGCCGCCGCTGACTGCGCTGACTACTGGCCCAACCAGGCCCGGCAGCGCACCATCCTGCACCACCTCTCCGAAGAAGCCGAGGCGCGGCACACCCTGGAAGAAGAGCAGCGCCGCGCCCTGGCCCGGCTCGATGCTGAGCTGCGGCGCTACCTGCAGCCGGAGGAACCGGGCCAGTTCCTCTGGTCGCCGGAGCTGGAACCGGTCTACCCCCGCGAAACCTACTGGTGGCTGTGGGTGGTCCCTGCCGAGGACAGCGAGGCAACCGTCTAGGGCCACTGCCAGCCGCCGGGCGCGGTCCGTCGGGCGGGTGGCCCGCCTTTCCCTAAAACCGGTCGATCACTGTCACGCCCGCCTGGCGGAAGTCGCCCATCGCCGCCAGCGCTTCCGGCGCTTCCGCCAGGGCGATGGTGCGCCCGACCAACTGGCCAGGGTGGAGCTTCCCGGCGACGATCAGGTCCAGCAGCGGGCCGTAAGCATGGGCCGGCATGCCGTGGCTGCCCAGGATTTCCAGTTCTTTGGCGATCACCTGGTCCATCGGCAGCGGGGCGTCCCGGTCGTCGGCCAGCATCAGCCCCACCTGGACGTGCCGCCCGCGCTTGCGCAGGCTCAGGATCGAGTGGCGGCAGGTGGTTGTGCTGCCCAGCGCGTCCAGGGAGAGATGCGCCCCCCCGCCGGTCAGATCGTGGATGGCCGCCAGCAGGTCGGTTTCGGTCCGGGCGTGGAGGGCGTGGTCCGCGCCGACGGAACGGGCCAGGGCCAGCGCCTCATCCTTGATGTCCACCCCCACCACCTGCGCCCCCAGGACGCTGGCGATCATGATGGCGCTCAGCCCGACGCCGCCGCAGCCGTGCACGACCACCCACTCCCCGCCCCGCACCCGCCCCTGCACAACCACCGCCCGGAACGCGGTGGTGAATCGACAGCCCAGGCTGGCCGCTTCCACGAAGCCGAGCGCTTCCGGCAGGCGGACCAGGTTGCCGTCGGCGTGGGGGATAGCCACGTATTCGGCGAACGATCCCCAGGCGGTGAAGCCCGGCTGGAAGTAGTCGTCACAGATGTGCGGATGGCCGGAGAGGCACTGCGGGCAGCTCCCGCAGCCCACGGCGAAGGGCAGTGTGACCCGGTCGCCGGGCCGCCAGCGCCGGACATTGGGGCCGACGGCTTCGATCACGCCTGCCAGCTCATGACCGGGGACATGCGGCAGGCGGATGTCCGGGTCGTGTCCCATCCAGCCATGCCAGTCGGAGCGGCAGAGGCCGGTGGCCGCCACGCGGATCACCACCCCATCGGCGGGGACGGGGGGATCGGGCACCGCCTGGATGGCGAGCGGCCCGGCGAATCGTTCATACACGGCGGCTTTCATCTCATGCCCCTCCGCGATCGGGCTGCCCACCGCGATTCTGCCGACGCCCCGCTCTGGCGGAGAATGGCGGGATGCTGTTCATTGGCCATAGGAGTCTCCTTCCGTTCTGGTCGCAGGAAGCGGGCTGCCCGGCGTGGTCAACCGGGCCTCCGCCCATCGGCCCCATTATACGCCTGATCCGCCGTTCCTCAGCGGGCGTCGGACTGTAAGCGAAACAACGTCCGCCGCCACGGAGGGACACTGCTGAATCGGGACGACTGCGGTAAGCAACCCTGGCGTGGACCATGCGTATAAATGAGTAGCACTCACCACCTGGAATGGTCACACACGCCCGGCAGGCGTGGGGAGGTTACCATGAGTCAGATGCAGCCGAATCAAGGGCGGACGGTGGCGGCCCTGGTGTTGATCGGATTGGGAATCCTGTTCCTCCTGGGACATAGCATTTCCCTGGGAACGCTGTGGCCGTTTTTCATTATTGTGCCGGGGCTGGTCTTCCTGTATTTCGCCTTCACCGGCAGCCGGGACCTGGCCTCGCTGGCCATCCCCGGCGCGATCATCACCGGCACCGGCGTCATCCTGTTGTATCAGAACGCCACCGGGCGCTGGGCCAGCTGGGCCTACGTCTGGACGCTGTACCCGGTCTTCCTGGGCCTGGGGCTGATGTACCTGGGCCGCCGCACCGGGGACGAGGGCACCCTCCGCTCCGGACGCGGCTTCGTCACCTGGGGCGGGGTGGCGTTCCTGGTCTTCGGGGCGTTTTTTGAGGTCTTCATCTTCGGCGGCTTCGGCCTCACCCGCTACGTGCTGCCGCTGATCCTCATCCTGGTCGGCGGGTGGCTGCTCCTGCGCGGGCAGGGCCGCGAACTGAACATCCAGTTCGGCGACAAGCCCAAGCGCCCGGCAGCGGAGGAGCCGGCGTTCCCTGGCGCGCCGGTCGTCAAGCCCCGTCGGCGTCCCCGCCGGACCTCCGCCAGCGAGCGGCTGCGCCAGGAGATCGACGCCGCCCTGGCCGAGGAGGAGAAGCCGGCCCCCGTCGACGAACCGCCGGCGGACGAGCCACCGAAGGACGAGCCGGAACCCTCCGACGAGCCGACGGGCGGGGATGACAACAACGAACAATAGGCGCTGCCGCCGCGCCAGACTACCGACAGCCGCTCGGAGGGGGCGGCTGTTTACTGCGCGGTCATCAGACGAGGAGGCAGGACCCATGGCACCACCACAAGCACGAGCCATCTTACCGGCAGCGCTGCGCGCCTTTTATGAGCGGGCGCGGGCCAATACCTACGCCGCCGGGCTGCGACCGGTCGCCCATCCCCTGATCCCCGGCTCCAAGGAACTCCGCTACGACGAACCGCCGTACTTTTACCATGACCGCTACTTCGATGATCCGGCCCGACCGGGCAACTTCTTCGGCCTGGAAGTGGTGAGCCAGGGCGGCTACGACGGCCCGGCCATCGCCGCGTGCAGCTACGGCGGCGGGCTGATGGCGGACCTGGCGGGGGGCGAGGAAGCGGTCTACAAACTGTTGCAGCGAGTCCTGCGCGAGCAGGCAGCCCGTGTCCGTTTTGGCGAGCGGGTGTCGGTCGAGCAGCCGACGGCGGCGGGCCTGTGGCGGTACGAGGACACGGGCGAGGTCACGGCCTGGGGCTGGACGGGCGTGGAGCGCATCTGGCGGGACGGCGAACTGCTGTATTCCCTGGTTTACCAGGGCGGCTGCCTGCTGGCGGGGTACTGAGGCGGCGCGTTAGGGAGGTCCGGCGCAGGGACCCAACCTGCTGTACAATGGGCCTGCCCCATCGGATCAACCTGGAGCGCGCCCCATGACCGCCGTTCCCGCCCCGGAGAAGCGCCGTCGGCTGCGGATTGTCCTGTTCACCCATTATTTCGCCCCGGAGGTAGGCGCGGCGGCCAACCGCCTGACCCGCCTGGCCCGCATGTTGCAGGCGCGCGGCCATCAGGTGCAGGTGGTGGCCCCCTTACCTACCTATCCGACGGGCGTGATTCCCCCCGAATACCGCTGGCGGCTGGGCCGCCGGGAACGCATCGACGGGCTGGATGTGCGGCGTCTGGCGGCCACGCCCTGGGCCAGTCGCCGGTCGTCGGCCCGCATCCTCCACCAGATCAGCTTTATGCTCAGTGGCGGGCTGCGCCTGCTGACGCTCTCCCGTCCGGACGTGCTGCTGGTGGAGTCGCATCCGCTGTTTGTCGGGCTGGCCAGCTGGGCTGTGGGCCGGCTGCGGCGGATACCGGTGGTGCTCAACGTCTCCGACCTGTGGCCGGCCTCGGCGGTGGCGGTAGGCGCGCTGCGCGGCCAACCCCTGATCCGGCTGGCCGAATGGATGGAGCGGCGGTCCTACGCGGGGGCGGCGGCCATCATCGCCATGTCGCGCGGCATCCAGGCGGGCATCCTGGATGTGGTTGGCGCGGGGCGGCGCGACCAGGTTCACCTGATCACCAACAGCGTTGAGGCGGACCGCTTCCGTCCGGAGGTGGACGGGACGGCGATCCGGGCGCGCTTCGGCCTGCCGCCGGAGCAGTTTGTGGTCGGCTACCTGGGCAATCTGGGCCTGGCGCAAAAGCTGGAAACGTTGCTGGAAGCGGCCCACCGGCTGCGCGACGACCCGTCGATCACCATCCTGCTGATCGGCAGCGGGGCCTGCGAACCACAGCTACGCGCCTATGCGGAGGAGCTGGCGCTGCCCAACGTGATCTTCGGCGGCCAGCTCCCGTTTGAGCGCATGCCGGAAGCGCTGGCGGCGGTGGATGTGAGCGCCATCCTGCTGAGAAAAGCGGACGTTTTCGCCGGGGTGCTGCCCTCCAAAATCTTTGAGGCCATGGCCGCTGGCAAGCCGATCGCCGCGGCGCTGGACGGCGAGGCCGCCGACCTGATCCGCGAGGCAGGCGTGGGTCTCGTCTCCCCGCCGGAGGACGCTGACGGGCTGGCGGCGGCGATCCGGCAGTTGCGCGACGACCCCGATCTGCGAGCGGCGATGCGCCTCCGGGGGCGGGCCTATGCCGAAGCCGCCCTCGCCCCCGACGTGATCGTGGACCGCATCGAAGCGGTGCTGTGCCGGGCGGCGGGGCAGCGCCCGTGAGGGGCCATCACAAGATTCGATGGTGGCTTTCTCAGGCGGCGTTCAGGTCATAAACGGGCGTCTCGACCACGCGCACTGGCTCCGCATCGGACCAGATCAGGTTCTGCACCCGTTCCACGACCTCCGGATCGAAGTATGTCTCGCCGCACTGCTCGCACACCCACGCCGGGACATTTTCGATTAGAATCAGACGTCCTTTGTACCACTGCACGTAGGCCGTCAACTGCCGCTCAACCTTCCCCCTACAAACATTACAGGAAGTACTCATTTCCGTTTCCTCACCCGGTTGTTCTCCCATTCGGAAGGGTCAGGTTCGTAGGCCGTGATGATCGTCACCTGTGGCGACGGGGTGCTGACCAAAACATGCAATGGTCGCCCGGCATCGGTATCGCCGTACAGCAGGCAACTTGGTCCATACCTGTCCCCTGGATATTCCTCAATGATCTCTGCGCTGGCAACCGCTTGTTCAACCTCGATACGACTGATGTGGCGTTCGGTGGTACGTCGCAGCGCGTGCAGCGTATACTGGTAGTTCCCCTGGGCCACCGCCTCCTGGATAGCCGATAAGTCCATCAATTATAACCTTCTTGACTCAAAAACCGGATGGGGCTTTCGGGCCTACGCCGAGGCCGCCCTCGCCCCCGACGTGATCGTGGACCGCATCGAAGCGGTGCTGTGCCGGGCGGCGGGGCTGTAGCGTCACCATGTATGGCGACGCTACACGCAGCCGCTACCGTCAACCGGCGATGATCGCCGCGATGCGCTCGCCGGCCCGGCCATCCCACAGCGGCGGGACCTGCCCCCGTTTGCCCTCCCCCCGCAGAATCTTGGCCACCTCGGCCCGCAGCCGCGCCATATCCCCCCCGACCAGGATGTTGGTCCCCAGGGTGACAGTGATCGGGCGCTCGGTGTTCGCCCGGACGGTCAGGCACGGCACGCCGAGGTAGGTGGTCTCCTCCTGGATGCCGCCCTATTCGGTGATCACCAGGGCGGCTCGCGGCTGGAGGGCCAGAA
>DAOTXK010000374.1:0-5103 GCA_034435395.1 Anaerolineae bacterium | reverse complement strand
GGGGAAGGGTTTGGTCAGCACGGTGACCGGGGTCACGCCAGAGACGGTCCGCGCGGGCTTGAGCCGGATGCGTTCGATCACCGCCGGGTCGAACGGCGGCAGGCCGTCCATCCCGGCGAAGGCCCGGTAGGCGCGGACCAGGTCGTTACGCTTGAAGAAGCCGCGGCCGTCCTTGGGATGCTGGCGCAGGATGTCGGTCAGGCTGGCGCGGTCGAGGTCCGGCGCGGCGACGATGGCCCGCAGGATGGCCAGCAGCGGCTCGCGGTAGCGCGCCAGGTCGATCTCGTGGAGGCGTGGCGGGGGTGTGGGCATGATGGTGATGCTGCTTCCTGTAAAACTAATCCGGTTCTGATAGATAGCCCCGAACGGCGACCCTATTATACCCGATAACCGCGCCCGTTCCGGGGGAGGCGGATCACAATCCGCCGCTACAGGTTCCCCTCGCTCACCACACGAACGGGATAAACAGCTTTGTGCGTTTCTTATAGTCGGCGAATTCCGGGTAGCGGGCCAGCGAGCGGTCCTTGCGGCGCATCCTGGGCAGCCAGTAGACGGCCACGAACGCCGCCAGGAGGACCAGCGGCAGCCAGTGCATCGCCAGCAGGGCGAGGCTCAGATAGATCAGCAGCTCGCCAAAGTAGTTGGGGTTGCGGCTCAGCGACCACAGCCCTCCGGTGATCAGGTGCTCTGGCCGCAGCTGGAGCGAGATGGTCTTCTGCATGTCCGAGGCGAAGGCGAAGAACGATCCGAACCCGTACAGGCTGATGCACAGCCCCAGGACCCAGGCCGGGGCCTGCACGCCCCCCGCCATCAGGATCAGAGGGGCGACCCAGTAGGCCGTCAGCCCGCCCCAGGCCACCGCCGCGAACCAGAGGCCGGTCTCCTGCTCCCACGAACGGTCCGGGAAGAAACGGCTCTTGGCCGCCCACAGCAGGCCGTAGGTCCCGTGCAGGGCCAGGTAGACCCAGGCGGTGGGGTTGGCCCACTGGTCAAAGACCGCCATCAGCAGCAGGATGAAGGCTCCGGTGATGGCTTTGTGGGAATCGATGAAGTGCTTTTTCTTGAAAACCGGGCGTCGGGGGGCGGTCGGTGACGAGTCCATGCTTCCTCCTTGTGGGCCTGCCGTGCCGACGGGATTATAAAAAAATATCCGGCGCGCTGGCAATGGATGGCCGTCTGGGTGCCCCCGCCCCCGCCTTGACGGTACAATACCGGCCATGGACGAAGCCACCATCCAGCGCCTGCTGGCGATCAACCGCGACTTCTACCGCGTCACCGCCCAGGCTTTCGACCAGACGCGCGGGCGTCCCTGGCCGGGATGGGACCGGGTGTGGGACTGTCTCCGCCGGGCCGCCGCCAGCCGCGTTTCTGCCGGGCCGCCGCCGACGTTCTCCCTGCTGGACGTGGGCTGCGGCAATGGGCGGTTCGGGGTCTTTTTGGCGCAGCACATGCTGGATATGGGCGCACGGATGCGCTATCACGGCCTCGATACGGAGGAGGCGCTGCTGGACCGGGCGCGGGAGGCGCTGGAATCATCCCCGGCGGTGGCCGAACTGCGGCTGGAGCGGGGTGATGTCGTCCAGAGTCCGCCCGCGTCCGGCCAGTATGACCTGGTGGCCCTGTTCGGCCTGATCCACCATGTGCCGGGCCGCCAGACCCGCCAACGCCTGATGCGGGCGCTGGGCGAGCGGGTCGCGCCGGGGGGGCTGCTGGCCTTCGCCTGCTGGCGCTTTTACGAGTACGGGCGCTTCCGGGAGCGGATCGTCTCCTGGCCGGATGACCTGGCGGGCCGGGTCGAGGCGGGCGATTATCTGCTGGACTGGCGGCGGGGGGTTCCGGCGCGGCGCTACTGCCATTACGTGGATGACGACGAACAGGCACAACTGGTCGCGGCCACCGGCCTGACCGAGATCGCGGCCTACCGCGCCGATGGCCGCTCCGGCGACGCCAACCGCTACAGCATCCTGCGGCGGGGCGGATAGGGGGCCGGGCGGGCTACCGCGCCTCGATGCGCACCAGGGGCTGGATGACGGGCGGGTGGCCGGTGGGCGTGATCAGGGCCAGCGCCCCCTCCGGCGTGCGGGCGATCACGCACTCGTCACAGGCTCGCAGCTGATCCGTGAGGAAGGCGTAACTGCCGCCCTGGCGGACGAAGACCACCAGGCCGCGCGCGTACTGGTTGACACGGGCGTAGTCCAGCAGATAGGCGATGGGCACGCCAGCGTAGTCCTGCCCGTCCACGGTGACGGTCGTGTACACCCCGTACTGGGCGTAGACCCCCAGCAGATTGGAAATGTCGTCCCACGTCCAGTAGCCATCGCGGGCGAACTCGCCGCCCAGGACGATGGTCAGGGGATCGGCGGGGTCCTGGAGAGGCGGCGCGGTGGGGGCGCGGGTTGGCACGGGCGTGAAGGGGAGCGCGGTGCGCGTCGCCAGGATGGCGTCAGCTTCGGTGGTGGGTTGCTGGGCTGGCGTCGCGCCCCCGCATCCCGCCAGGGCCAGCATGGCGCACAGGGCCAGAACAGTCAGTCGCATACGTTTATCCTTCAACCCTACGATCCCCGCAGCGGCGTGGCCAGGCGGCTCTTGAGCGGCAGGGAGATGGTAAACGTGCTGCCGGGCAGTTTTTCTTCGTCGCGTCCGGGGCTTTCCACGGCGATGGTGCCGCCGTGGGCTTTGACGATCTCCCGGCAGATGGCCAGCCCCAGCCCCAGTCCTCCCCCCCGGAAGGCGACCTTGCTGGTGGAGTGGAGCTGGGTATCGCCAGCGGTGTAGAACCGTTCGAAGATGAGCGGCTGGTCTTCCTTGTTGATGCCGATGCCGGTATCTCGGACCGTGATCAGGACGTGCTCGCCGCTGTCTACGGCGCTCATGGTGATCGTCCCGCCGTCCGGGGTGTATTTGATGGCGTTGCTGAGCAGGCTGGCCAGCGCCAGGGTGAGCAGGGCGCGGTCGGCGTCCATTTTGGCGGGCGCGCGGTCGGTATCCAGGTGGACCGTGATCCGCCGCTGCTCCAACGTCGGCTGGTATTCCGCCACGACCTTGTGCATCAGGTCGGCCACCCGGGTGAGGGCGATGGTCAGCTCGACCCGCCCCGTGGCCACGCGGCTGATCAACAGGATTTCGTTGATCACCCCCGTCATACGTTCGATGGCCGCCAGCATGTTGGTGATCAGCTGGTTAACTTCCTCGCTGGTGAGCATCATGCGGGAGATGACCGGGCTATCTTGCAGCAGCCGCCCGTAGCCGTAGATCAGGGTCAGGGGCGTGCGCAGTTCGTGGGCGGTGAGCTGGATGAAGGCTTCCTTCATCTTGTCCAGGCGCTTGAGGTGACTGTAGGAGTTTTCCAGTTCGCGGATTTTGCTCTCCAGCCGCTCGACGATCTCTTGTGAATAGGCCGTCTGGGCCTGGGCCAGCGCGTCCGCGTCGACCTCGTCTTTTTTACCCGCCAGGTAGTCGGCCACCTGTTGGGGCAGGATGTCCACGTCGAGCGGTTTGACCAGATAGCCGGTCAGACCGGCGGCGATGGCTTTTTCTCGCTCGCCCGCCTGCGACAGGGCCGTCAGGGCGACGATGGGCAGGTCCTTGAATCCCTCCATGGCCCGCAGGCGGGTGGTCACCTCGCGCCCGGACATATCCGGCAGGTTGATGTCCATCAGGATCAGGTCCGGGCGGCTGGAGCGGGCCAGGTCGATGCCCGCCAGCCCGGTCGCGGCCAGCAGCACCCGGTACCCGGCGTATTGTAGCATCCGCTGCACCAGCACCTGGCTGCCGGGGTCATCTTCGATGTACAGAATCGTCGGCCCTTCGTTCTGGCTCACGTCTGGGGTTTTCTCCATAGGCGGATGCTTACCCCCATTATACGATTCGGCAGGTGAGCGACCAGTGATCGGCGCCGGCAGGCCGGGCCGCCGTGGGCTGGCCGAATCAGCGGGCTGGCGGGGCAGGGACCGCCCTACGGCAGCGTCTCCAGGATGCTCGCCAGCAGGTCTTCGTCCAGGGTGGAACCTTTTTGCAGCAGGGCCTCGATCTGCCCGCCCAGACGCTCGCGCTCGTAAGCCGTCAGTTCCTTGGCCGTCAGCACGATGATCGGGATGTCGCCCAGTTCCTCGTCGGCGTTGATGGCCTCGATCACCTGAAAGCCGTCGATGCCGGGCATCATGATGTCGGTGATCACCAGGTCGGGGCGCTGTTCGCGCACCATGCGCAACCCGTCCGCGCCGTTGGTGGCGATGGCCACCTGGAAGTCGCCCTTGGCCTGCAGGAGCCGCTGCACCAGCCGGGCGGCGTCCACGTTGTCCTCGATCACCAGCACCCGGTGGAGCTCCTTCTGCACCTGTTCCAGCGCGCTGAGCAGGCCCTCGGTCGGCAGGTTGATCCGCCCGCCCGCCGCCGCCACATCCACTTCCCGCTTCCACTGGTCGCCCAGGATGTGCTTTTCCACCGGGAAGGTGTGGCCGGAGCAGTTGAGCACCACCACGTCGTCCGGCCTGATCTGGCCGCTGCGCACCATCTTAAACAGCCCGGCCAAGGCGACCGCCGCCGCCGGTTCGATGCTGATGCCCTCCGTGCGGGCCACGACGCGCAGGGCGTTGAAGGCTTCCTCGTCGGTGGCGGTTTCCGCTGCCCCGCCGTACTGGTTCATGACCTCCCACAGGAGCTGGTAGGCGCGGCCAGGGTTGCCGGTGCTGAGGGTGGCGATCACGGTGGCGGGGTCTTCCACTGGCGTGGCGATGGGCTGCCCGGCCTTCCAGGCCCGAACCATGGGCGCGCAGCCATCGCTCTGGGCGAGGCCGATGGCCGGCACACCGTCCACCAGGCCCAAGGCGCGTAGCTCTTCAAAGCCCTTGACGACGCCGATAGGCCCCATGCCGCCGCTCACCGCCTGGATGAACCAGTCCGGGGCGCGCCAGCCCAACGCTTCGGCGATCTCGTAGGCCATAGTTTTCATGCTCTCCACCGCCGCGATGGACTTGATGCCCCGATCCACATACAGCCCTTTGCTCCTGGCGAAGCGGTCGGCCACCAGCTTGGTCTGGTCATAGGTGCCGGTGACTTTGATCACTTCCGCGCCGTAGAGGGCCACCTCGCGCATCTTGTCGC
>DAOTXK010000373.1:0-12034 GCA_034435395.1 Anaerolineae bacterium | reverse complement strand
CTTGCCGCCCAGTTCCAGGGAGAGTCGTTTGCCGCGGTGACCTGCCGGATGAGCCGCCCCACTTCTGTCGAACCGGTGAAGGCGATCTTGTCAATATCCGGATGGGCGACGATGAACGTGCCCGTCTTACTCCGCCCGGTCACGACGTTCACCACGCCGGGGGGCAGGCCAGCTTCCGCCACGATTTCGGCAAACAGCAGCGCCGTGAGGGGCGTATAGGACGCGGGCTTCAGCACGACCGTATTGCCCATGGCGAGCGCCGGGGCGATCTTCCAGGCCAGCATCAGGAGCGGGAAATTCCAGGGGATAATCTGCCCGACCACCCCCAGCGGCTGGTAATCCGCCAGTTCGGTGGGCATGAGCTGCGCCCAGCCAGCATGGTGATAAAAGTGGCGGACGACCAGCGGAATATCGATATCACGCGACTCACGAATCGGCTTGCCGTTGTCCATTGATTCCAGCACGGCGAACAAGCGCCCGTGTTTTTGAATGGTGCGGGCGAGGGCATAGAGATAGCGGGCGCGGGCGTGCCCGGTGATCTGGCTCCAGGCGGCGAAGGCCTGGCGTGCGGCTGCGACCGCCTGGTCAACGTCGGCTTCCGAAGCAGCCGCCACTTCCGCCAGTCTCTCGCCGGTGGCCGGGTTGCGAACCTCCAGGTAGGTGGCGTCCGCCGGGGCCTGCCAGGCGTTATTGATAAACAGGTCAAAATGGCGCTGATGGCTATCCAGCCAGGCGTTGGCCGCCATGGCGGACTCCGGGGCCGGGCCGTATTCCATGGTGTTGAGGATATCTACCACGCTCATTACAAACGCTCCTTTACCCCATCGGCATGTGGTGGATGGCGGCGTAATGCCCGGTCACATGGTGCGAGAGCTGGCGCTCAATATCGCCCAGCAGGCTGCTGGCCCCGATGCGGAACAGGGCTGGCCGGAGCCACTCATCGCCCAGTTCTTCCTTGATGAGCGTCAACCATTCCAGCGCCTGTTTCGCCTGACGGATGCCCCCGGCGGGCTTAAAGCCGACCCGGTAGCCCGTGCGCTGATAGTGCTCGCGAATGGTCCGGGCCATCACCAGGCCCACTTCCAGCGTGGCGTTCACCGGTTCTTTGCCGGTGGAGGTTTTGATGAAGTCCGCCCCGGCCATCATGCACACTTTGCTGGCCATCGCCACATGCCAGAGCGGGCCTAATTCGCCCGTGGCCAGGATGGTCTTCATGGGCGCGTCGCCACAGGCCTGACGCATTTCACAGACTTCGTCATAGAGCGCCTGCCAGTTCCCCCTCAGCACGTGTTCGCGCGAGATGACCACATCGATCTCGCACGCGCCCGCCGCGACTGACTCGCGAATTTCGGCGATGCGCTGCCGGTAGGGGCTGAGACCGGCGGGGAAGCCCGTCGATACCGCCGCCACCGGGATGGTCGTGCCTTGCAGCGCCGCCAGGGCATCACCTACGCGGGCGTGGTACACACAAACCGCTGCCGTGGTGATCGCCTGGTCGCCGACGCCCAGCGCCTCCAGGATGTCCTGGCGGACTGGTTGGCGCGCTTTGGCCGCCAGCCGCTGCACGTTGCCGGGCGTGTCATCCCCGGCCAACGTGGTGAGGTCGATGCACGTCACCGCCCGGAGCAACCAGGCCGCCTGCCACTGTTGCTTGATGGATCGGCGTTTGCCGAGGGTGGCCGCGCGTCTCTGGGCAGCGCTGCGGTTAACGTGGGTGTCATAGACATACCCCAGGTCGAGCGGGGAAGGTTGGTTACGGTCAAACTCCGCCAAGGCCATAGCCATCGCCTTTCGTCGCTATCAGGCAGGTTTCATATGGGGATGCTTAGAGAGCTGACGACCGAATGCCATTCACCTGAGATGAAATAAAGTAAGGCTCCTGGGACTGGGGAATAAGGTTGACTGCGGCCTCCCGGTGGCGCGAGCAGCGTTGACGCCAGCGATGAGACCCGTCATGAGCATGTCTGCGCCGCATGTCTGCGCCGCATCATACCCCAACTGCGCATGGCGATCAACCCGACCTCGCCGGAAATCGCCCTGGGGGCCGGGAGTTTTCCCTTTCGGTGGAAGTGTGGCTTTGAACCGCCAGGAGGTGGTGCGCGCCCCCCGTCATCCTCACCTGTAAGCCCTCGCCCTGGCCTGTGGACGCGGGGCATCAGAGCCGATCAGTCCCCCTTCCTCAGTTCGTGCAAATCTTCACAAATTACGGGCTTTTGGATAGCAAATCTGTATATTGACGGCGAATGGGCTGTTGTGTTTTGATCGAGCCAGGGGCCCCGGTACGACCTGGCTGTGAACGTCGCGGCTTTCCTCACCACCGCGGCCAGTAGTGTGGAAGTTCACCCAACGTCTGCGCGAAAACAAAGCAAACGTCGCCAAACATCTGAACGTCTCTCAATCGAGCGGAAGCGGGGGAGTCCTGGTAGCACCCACCATCCGACGGGCTGGGCCGGGCGATTTTCCCGAAACGAAACAAAACAGCGAGTCATGTTGCAATACCTGCAACAGCCGCTCGTTACACTGAAGCTAAAGGGAGAAGCTGGCACGCCCATTGAGCGGGGAGCAGATCATCGATGGGCCGGGGCATGAGCCGGGCTTCTCGCCTCCATCGCATCGAGGAGCTTTTACTGAGCACCTCGGAGGGATACACCATCCCGGAGCTGGCGGAGAAGCTCGACGTTCACCGCACCACCATCTGGCGCGATCTGACGGAGATCAGTTGCGAAGCGCCGGTGCAGCAAATCGGCAATCGTTATTTGATCGACCGCACGGATTACCTGTCCAGCGTCCGATTGAGTAGCGCCGAATCGCTGATGCTTTATCTCGCCCTGCGCCGGATGATCCGACGCCCCTCCAGCGTTCCCCCGATGATGGTGGTGGCGCTGGAAAAGCTGCTGCTTGCCCTGCGGCATCCGGCGGCCGGGCAGCTCGCCGACTCCATACGGGCGTTGCGGGAGGAACAGCCGGTCGATCCGGAGCAGGCCCAGATATGGGAGACCCTGGTTCAGGCCTGGATTGAACGAATCACCGTCCGCATCACCTACCAGGAGCTGGACCACCCCGAACCGGCGGTTTATAAGGTGCAGCCCTATCTGTTTGAGCCTGCTGTCCTGGGCGAAGGGGTGTGTCTGATCGGGCACAGCTTAACCCACCATGAACTGCGGGCCTTCAAGGTCGAAAACATCACCAGGGCGGTGCTTACGACCGAGCGGTTCCTGCGCCCGAATGACATCGTCACCGATACGATACTGCGTCAGGTATGGGGCATCTGGTATGGCGATGAGTTAACCGAGGTGCGGCTGCGGTTTGGTGATCCTGAAGTGGCCCGCCAAGTCCGCGAGACGATATGGCTACCTTCCCAGAAAACCCGCGATCTGCCGGAGGGTGGCGTTGAATGGTCGGTGAAGGTGACCGACGTGATCGGGCTGGTACCCTGGATTCGGAGCTGGGGATCCGCCTGCGAGGTACTGGCGCCGGCTGAGCTAAGAGAACATATCGCCGAGTTGGAACGTGGCATAGGAGGTCTCGGCATGGCTACAAAAGAAGTCGCTCCGCGCCTTTCCTTCAGCAAGGAATTCTATGACAGTCTCTATCAGGTGGTGAATGGTCAGCAGATCGCCTTCTGCCTGCAATGCGGCACGTGCAGCGGCGTCTGTCCGTTCGGCTACCTGATGGATTATGCGCCCCGTCGGATGATCGCCGCCCTGCACGCTGACGTGTTTGACGAAGTGTTGGACCTGGACACCGTCTGGATGTGCGTATCCTGCTACGCCTGTTCGCAGGTCTGCCCGGCCAAAATCCCGCTGACCGCCGGCCTGATGACCCGCGCCAAGGAGGAACTGCTGTTGGCGGGCAATGTCCCGGCGGAACTCCAGGATGCCCTGGAGAATACGCAGCGGTACGGCAACCCGCTGGGCGAGTCGCCCCGCAAACGGGCCGATTGGGCGATGGGCCTGGAACCGCCCGTCCCGATCATGAAGCAGATCAAGCGGCCAGTGGACGTGTTATGGTTCGTCGGTGACTACGCTTCCTATCACCCGCGCGTCCAGTCGACCAGCCGGGCGCTGGCCCGCATCCTGCACGCCCTGGGCGTGGACTTCGCTATCCTGGGGCCGGAAGAATACAGTGACGGCGATTCGCAGCGGCTGGCGGGCGAACAGGGGCTGTTTGAGATGCTGGCCGAAAAAAACGGGCAGGCCTTTCGCCGGTACGAGTTCAACGAGATCATCACCACCGATCCCCACGCCTTCAACGCCCTCAAAAACGAGTACCCGAAGCTGGGCATCGCCTACCCCGTGCGGCACGTCACCCAGTTTTTGGCCGAGCGGCTTGATCAACTCCAGCCGCTGCTGACCCATGAACTGAAGGCCACGGTTACCTTCCATGACCCCTGTTATCTGGGCCGCGTCAATGGGGTGTACGACGAGCCGCGCGAGCTGCTGAGGGCCATCCCTGGGGTGGAGCTGACGGAGATGCCGCATAACCGGGAAACCAGCCTGTGCTGCGGCGGCGGCGGTGGCGGGATGTGGCTGGACGGCTTCCAGTGGGAAAAGGCCCATGTCCGACTGTCTGAGTGGCGCGTGCGCGAAGCCCTGGCCGCCTCCGGCGCGGGCCGGGCCTTCACCACGGTGATCCCGACGGCGCGGGAGCGGCAAAGCGCCCAGAAACGCCGGGCCAGCCAGGCTCCCCCCGCCGAACACCGTCCGGGAATCCTGGCCGTCGCCTGCCCGTATGAAGCGCCGCGCTTCGAAGATGCCATCAAGATGGTCGAGGGGGCCGAACGGTTGCTGGTCAGGGATGTTGTCGAACTGCTGGCCCAGGCCATGGGCGAGGAGGAGTGAAGCCGATGAACATTGTGACGCCTATCAAGCTGGTGCCCGATCTGGTGGAGGAGCTGGAGATCGACCCCAGTGGGACCGCCCTGGATGCCGACTGGCTGCGGCTGGTCCTCAACGAACTGGATGATCATGCCCTGGAGCAGGCGATCCTGCTTAAGGAGCGCCTGGGCGGGCGGGTGACGGTCGTGGCCCCAGACGTGCCGGATGTGGACGACGCGCTTTACGCCGCCGCCGCCAAAGGGGCCGACCGGCTGATCAAAATCACCGGGGACCTGGAGGGTGGGGCGAACAACCACGCCCTGGCGCGCGTGTTCGGGGCAGTCATCAGCGGGCTTCAACCCGACCTGGTGCTGACCGGCGTGCAGGCGCACGACGATCTGGATGGGTCGGTGGGGCCGCTGCTGGCCGAGATTCTGGGCATGCCCTACGTCGGTTATGTGGCGGGCGTGACGGTATCGGGTGATCGGTGCACGGCCCGCAAAGAGTACCCCGGCGGGCTGGTGGCCGAGATGGAAGTGACGCTGCCCGCCGTGCTCGGCATCCAGGTGGCGGAGCAGCCGCCGCGTTATGTGGCGGTCAGCAAAGTCCGGCAGGCGATGAAGGACTCCACCATTGAGCAGCAGCCGGCGGCGGCGTGGGACCTCAGCGGCGCGCCGACCGTCAGCCGCATGTTCCAACCGGAAAGCGGCGAGCGGGCGACGATGATTGAAGGCGATGAGCGCGAGGTCGCGGCCAAGTTGGTGAGCATCCTGCAAGAGCTGGGCGTGATGTGAGGGAGGTGGACGCTGATGAGCGCGGATATTCATGTGGTGGTGGAACACCTGCGGGGACAGGTGGCGGATATTTCCTACATCATGCTGGCGGCGGCCCGTGCGCTGGCCCAGGGGACGGGCGGCCAGGTGGTCGCGGTGTTGCTCGGTCATCGCGTGGAGGCGCTGGCGGCTGATCTGGCCGCGGATAGCGTCCTGTACGTCGATCACCCGGCGCTGGCTGACTTCACCTCGGACGCCTACCTGGCCGTGTTGGCGAACTTGGTCGACACCTACGCGCCGCGCGCCGTCTTGCTGGGACACACCTCGGTCGGTATGGATGTGGCCAGCGGGCTTTCCATCCGGCGGGGGCTGCCGCTGGTGAGCCAGTGCCGCAGCGTGAGCGTCGAGGGTGACACGCTCCGGTTCGTCAGTCAGCTCTGCGGCGGCAAGATCATGGCTGAGGGCGATCTCCCCGCGCCAACCGCGCTGGTGACGATGGTGCCCGGCGGGTACAAGCCGGAGGCGGGCCAGAGCGCGCAGCCGCCTCAGGTGACGCCGGTGGCCGCGCCCGCGCTGGAGGGGTTGCGCGTCACCCTGAAACAATACATCGAGCCAGAAGCTGGCGATGTGGATATCTCCAAAGAACCGATCCTGATCGCCGTCGGGCGCGGCATCCAGCGACAGGAAAACCTGGAACTGGTGGAGGAGTTGGCGGCGGCCCTGGGTGGCGTGGTCTGCGCCTCGCGCCCGGTGGTGGACCAGGCCTGGCTGCCGACGACGCGGCTGGTGGGCAAATCCGGGAAACACGTCAAACCCAAGCTCTATCTGGCCCTGGGCATCAGCGGCGCGCCGGAGCATATCGAGGGCATGTCCGGCAGCGAGGTGATCATCGCCATCAATACCGACCCCGCCGCGCCGATCTTTGATGTGGCACAGTATGGGGCCAGGATCGATCTGTTCGATCTGGTGCCGGCGCTCACCGAGCAGATTCGACAACGCGTGCAATCCTGACCCAGACGGCTGGTGTGATTTGGCTGGGCGGCGACCCGCGCTACGGGCGGTGGCCGGTCGCTGAATCCGAATGGAGCATGTCGTATGCCAGAGCGACTGAACCTGTGGAACATTCCCCATTGGGGGGAACCCCTGGTCTACATCGGGCTGGGCCTGGCCGTCCTGATTTGCCTGGTCCGTTTTTACCGGCACGCCCGGCTGTGGTGGCGGGTGGGCCGACCGGAGATGAGATGGGACCGGCTTCATGTGCGGCTGGGTCGCCTGATCAAATACGCCATTGTTCAGACCAGGGTGCTGGGCCAGCGGTATCCGGGCATCATGCACGTCGCCCTGGCCTGGGGATTCTTCGTATTTTTCCTGGGGACGGCGTTTGCGACCATCGACTCCCATTTCTTCCGGATTCTCCAGGGGGATGTTTACCTGATCTACAAGCTTGTGCTGGACGCCTTCACCATCTTCTTTCTGGTGGGCGCGGTGATGGCCGGGTATCGGCGCTTTGTGCAGCGCCCCCGCCGCCTGACCCTGCAGCGGGGGTTCGCCCTGTCGCTGGTGCTGGTGGTGGTGATCGTCGTCAGCGGGCTGCTCATCGAGTCGCTGCGCCTGGCCATTCAACGGCCGGCGTGGGGGCCGTGGTCACCCGCTGGCTGGGCAGTCGCCCAGGTGTGGCGGGCTACTGGCGCTTCGGATGAGGTGTTGCGTTCGGCGCATCTGGGGATGTGGTTGTTTCACCTCTCCATGGTGGCGCTGCTATTCGTGACGCTGCCGGTCGGTATGCTGCGCCACCTCGTCACCGGCCCCCTCAATGTGTTCTTTTCGTCACTGGACCGGCCACCGGGGCAGCTCGCCCCCGTCTCCAACAACGCCCACGGCGAGCCGGTATACGTCAGCACGTTGCGCGATCTGACGTGGAAGCAACTGCTCGAATGTGACGCCTGTGTGGAATGCGGGCGGTGTCAGGATGCCTGCCCGGCCTTCGCCGCCGGCACGCCGCTCAGCCCCAAGGCGTTGATGGTGAATCTGCGGACCATGCTGTGGCGGGATGGGCAGGCGCTGCTCCGCCGGGATGTGGTCGCGCCGCCCCTGACCGGGGTGCTCACGGACAGCATGTTGTGGTCGTGCACGACGTGCGGGGCCTGCGTCCGCCAATGCCCGCTGTTAATCGAGCATCTGGATGTCATCGTGGACCTGCGCCGCCACCTGGTCATGGAAGGGCGGATGGACGAGATGCTCCAGGACGCCCTGGCCAATCTGGGCCGCTATGGCAACTCGTTTGGCCAGTCGGAGCGGGCGCGCGCCAAGTGGACGCGAGATATCGAGCCGAAGATCAAAGATGCGCGCAAAGAGGCAGTTGAGTACCTGTGGTTCGTCGGCGACTATGCGTCATACAGCGCCAGTTTGACCGCCATCACCCACCAGACGGCCCAGGTATTTCAGAACCTCGGCCTGGACTTTGGCATCCTGTACGATGGTGAGCGTAACGCCGGCAACGATGTACGGCGAGTGGGCGAGGAAGGTCTGTTTGAGATGCTGGTCGAGAAGAACGTGGCCGCGCTGGAGCAGTGCGCGTTCCAGGCAGTCGTCACCACTGACCCCCACTCGTACAACGCCCTCAGGCACGAATATCCGACCAATGGCCGGTTTCCGGTGCTGCACGTCGCCGAGTTATTGGACCAGCTCATCGCCGCCGGAAAACTTAAGTTCAACAAGCGGCTCGGCTACCAAGTGACCTACCATGATCCGTGTTACCTGGGTCGCTACAACGGGGTCTACGATGCGCCGCGCCGGGTGATCGCGGCGACCGGTTGCCGGTTGGTGGAAATGCCGCGCCACGCTGACGGCGCGCTTTGCTGCGGCGCTGGCGGCGGGCGTATCTGGATGGACGAAGGCGCGGTCCAGGAGCGGCCCAGCGAGATGCGCATTCGCGAGGCAGTGGCCCTCGATGGGGTGGAGGTTCTCGTGGTGGCCTGTCCCAAAGACGTGACGATGTTCCAGGATGCGGTGAAGACCACCGGCCATGAGGATGGCCTCGTCGTCAAGGACCTGATCGAGCTGGTACACGAGGCCCTGTGAGGCGGACATTCGGCGTTTCCATTCGTTGCCTAACGCCGGGAAGGGAAACCTATGACCGCAGGCATCAACCGTACAGCCTATGACATCGGAAGCGCTGGGCATTTGCGCCGTCCAGCGCGTTTTCCTGGCTGCGCGCGTGTCGCAGCGCTCGCTCCGCGGGTGGTGCTTCGGCTGGTTTACGCCGCCAGAGGCACTCCCCGCGCTCCCTAACCATATCAGGCTTCTACCGGAGGCTGTGACGATGGGAATAATGGTCTCTCCGGAAAAACTTCGCCGTTTCCCGTTGTTTGCCGGGCTGGACGATGCCATGCTGAAAGAGCTGGCCATGGCCAGCGAGGAGATCACGCTGAACGAGGGGGAATGGCTGTTTCATGAAGGTGACCGGGCGGATGCCCTGTATGTGATCTTCAGCGGGATGATCGATCTTAAGATACCGGTTAACGAAGACGACATCTGTCCTCCCAGCCTGTGTACGCTGGTGGCTGGCGAACCGCTGGGCTGGTCGGCGCTGGTGGAACCCTATGTCTATGGCTTGAGCGCCCTGGCGATCACGGATGTCCAGTTGATCAAAATGGACGGCGTGCGCGTCTGCGAACTGATGGGGCACTACCCGACGCTGGGTTATCAACTGATGAGTCGTCTGACGCAGATCATCGGCCGGCGGTTGACCAAGCTGTGCGTGCGCTTTGTGAGCCTGGTCGAAGGCGGCCGATGGCAACGATTGGAGGGCCAGCCCACCTCAGAGCCGCTCGACCGGAACTGACCGATCCGGCAGCAGTTATGGGCATCTTCGTTCATGGCTGACCGGGGCTGCCGGGCCTGGTTTTTTCTGGTGGCCGTCAGCGGGACGGACATGCCCCCAGGGCGCGAATCGTGATGCGTAGTCTGTCAACCCAGTTAGTCGTCGCCTTTGTGGTGGCCATCATAGCGACGACGGTTGCCGCCGGCGCACCCGCCTACTGGCTGGTCCTCACCGAATTGGAGCAGCAGGCCTGGGCGCGTGTGGCAGACGGGGGGCGGGTCACCCTGGCTTTGCTCACGGCGGAACAGGATCGTCTGGTCAATATGGCCACTTTAGCCGCGCAGCGGCCCACGCTGCAACGGTTGTTGCAGCAGGGCAACGCCGCCGCCCTGTCCGAATACGTGGAAATTTTCCGGGCAGGGGTTGATCTCGACATCCTGATTGTGTACGACTCCTCCGGCGAACCCCTGGTCGAAGACGAGCTGGTTTCTCCCTACCCTGATCCCACGCGGATGGCGGCAACGTTCTGTGTCGTGCCTCGCCCCACATCTGCCCTGGGTGTGCTGGCCAGCCAGCCGGTGCGCGACAGCCGTTCTGGCCGACTGCTGGGGTATGTGACGGTTGGCGCTTTGTTCGACGACAACTTCGTCCGGCAACTGGCGGTCACCACCGGGTTGAGCCAGAGCATCGTGCTGGCCGGAGAGCGGGTTGCCACCAGCATGACCGATGTTCCCTCGGCAGTGGACGCGGAGGCCGTGGGGCGAGCGATGTCCTCCGGCCAGGCCGAGATGGTCGCGGTGACGCTGCCAGGTACCCGCTACTACACCGTTCTGCTCCCCCTGCGCGACGCCCAGGGCCAGCCAGCGGCTCTGGCCGAGGTGGCGCTGCCCATCGACGGACTGGTGGTCGCCGAGACGCGGGCGCTGCTGATTTTGATCGGCAGCACGTTACTCGTGATCGGCGTCAGTTCGGCCCTGGCCGGGAGCTACGCGCGCCGGTTGACGGCTCCCCTGCGGCAGTTGACCGGTGCCGCCCTCCGCATCAGCCAGGGCGACCTCACCACCCCGGTTCCCATCCCCAGAGAGCCGCTGGAAATCGCCACGCTGGCGACGGCGCTGGAAGAAAATCGCGTCAGCACCCGCCGCGCGCTGGATGACCTGTCCCAGGCCAAAGCCTGGTCGGAGACCCTGGTGCAGTCCATCGTGGAAGGTATTGTGACCTTTGATGCGGAAGGCCGTATCACATTCTTCAACCAGGGGGCGGAGCGCATCACCGGGTGGTCGAGCGATGAGGTGTTAGGCCAGCCGCTTGATCATGTCTTCCGTCTGTCGGATGGCAATGACGAGCCATTCATGGCCCGTACCCCGCCTTACGGTGGCAAGCGCCAGATCAGCGTGCTCACCCACAGCGGGCGACCGGTGACGCTGGCCGTGACCGGCGCTCGACTGATTCCGCCTGGCCGCAGCGCTGTCCAGGTAGCCCTGGTCTTGCGTGACATCACCGAAGAAGAAGCCGTCCGGCATCTCCGCTCCTATTTTATGGCCAACATCTCTCATGAGTTTCGCACCCCGCTGGCGGCCCTCAACGCCTCCGTCGAACTGCTGCTGGATGAGATCGAACACCTTTCGTCAGCCGAGATGAGAGAGTTGCTCAACTCAGTCCATCTGAGCGTGACGGGACTGCAAACTTTGATCGACAATCTGTTGGAAAGCACCAGCATCGAGGCCGGGCGTTTCAGCATCCGCCGCCGTCCCACGGCGATCAATGAAGTCATCGTGGAAGCCGTTCAGGTGATGACGCCCTTGCTGCACCGCCGTCGGCAACGGTTGGTGCTGCCGGACCTCTCGCCACTCCCGCTGGTCGATGGTGATCCAACCCGGCTGACTCAGGTGCTGGTCAACCTGCTGTCGAACGCCAGCAAATACAGCCCGATGGAGCAGGAGATTGAACTGAACCTGGAGCGAGTGGACGACCGTTCGCTCCGTGTATCGGTGGCCGACCGGGGGGTGGGCATCCCGCCGGCGGAACGGGCGGACCTTTTCCGCCGCTTCGTGCGCCTGGGTGATCCGGACGGGGCTCAGTACGGTATAGGGCTGGGGCTGTCGGTCGTTAAGGCCATCGTCGAAGAGCATGGCGGCGACGTGGGCGTGGATGAGCGCCCTGGCGGTGGTTCGATCTTCTGGTTTACCATACCGATCACGGAGGGCACGCCATGAAGGCGTTGATCGTGGAAGACGATCTGGTGCTGGCGGATGTGGTGTCCTTCACCCTGCGGCGGGCGGGCTTCGAGGTGCTGATGGCCCATGATGGACCTTCGGCCCTGAGTCAGTGGCAGGCCGAGTCGCCTGACCTGATCATTCTTGACCTGAACCTGCCCAGACTCGACGGGTTCGCCGTGTGTCGACGGATCCGGGCGCAGGCCGCTACGCCCATCATCATCCTCAGCGTCCGGGGAGAGGAGGACGATATCGTCCGGGGGCTGGAGCTGGGGGCCGACGACTATATCGTGAAGCCCTTCAGCCCTCGCCAGCTGGTGGCTCGGGCGGAGGCCGTCCTGCGCCGGGTGGGGGCCACGGCTGCCCTCGCCGGGCCGTTGACCGCTGGCGACCTGACCCTGGACC